>CAYOQO010000005.1:0-59686 GCA_964406135.1 uncultured Pseudomonadota bacterium | reverse complement strand
AAATGCAACTCACAGATTTTTGTAACAATCATCTTCAAATTTTAGAAAAACAACCATCAGTTATTTTGTTTTCAAGCAAAAATTACAGTCCACTTGCTTTTGCACAAATTTTAAAGTGGTTGTCATTGCCAAATTCTTCTTCCCTTCAAAAACTAGACCTTGATGCAGATTTAAATCAAATTCAAATGAAATTGCATACAACGTTTCTTGGTCAAACTTGCACATTTTGGTTTGGCGACTTGTCTTTAATTTCTTCAAAAAAAAAGAAAGCAGATTGGTTGCAATTTTTACAAAGCTATCAAGGACCGCATCAAATTATTGGATGGCTGAGCGAAGATGACGTGTGCAATTTTGTAAATAAACAAAATATAAAAATTGAAGTACCTCAAGAAATTGACCGTGAAATGATACACAAAATTTCTTTTTTGTATCAAGGGCATAAGCCTGAAATTGCAGCATACTTTTTTGGTCGTTTATATCGAAATCAAAAATCATTTAATTTGGAACAGTTATGTTTGCTTGCAACGTATACCGGTTTTTTGGGCAAAAGCATGGATCTTTTTTTTGATGCATGGCTTGAAAAATTGGTAATTTCTGATGTCTCACTGTTTTATTTGGCACAATTGTTTTTTGAAAAAAAATCGGATCAATTTTTTCAAGAGTGGCATGTGGTAAAAAATCATTATTCAGACCAATTTTGGACAGTCTTTTTTTCAGACCAACTATTTAAAGCATATTTTTATGTGTGTGCTCAAGGGCGTGTTGATCAGAGTCAAAAACAGATGACCTATGGGCTTCCATTTTCATTTTTAAAGCATGATTGGCGTTTGTATCAGCCTGCAACATTAAAACAAGCACATGAAGAGTTGTATACCGTTGATGTTGCTTTAAAAAATGGTGGTAGTAGTTTTATGCTTGATGGATTTATAGCAAAGTATTTTGCAGGATAAAAATAAATGCTGCTTGAGATAAAATTTAACTTTTACTTCAAACAGCATGTATGTAATTTCAAAATTAAAATTTTTAATGACTTTCGTCAAAATCGATATCAAATCTTTCACGCATCCATGTTTTCAAATTTTTCCATTCTTTTTGGAAATAATTAAAATCACTTTCTTTGCCACCCGTGTCTGGATGTAATTGTAATGCTCGTTTTTTGTAAGCTTTTGCTACGGTATTTCGGATGTTTGTTGCGTTTTTTAAATCAGGAATAATAATGCCTAATTCTTGTAAATGTGCAGCAGGTGTTGGTTGTTTGAAAGCATGACGAAGTTCGATATCTTCATTATTTATTTTTTGTTGCATTTCTGTTTCATATCGTTGTTGTTCTTCTTCATAAGCTTTTTTCATTGCAGCTCGTCTTTGCTTTTCCATAATTTCAGCAGAATTTGGAATTTTTCTTGCTGCAGGAGTAATATTTGGAATTTTTTTTGGCACAGGAGCAAGGTTAGGTAATTTTTTTGGTGCATGAATTTTCTTTTTTATACGAGCACCGTGTTTTTCTAAAACGTCCAAAATTTTTTGATCAGCATGATAATGTTCTGCATATTCAGGAAGGGTAAAACCTCTTGCTACTATAAAAGTATTTAAATTTCGACCCTTTAAATACTTGTCTAAAAATTCATTTAATCCTTGAGCGTCATCAACTCCACCACCAACATAATTAGTTGCAACTGTTAATGGCAAATCCAATATTTCCTCATCAGAAGTGTAGATGTTTGATGTGAGTCCAACACTCAACATGAAACTGAAAAAATATTTTTGAATGTCCATAATCTTTTGACCCCATATGTTTGAAATGCAACATGAACTTATTATAACAATGTCTTATTGTAATGGCAAAAATTAATCATTTTTTCAACTTGGTTTAATTTTAAAAATTGTAAGGTAATGTAATAGCATTTGATGAAGAAGTTCGTGTTTGCTTATCAAAATTTTTTAAACTTAATGGATTTGTGCGACATGCTGGGCAACTGATTAAAGACTGAAGCGTAACGTCTGAAGGATGTGGATTATTAAATTTTGCTTCAGCAGTTCTTTGTATATTTTGAGCACAATTTTGACATAAAAATTGTTTACAACATTCTGTTTTGTATGTTGGTACTGTAATATCGGCAATTGGCTCTAAGCAAACGATACACATATCATCTGAAGTTAATGCTTGAGGTGGGGTTACGACATTATTCAAGGTTTTTGTGTTTGGATTTTTATTATGAATCTGAGTTGGAGTAACATGTGCAGTTTTTGGAAAATATGCTGAAGATATATTGGTAAGATCAACTCCATGACGAATCATGTTTGCTGTGACTCGAGCTTTATCTAACTTACTTATGTTTGATGTATTGTTCATCAGTTGTGAATAAACATGATGGTTAAAATGATCTCGAGCATTAGGATTAGCTCCATTATTAAGTAAAAAGAATGCAATTTCAGGATTTGGATTATATTTTAAAGCATAAAATAAAGGAGTTTTTCCATTTTCTGATTTTTCATCCACATCAGTGCCATTATCGAGTAGTATTTTTAAAATTCTAGGATCGTTTGCTTTCATTGCTGCGTAATGAATTGGCGATATTAATTCCAATGAAATGTTATCTAAAAAAAGATTGTCTAAATTTTCCAGGTTTTGATCGTAAGCATTTCTTATAGCGTCTACATCATTGTTATCAATTGCTTGCATGATAGAAAAATTCTGGTAATCATTAACCATCATTCTTGGGTCAACAGCTGAATCATTTGATACATTTTGGTAGGAAGAAGATTGAGGTATTGGATAGGTTGCTGATGGATATTGAGAACTTGGCATTGTATAGGTTGGTGAAGAATTTGACATTGTTGGACGATATTGATTGAAATTTTTTGGTTGATGCAAAGTTTGACGTCCAAAAACAGATTTACCATTGTTAAATTGATATGATTGTGCTGATTGCAGAGATAAATTTGTTATACAACCGATAATTAAAATTGAAAAGCTCAATATTACTTTTTTAAAATTCATGATTTTTGTAACCCCTATTTTTATCATTAATCCTGTTTTCTAATATTCAGATTAGCTGATTAGAGTAGCAAAAATCAAGACTTTGGATGGTTATTTTTGTCCATATCGATTTGGTTGGACAATACCTCCAGAAATGATCATTGCTGTGGCTTCATGGCGCGTTAAATCTGTTTCATAAATGGCTTCTTTTGGCACCATCACAAAATTTCCAGAAGCAGGATTTGGTGTATGAGGCACATAAATACCAAGCAAATTTTTAGGTGAAATTTCATGGGGAATATCTTTGGTCATAAAACCAATACTGTAAATTCCTTGGCGTGGATATTCAATAACCACAACTTTTTTAAAGCTTGATTGGTCATGACCTGTAAAAGCGTGAACAAGTTTTTGGGTACCAAGATAAATTGTTCTTACAAAAGGAATTTTTCCTAAAAAATTTTCAAAGAGTTGGATTAAGGGCTTTGCAAAAAAAGCTTTTAGCACAATTCCGATAATAAAAATGAATAAAATTAACAGTAAAATTTCATGATGTGGAATCATGCAAATAATCGGAACATTAAGAGCTTTAATTGGTTTGAGCCATTTGATAATGACATGAAAAAAGAAATTAAATAGTGAAAATGTAATCGTGATTGGGAGAAGAAAAATAAATCCAGTTATAAATAAGTGTTGGATGTAACTGAGTGGTTTGTGATATAAATTTTTAAGTTCCATAAATTTTCCTTAGTTTTTTAATTTTTCAATTAATTCATTTAAAATTTTTTCTGTAGCTTGTTCATTGAAATCTTCAACCATGATGCGCAAAATAGGTTCAGTATTTGAAGCTCTCACTACAAATCGAGCTTGATGTTTTTGTTCAAATTCATCAACAATATTTTTTATTTCTTCTTTGGTTTTTTTGATGCATGCTATTGGTAAAGTTGCATGTTTTTGAAAATATTTATCATATTTTTGATCTAATGCTGCAGGGTTTTGCGCAATAGTTTGTAAAAACATTAAAGAGGCAAAAATTCCATCACTGCAAAATGCATGATCCATCATGGTAATGTGTCCGCATGTTTCACTACCCAAAAATGTTTGATGTTTGATAAGTGCATCAATTAAATTACGTTCACCAACCGGTGTTCGAATTAATTTTTTGTTCTGTTGCTCAAAATATTTTTGAACGCCAACATTGCTCATGATGGTGCCAACAATGATTGAATTATCCTGATATTCTGAATTTTGTGACAAAATTATAACGATGTCATCACCATCAAATATTTTTCCATGTTGATCAACAATCATGAGTCGATCACCATCGCCATCAAATGCAATACCCCAAGCTGCATGATGTTTTTGTACGTAGGCTATGAGTTTTTCAGGGTTGCTGCATCCAGAATCAACATTAATTTTATTGCCATCTTGTGAATTGTTAATTGTTGTAACTTGATAACCTAAAGTTTGAAAAATTTTTGGTGCAATCTGTGCAGTTGCTCCATGAGCACAATCAAGAACCACAGAAATTTTAGAATTTATTTTTTCAATTGAATCTAAAATTTCTGCTTGATACCATGTTTGCAGATCAAAATCGATGAGAAATCCTGGTTCGTCAGGTAAACTTTCTTCAATAATTTTTGGATTTTGTGAAAAATCGTGAAAAATATTTGAAATTTCTTGTTCAGTTTGAATGTCTAAATATCCAAATGGTGTCAAAATTTTAATGCCATTAAATTCAGCAGGGTTGTGTGATGCAGTTATCACAATACCAAGCGTAAAAAAGTTTTCATCTTCTTCGGTCATCCCAGAATCTGATCTGGAATCCAGGTCATTATGTTCATCATCGCCTTGATAATCTTTTAATGCTTTTGCCACACATGGTGTTGGACAAATTCCTGCATCAAACACATCATGACCAAAATCTAACAGTCCTTTGATCAAAGCTTCTTTAATCTTTGTTCCTGAAGGTCGAGTATCTGTTGCAATCAAAATTGGACATGAATATTCAAATTCTTCTGATAAAAGATATCCAATTGCATATCCTAAAGTTTGAATATTTTTTTCTTGAAAAATTGGAGCATTAATTTTATTGCGAATGCCACTGTTAACAAAAATATTAGGTGTTTGATTCATGGTGTATTTTTCATGGTGTTGAAATGTTGCACGAAATAGCTGCCGGTATTAATTCTACCAGTTTTAAGGTCTCAGGTAAAAAAAGATTTGCAGAACTGAGCAATATTTCATGATTTCCATCTTTAAAGTTACTTACATCAACATGCATAGCTAATTCTGAACTATTTAAATGATGGAGCTGATGCCGAGGACCATAAATTTGAATCGTGACAAGCTCAGGTGCTTGAATTATACGATCAGTTGTCTGATAAAAACAGATAGGAATTGTAATTTTTTTATGCACAAAACAAAAATTTGAACTAAAAAACCATATCGTGTATCCAAAAAAAATTGCTGCGCATCGTGTAAAATTAGGATGCAGAATTATTGGAATTGTTTTCGTTTTCTGTTGCATGAATTGTTCCTTCTTGTGATAAAGGTTGAATTTCAGTTTTTTGATTTAAAATTTGTTGGCAGCTTTTCATAAGTTGATCAATGGTGAGTTGTTGCATAAAACTGTTTTGATACCAAAGCATTGCCATTTTAGTTGTTGGATCAATTGACCAAACTAAAGCATCAGTTTTGTTGGTTAAAAGTGCAATTTCTGCATAATTTGTTTTTTGATGTGCAGATAAAATTTGATTGGTAATAGTTTCTTTCCAGGTTGCATTCACGGTAAGCAAAATTCCAGATTCTGAAAGCCAAATAAGGGATGAATTTTGTAAAGCATTGCTTGAAAGAATCAGATCAATCACATTTTGTTGAATCGCAAGATGTAAATGAACAGGGCTGTGCAAAACTGGAGCTAAATGTTGTGTTCGTTCGATAATGCAAAATAATTGTTTTTTTTGATATGCCGTGAGTAAACAAGATCGAACAAAAAGTCCTAACCAATTTTTTGCAGGCATGGTGTACGGTGTTAAATTTTTGCTTGATGCAAAAATGAAATTTTTCTGCAGTTGTTTTTGATGAAGAATAATTGCGGTAATTGTTGCAAGAGGAATACTCACAAACATAATCCAAAAAAGCGTGGTGCATGATGTGGCATAACTTGCGATCATCAATGCTGCATAGGCATAAACATACAACAATAAATGTTTCGTGTGATCTTGTTCTAACCAGTGCAATATTTTGTAAAGTACAAAACTGAGCACTATAACTTCGATATAATTTTGAACACTGTACAGACCAAGTTGATCTGCTCCAAATTCTTGGAGTGATGAAAAAGGTAGTTTTGAGAACATGTATTTTTCCTTTTTTTCGTTGTAATCTATTTTAACCTCTCATTTTTACTCATTTGAATTTAGTAAGGAAATTTATGAAAAAGCAAGAGATTGTCCTGACCGGTGATCGACCAACCGGTCAACTTCATTTGGGACATTATGTAGGATCACTTTTAAATCGAGTTGAACTTCAAAATATTTACCAACAGTTTGTCATGATTGCAGATATTCAAGCATTAACAGACAATGCAGAAAATCCTGCAAAAGTTCGTGAAAATGTGCTTCAAGTTGCACTTGATTATTTGGCAGTTGGAATTGATCCCAAAAAAACAACCATTTTTATTCAATCCATGATTCCAGAAATTGCAGAACTTACGGTTTTGTATTTAAATTTAGTAACGGTGAATCGTTTACTTCGAAATCCAACCGTCAAAACAGAAATTGCTCAAAAAGGTTTTGGGGAGTCAGTTCCGGCAGGATTTTTAATGTACCCTGTGAGTCAAGCTGCAGATATTACGGTGGTAAAAGGAACCATTATTCCAGTTGGTGAAGATCAATTGCCCGTCATTGAGCAAACAAACGAAATTATTCGATCATTTAATCGAATTTATCAAACTGAAGTTTTTCCAGAAGCCAAGGCAATGGTGCCAAAAGTTTCTCGTTTAGTCGGCCTTGATGGTCAAGCAAAAATGAGCAAAAGTTTGAACAATGCCATATTTTTAGCAGATGATGCAGATACGCTTAAAAAACGGGTTATGAGCATGTATACTGACCCTGGCCATACACATGTGAATAACCCCGGAAAAATTGAAGGCAATGTAGTTTTTACCTACCTTGATGCATTTGATAAAGATATTGCAAAAGTTGCAGAACTTAAAGCTCATTATCAAAAAGGTGGCTTGGGTGATGTGGTTTTGAAAAATTACCTGTTTGAAGTACTCAATCAAATGCTTGAGCCTATTCGAAATCGACGTCTGGAGCTTGCAAAGGACCCAGGAGAAATTTTAAAAATTGTGCTTGAAGGAACAAAAAATACTCAAAGTGTAGCAGCTCAAACTATGCAACAAGTACGTCAAGCTATAAAATTAGACTACTAAAATCTTTATTTTTACAGCTTTTTTTTAGTAAGATATTGGTTAGAGGACTTATAAAAATGGAGGTTTTTTATGGTTCGCAAATCTTCGCATTCGCGTTATTCTTCGTTGCTATTTTTTATTGCGACGACTATTTTTTCAGCACTTTCGGTGATATCATTGGTTGTTTTTTGGCAACATGCCAACAAATCAACTGACATGATAATTCATCAAGACGTTATTAATTTGCAAAAAGTATTTCAAAAAATTCATCAAGATTGCAAAATTATTTCTTTTGATCATGAAAAAAATTACATTGATTTTTTAACCGTTAAAGAATTTGTAGGAGATCAAGTTGGTTCTATGAATTTAGCAGTCCCTAAATTATGGAAAGGGCCATATTTGTCAGAAAATCCTAAAATTCAAGATCATGCTTATGTGGTTTTAAAAAATAAACAGGGTTATTTTATTGTACCTGATGATGGCGTTGTTTTACATACGGGTAAAATTATTGGAAAAGATATTGTGCTGAATGCTACAACTGATATGCAAAAAATGATGGAAAATCCAAATGGTTTAAAATCTTCTGTCGGGTGTTTGGCTGCATTTGTTTCTATAGAAAACAACCATTTTTTAATGAATGTAAGTGTTGCTGATTTTTTTAATGGAAAAGAGTAGGGATTAATTATGAAAAAATATAGTTTAATAGCTTTGATGATTTTGAATACGCATCAATTTTTTGCAGGGACAGCATTGGTGGAGCACTGGAAAAAATCAGATCATACAGCAGCTCGAATGATCTGGACACGTTTTTTATCCGAGGAACAAAAAGTTTCGTTGCTTTCAGATTTAATTGATGATGCATCTGACAAATTAAAACAATGCTATAAGGACAATAATTTTTTAGTTCGTAGGAGAGGATTCAAATTAGATCGGTTTTTAATTCCACATTATGACATTATTGAGATGTTTTCTTTGAATGAAGAATTGATTGTAGCAAAATTTGATTTTTTATTTTCACAAGTCTACTCGGATAAAGAGCGAAAAGATATTCAAAAGGTCGCTGATGGTTTGGATTTGTATTATGACATATTAAAATATTACGCTGTGCAAAATAAAATGTCTTTAAAAGAGTTAAATCAAAAAGAAAATATTATTGAAATTTTATCAAATCTTGTACCAAGTGAATGGCGTTTATCTGGTAAATTTGCACAAGTTGATTCAAAAGAACAACAATTGTTTAAAAAATGCTTATTAGAGAAAGAAGCGTAGGAAGCTTGAGCAACTGAAGAGTCAAATCATTCCGTTGTTCTTGATGATAATATTAATGATGATGAGTCTGATCGATTGACTGCTGTTAGTGTTGATTAAAAAATGAATATTTGGGTAAATATTCAAGAGTTATTGAGTATCTTCAATTTATACAATTTTTAAAAAAGAACTTTCAATTTTTTTGGTTCCATGATGTGTAAAATGAACAGTGACAAAAATTTTGTCACCTTTTTGTTCAACGTTGTGAGCAATTCCTAAACCAAATTTTTCATGTTTGACAGATTGTAAACGTTTGATGTTTGCTGAAAAAGATGATGTTGTCGTAGATTGAATTTCTGGAACAGCCGTATTTTTTTGTACTATTTTTTGTGGAGTGCCTGTAAACCATTCTTGAAAAAAAGTTACAAAGCTTGATTTGCTCCAATGAGCAGCTTCTTGTTGCAGCATGAAATGTTTTGGAATTTCTTGTAAAAATCTGGAAGGTCGTTGTTGATCAAGTTTTCCAAAAGTATTGCGATATTTGCTGTGTGAAATAAAAAGTTTTTCACGTGCACGAGTAATTCCAACATAAAAAAGTCTTCGTTCTTCTTGCACATTTTCTTGACCAATAGATTGGCTGCTTGGTAAAAGTCCTTCTTCAAGTCCTACCAAAAGTACCGTGTTAAATTCTAAGCCTTTGGCGCTGTGCAATGTCATCATGTTGACGCGTTGTGATGTTTGATCATCCTGTTTAATCATTTCTTGCATCAAAGAGATTTCATCTAAAAATTGAGATAATCCAACTTTTTGGTGCTCATCAAAATATGCAGCTGCTCGTAAAAATTCAGCAACGTTTGCACGTTTTTCTTCAGCTTCAATTTTTTCAAAACTGTTTGCAAGGTATGAAAAATATCCGGTAACTTTAATAAAATGCTCGAGGTAATGAGTAACGGACGGAAATTTTGTGAGAATTTTTTCTCTCTTTTGATCCTGGTTTTCCTTCTCCTCATTCCCGTGAAGACGGGAATCCATGTCTTCATTCTTTTTATCTAAAATTTCAAACATTTGTAAAAATTCTTGTAGTGATGTTGCCTGTTTTTTTGCAAGTTGATTTTGCGAAATCAAAATTTTTGCAATTTCTTGCCAGTTGCAAAATGGATTTTGGGTCCATGTTTGTACAAACTGTTCTTCAAATTTTTCACCCAGGCCACGAGCTGGACAATTAATCACACGAAATAGTGAAATACGGTCAAATGGATTGATCACAAGTCGAAGATAGGCAAGCAAATCTTTAATCTCTTTTCGTTCATAAAACGAAATGCCCCCGATCATTTTGTAGGCAATGCTTTCTTTAATCAATGCTTCTTCAATGATACGTGATTGATAGTGCGTTCGATATAAAATAGCAATTGAATTTAATGATTCTTTTTTTGAAATCACATGAATAAGTTGTGCTACAAGTGCAGCTTCTTGCAAATCTGATAAACATTCCATCAAAAGTGGTTGATGTTGTTTGGTGTTTGCAGACCAAAGTTGTTTGTGATTTCGATCAACATTATGTTTTATCACGCTGTTGGCAATATCTAAAATTTGCTGAGTAGAGCGGTAATTTTGTTCAAGTTTAATTTTTTGAGTACCTATAAATTCATTGTGAAATTCTAAAATATTTTTCACATTGGCTCCGCGCCATGAATAAATTGATTGATCTTCGTCACCTACAGCACAGACTGAATCAATTGCCAATTTTTTATTTTGTTGTGTCATCTGTTTTAAAAGTTCATGTTGAATCAAGTTGGTATCTTGATATTCATCAACCAGAACATGACGATGATGCGCAAGGTGCCTTGATGCAAAATCAGGATTTTTTACAAAAAGTTCATACGTTTTATAAAGTAAATCATCAAAATCTAAATAGTTGCTCATTCTTTTTTGTTGTTCATAGGCATTGTACAGTTCTATAAATTGTTGAGCATGATGCATGTTCCAAGCTGGTTCATCAAGTTTTAAAACTTCATTCATTTTAAAATTTGAAAAAAATGAAATGAGTTGTTTTACATTGAATAATTTTTCTAAGCCTTTTTCTTTGACAATCGATTGTAATAATTTTTGTGCGTCTTGTGCATCAATCACGGTAAAATCGGGCATGTTATTTAAAAAATTATTTTTTTTAAGTAATTTTAAACAGTATGCATGAAAAGTAGCAATCGTTGGTTTGGTGCGTAAATTTGGTAAAAATTGACCAATACGATGTTGCATTTCTTGAGCAGCTTTGTTGGTAAATGTGAGCGCAATGATTGATGAAGGTTCAATTTGATGATTTAAAATTAAATTGGTAATTCGTGCTGTGATCACACGAGTTTTACCAGATCCTGCACCAGCGATAACCAAAAATGATCCATCTTTTGCCTGAACTGCAGTTTTTTGTTCATGATTTAATTGCGTTGCCACAAAGGTGTCAAACGAAAGTTTATGTTCAAACATGATGCTTTAAGCTTTCGGTTTCCACTTTTCAAGATATTTTTTAAGTGGATTTAAACCATTTGGTTTAATGCAGCTGACAGCAACATATGGAGAGAAAAACCCAAATTGACTTAAGCGAAGTTCAAGTTCTTTTTTGGTTAATTTATCAATTTTGTTAAATACAAACAAAATCTCTTTTTCCACATTGATGGTATCTAATGTTTGCAGTACGACATCGATGTGTGATTTCCAGTTGTTGTCTGAAATATCAATAACTACGAGTAACAGTGAGGCATATGAAAGTTCTGAAAGTGTTGATTGAAATGATGCAATGAGTTGATGAGGAAGTTGTTGAATAAATCCAACAGTGTCTGAAAGAAGTCCAATTTTTTTTCCATTGATCACAAGTTGTCGTGTTGTGGTATCAAGGGTTGCAAATAGTTGATCTTTTGCAAGTACATCACTGTTGGTCAGTTCGTTTAAAATGGATGATTTTCCAGCATTGGTATATCCAACAAGACAAATTTGAGGCACGCCATGGGAAAGTCGTTGTTTACGTTGTGTTGCGCGAGCTTTATCTAATTTTTCAATATGGCGTTTGAGTGTTAAAATTGAGCGATTTAAATGGCGAATTGTTGCTTCTTTCATAGTTTCACCAGGTCCACTACGCACACCAATTGCTCCAGCTTGTTGATCAAGATGAACTCCATGTCCGGTCACGCGAGTTTTTGCAAATTCTAAAAGTGCAATTTCAACTTGCATTTTACCTTCAGAAGTTTTTGCAGATTTTTCAAAAATTGCCAAAATCAAGCGAGTTCGATCTAAAATGGGACAATCAAGCATGTCATTTAAATTGCGTTCTTGTTGTGGAGAAAGCATGTCAGAAATTATGATGTCATCAAATTCACCGTCATCAAAAATTGCTTTAATTTCTGCAAGTTTTCCTTTGGTGAAAAAATATCCAGGATCAATAGTCCGCAATTTTACATTGATGTTGATGTAATCTGTTGCACCATAAGTTACCGCAAGATTGATGAATTCATCAAAATACGCTTGAATATTATCAGTTTTATTGTGCGGAGCATGAACACCGATCAACAATGTTTTACGCGTAAATTTGGTATCAATTAATTCTCGTTTTGCCATTTTTTAGGTACTTTTTTGAAATATACGATTTGAGCAATATAAAATCAGTATACTACAAGATTTAAAACCTGGATATTAAATTATGATGTTGATTAATAAAACATACTTCCGCCCATTCCACCGGAAGATTCTTCTTGAGGTTTTTTCGGCGAAAAATTTCCCCATTTTGTTCTTGATATAAGAAAGGAGCGAATAATTTTGAGCGATTTTTTGGGTATTTTTTTTGAAGGATCTGTTTTTTGCAAGTATGCATGATACCGATGAATTTTATCTTTTTGTGCAATATTTTGTTGAGCATATTGAAGCAATTGTTCTTCTCTTTCTGAAAGCTTGCGACTTTGTGATAAATTTGCTTTAAAATTTAGTAAAGTTTCTATAAAATCAGAATTATTGTTGCATGCGAGTGTTAGGGCCGAATCTTCTATAATCGTTTCTGGATTTCTGTTATAACGACGATGCAACCATCTATAATCATAAAAAGTACATGTTGTGGTATGGCCTATAGTTTGTTGGACGCATGGAATTGAAAGCAAATTTTTTACTGCTTCGAGCGTTGAGCAATTTATAGCTAACATAAGTAATGTTTTTGCATTCAGTTTTTTAAGTTCTCGTAAGTCTTTTCTGAATTCATAAATTTCTAATAATTCAGGATTTTCAGTGACGCGTTGTGTTAAAATTGCAACTGTTTTGCTGCAATTGCTTATTACAGCTTCTTGAATACATTGATATGGAATTGGTTGAAGAGGATTTTTTTGAATTTCAGCGATTAATCTTTCAGAATCATTATTTAACAAAGCTTGAACTAAGGGATTGTTTTGTGAGCTTGGGGTAATTATGGCGAAAGTTAAAGCTAAAACGATGAACTTTTTCATAAAATTCCTTAAATTTTTATATACAATGTTACTGCATCGAGCAACAATCAATGCGATCTTTTTTCATACATGCAATTTTTTCTTCTATTTCAATTTTTCTTTGTTTTTCAGATTCAATACGCTCTTGTATCATAAAATTTGCATGGTCATGGTTGCGACGAGTTTCATTATCGTAGATTTTTGGTTGTAAAAAATCAAAAATTATTTTTTGAACGAGAATCGGTAATTTTTTATTTTGGCGTCGACGTGATGCTGCAAAGCGATTGATGCATTTTCTGCGTTCAATATTTTCTCGAGCAATTTTAACTGTTTCTAATGATTCAAAACTTTTTGACATAGAGGCATTGTTTTTTAAAAAAAATTCAAGATCATATTGGGAAAAATTTGAATGAGTGATAATTAAAAAATAAAATAGATCCCCATGCCTAGAATCTTTAAACAATGGTTGAACAAACGTAGAAGCTTTCATGGAAATCTTTGCATCTATTAATTGTTGAGCAAGTTTGAAATTTTTCAGATATGCTGCAAGAACAATAGGATTTAAAGTATCAAAACAATCATTTGTGTTGGACCTGTACCCATAGACCGGTAATGCATCAAGGCTTTTGTAAAAATTTTGATACGACAAAAGAGTTGCGTTATTATCAATCCAAAATTTAAAAAGTTCTGTTTGTTTTTCTTGAATTTCTGGAGTATTAATGTTTGCTCTAATTGCGCGACTAACGACACTAGGATGTGGCTCTTTAATTGCGCGATTAACGACAACAGGATCAGGATTTTCTGATTTTAATGCTTTACGCGCTAAGTCTAAAAATGTGTTAAAATGAACAATGGTCCATTTGCTCGTTGTAAAATCTATTGGCGGTTGATCAGAACATTGCGTGTGTCCGTATGTAAAAAATAGTAAAATAATTAATTTTTTCATAAATTCCGTATTTTTTTACTTACCGTTGGTTTTGTGCTATAATAAATTCATAATTTTGCATGATTATAATTTAACAAACTCGAAAAAGCTATGTTTGATTTTTTAACACAAAAATTTAGTTCCATTTTTTCATCATTCAGTCGAAATTCTCGATTAACTCAAGACAATGTGGCAAAAACTTTAGAGCAAGTTCAAGAAAGTTTGCTTGAGGCTGATGTGCCACTTACAACGGTGCAAGATTTTATTGCAACGGTTGAAAAAGAAGTCGTCGGTCAAAAATTGGTTGCATCTATGAAGCCTGCAGAGCAATTTGTTAAAGTTGTGTATGACAAAATGGTTGCTTTTTTGGGCGGAGAGTATTTGCAAGAAACTTTTACCTTTCAGATTCCATCGGTTATTTTGATGATGGGATTGCAGGGCTCTGGTAAAACAACAACCATTGCAAAATTGGCATATTTTATCAAAGCGCAAGCAGACAAACGTGGAAAAACACGAAAAATTTTGTGTGCATCGGTTGATTTTTATCGTCCTGCGGCAATTGATCAACTTGAAATTGTGGCACAACAAGCAGGTGCTGATTTTTACCGTGCAAACAGCAGTAGTCCAGTGCAAGCAACACAAGAAATTTATGATTATTTTAAGAAAAATAGTTATGAATATTTGTTGTTTGATACTGCAGGGCGCTTGCAGGTGGATGATGCTATGATGCAAGAATTGGTTCAAATTAAAAAAATTCTGCAGCCAAAATATAATTTTATGATTTTGGATGGCATGACTGGGCAAGAATCACTTTCAGTTGCTCAAACGTTTGAAAATACTGTTGGTTTTGATGGCGCGATTTTATCAAAAATGGATAGTGGTGCTCGCGGTGGTGCAGCTTTTGCATTTCGGTATGTACTTAAAAAACCAATTTATTTTGTGGGTACTGGCGAAAAACTAGAAAATTTAGAAATTTTTCGACCTGAACGAATTGCAAAACGCATGCTTGGCATGGGTGATATGTTAACGCTAATTGAGCAAGCGCAGGACAAAATTAAACAAGCTGATCAAGAAAAAATGACGAAAGCGATGATGTCTGGCGACATTACGCTTGATGATTTCGCTCAACAATTGAACATGGTTTCAAAATTAGGTTCAATTTCATCAATTTTAAAATTTATGCCGGGAATGGGAAATATTTCAATTCCTTCTGCAGAAATATCAAAAGGTGAAGGGGAGCTGAAAAAATTTAGAGTAATTTTAGGCTCAATGACGCATCAAGAGCGAGTGAAGCCTTCATTGTTACAAGATATATCTCGTAAAAATCGTATTGCAAAAGGAGCAGGAGTAGATGTGGCAACGATACAACTTTTATTGCAAAGATTTGAACAAAGTAAACAATTTGTTAAACTTCTAAAGAAGAATCGTTTTTTTGAAAAATAAAAATTTTAACTGTTCAACTTTTTTTAAAGGATTGGCCTGATGGCTGTAAAAATTCGCTTTGCCCGTGTTGGTAAAAAACATGCTCCAATTTATAAAATTGTCGCAATTGATTCTCGCAGAAAACGAGATGGAATGTACCTTGAAAGCCTTGGTACTTACAATCCAAAAACAAAACAACTTGTTCAATTTCATGATGATCGTGTAGCTCATTGGATGTCACTTGGTGCACAACCAACTGATGCTGTAGCTCGTTTAATCAAAATGAGAAAACCTCAAGCAGTTGCAAAATCAGCAGTAGAAACTGTAGCTTCTGTTAAAAAAACAGCAGCAAAAAAAACAGTAAAAGCAAAAGCTGAGTAAGTACAATCAAGTACTTCGATATTTTTTGCTACGCAAAACACTTTGTACGAACGGTCATTGCCGTTCGTTTTAAGTGCTCAATGTAGCTGTAAGCGAAGTTGAGTGTATCGGGGGATTATGAATATTTCTATTGTTACGTTATTTCCGCAATTGTATCAGCCTTTTTTGCAAACCAGTTTGTTTAAAAAAGCAACTGAAAACAATTTGATATCGTGCAATATTAAAACGTTATTTGAATATGTTGAGCCAAAAGAACGCATTGATGGTCCAACTTTTGGTCATAATTCTGGGATGTTGATTCGTCCTGAAGTGATTGAACGTTGCGTTGATGATCTTGATTCAAAATTCGGAAAATCTTTTAAAATATTTTTGTCACCACAAGGAACAAAATTAACGCAACCGGTCAGCAAAAATTTGTGGGAAAAAATACAAAAACATCAGCATGTTATGTTTGTTGCAGGGCGATATGAAGGCATTGATGCTCGAGCAGAGTCTGAATATGCAGATGCAATCATATCGATTGGAGATTTTGTTTTGATGGGTGGCGATATTCCTGCCATGGTTGTCATGGAAGCAGTATTTCGTCACATGCCAGGCATTGTTGGAAAACAAGAATCGGTTGACTTAGATTCTTTTTCAGGTGCATTTGTTGATTATCCTGAGTACACCAAACCGGTGGTTTGGAAGGGGCGTGAAGTTCCGCAAGTACTTCGTTCAGGGGATCATAAAGCAATTGAAACATGGCGTGAGCAGCAAGCAGTACAATTAACGGTACAAAAGCATTTTGATTGGTTGCGCTCTTATAGCATCACTGATGCGCAAAAAAAAATGGCACAAAAATTTGTGCCACCACATTTTGTAGCATTGATGCATACGGGAATTGCTTTAAAAGATGGACGCGTTGGAACAACATCGGTCACTTCAATTGATGTGCATGATATTGCAAGATCAGCAACAACTTACAACATAAAAGATTATTTTGTAGTTACACCGTTGATTGATCAGCAAAAAATTGTCAAAACTATTTTAGAATTTTGGCAAGAAAAAGAGACAGGAATTGAATACAATAAACATCGTTATGAAGCAATCAGTCGCGTACATGTTGTGCCGCAACTTGAAAATGTGATTGAAAATATTGAAAAAATAACGAGTCAAAAACCGCTCATTATTGGAACTTCTGCTCGATTTGAGCATGGAAGTTCTAAAATGATCTCTTATCATGATCAAGCAAAAATTTGGTCACAAAATCGACCAGTATTAATTTTGTTGGGGACAGGGCATGGTATGGGATCTGAATTGATTGAAAAATGTGATTATTTTTTTCCGCCGCTTCATGGGCTGAGTACATTTAATCATTTGTCGGTTCGATCTGCTGCAGCAATTATTTTTGATAAATGGTTAGGTTTTGATGTCCAAAAAGAAATGAAATAGGTTAATAAATTTGTTATTGTTCATGTTTTAGGGTAATCTTAAACATGATATGAAATGATAGGTCAAAGGTTAAAAAACATCATGAAATCAAATAAATTAAACAAAGAAACAATCCAATCGCTTGCAGTTCGCGAATTAAATTTTCCAAAATTTGGCATTGGTGACAAAATAGAAGTTGCTCAATGGGTTCAAGAAGGCGATAACAAACGAGTTCAAACATTTGTTGGAAATGTGATTGCAAAAAGCAATAATGCTGCATCTTCAACATTTACCGTTCGTAAAATTGGCGCAGATGATGTTGCTGTAGAACGTATTTATCCATTGTATTCTCCTATTATTGATTCAATTAAAATTCTTGCGCAAGCAAAAGTTCGTCGTGCAAAATTATACTATGTTCGTCATAAAGTTGGTGAAGCTGCAAAAATTAAAGAAAAAGTTGTTAAAAAAACAGCTAAAGTTAATAAAGCGGCTGTAGCTTAATCATTTTTCATCACATTTGATGATATTTGAAATGAATTTTAAAGTGGGTTTTTATAAAACCCACTTTTCTTTTTGAGTGGGGTATGATTATGCACAAAACATTAAAACATCTTATTTTTGAATTTTTTGCAAATGTGAAAATATTGCTGAGTCTCTTGGTTTGTTTTTTTATTTCAGGTTGTTCACGCAAACATTCAAAAGCAATAATTATAAAGCCATCACAAGATATCACACATCTTGAAGAATCTGTGGCACGTATGACTCAAATTCCTGATGCTGTTTTTGGGTTTCGGTTACAAGCGGTAATTCCTGATCAAGAACATGAAGAAAACGTGCAAATTGTTTATCATCCCGTCAAGGGAAGTCTTATAGATTTAGAAATGGTAAAAAAGTATTACGACATGGAGATGGAAATTTTAGGGTGGGATTTGGTTTCTAATTTTAAAAGTACTGATGAACTTTGTTTGTTATTTTCAAGACCAGGAAATGTTTGGTGTCAAATTATCTTAAGTCATGAAAATATTTTAACCGTGATGTTGCTTACAAAAAAAGGCCAGTCATAAGCTGGCCTTTTTTGGGTTTTTGTGAAAGGGTTTAAAGGCTTACACAAAATTTTTCTATAGTTTCTTTATTAAGATTTTTTAATTCGTTCTTTTAAGTCTTGAACCATCGGTTCAAGTTTTGCAACTTCAGCTTTGTGTCTCATAACATCAGCATCAGCGGATTTTGAGTTATGTTTCTTTTGTTTACGTTCTGCGCGTTGTAAATCAGCTTTATGTGTTGCTAATTCATTTTCATATCGTTTCAAATCATGCTTCATTGCTTTTTTTGATTGTGTTGATGATGAAACTGATTTTGATTGGTTATATTTTTGTTTTTTAGATTTTGAAGATTCTGTAGATCCAGATTCTTTTTCCTTTTTATTTTTATGAGATTTTGAAACAGCAACACCAATAATGGTTGCAGCAGCTACCGAACCAATCGTTGCAGCAGCAATACCAGCGTTTGAAATTGAATATGCTGGTAAGCTTGCAAGAAGAATTGTGCTTAACAGTGCAATTTTTTTAAAATTTGTTTTCTTCATAAATCTTTTTCCTTTTTTAATTTATTTTTTACCCAAGATCATTGCGTCGATCTTGTAATTCTGAAAGACGTTTATTTTGTTGCTTTAAAGTTTCTTGATAGCTTGTTCGTTCAGAATCTGTTGTAGCGCGATCCATGTTTCTTTTAGTTTTTTTAATTTCTTGTTCTTGTTTACGAATATCTCGATCAACTGATCGTTGATTTTCGCGATCACGTTTGTAATCCCAATATGCAGGATCACGATCATTTCGACTTCCAGAATTTACAGCACTTGTAAGAATAACGCCGGTTGCAAGACCGCCACCAAAACTTCCCCAGCCACCACCGCCACCACCATGTGCTTGTATCTGCATTCCCACTCCACTGGTTGCTACCAGAAGGATCAATAATTTTTTATTCATGTTTGTAACTCTCCATATTTTGATTTATTTTTTATTCTGCATCCTCAGATTTTTGACGTCTGCGTGCACGGCGTCGTTTTGATTCTTGATCTTTTGATTTTTTATTTTCTGCATTTTTCTTTTTTTGTTCTTCTTTTATTTCTTTTTTCGATTTTTGACCTATGTGTGTAGGAGATGCGGCAACTTTTCCAGCACCTTCAAAAGTTTTTTCTATTCCTTCTCCAAGATGTGAAAAAAATCCACCGCCTTCATCTGCAGAGATTGTTCCTGCTGCAAAAGTTGCAAGTAAAATTACTAATAAATTCTTTTTCATTTTTAAATTCTCCATTTTTTAAGTTAATTCTTGTGCTGAATCAATTAATTCTTTAACTTTATTTTTTCTGACTTCAATATCGTTTTCATATCTTGAAATTTTAGGATCATTTGGGTTTGATTTTTTCAAATCATTAAGATTTAAAGTTAAATCTTGAACTTTGTTTTGTAAGTCAATAACCGTATTTTTTAAATCAGATTGATTTTGAGATTGTGGAGTATTCCACCATAAAGGCATGGTCAACATCATTCCTAACCATAAACCGCCAAATCCCCAACCCCAACCAGCACCCCAGCCACCATTCCAGTGATTGTAATTATGATTGTGATTTCCTGAGTGATTGTGCCCTGAATGGTTATGTCCGCTATGGCTTCTGCTGCCATTGTGACTTCTGTTGCCACTATGACTACCACCGCTATGGCTTCTGCTTGAATGAGCGCCGCTGCTACCTCGTCCGCTACGACCTCCGCCGCCATGACCACCACCTCCGTGACCGCCACCACCATGACCTCCACCTCCGCCGCCGCGAGCCTCGATCATCGATTCAGCTTGCATGGCAGCAAGAAGTAGTAAAAACCATTTTTTGTTCATCGTAACCTCCATTATCCCCTTAAGGATCTCCATTTTTTAATTCATACTTTAAGAATGCCAAAATGAAGGTGATAAAGTCAATAATTTAGACAAGAAGAATCGCTGTTTTTTTGAAAAACAGTCAAGTTGATGTTTAAGTTTGTTGAATTCAGGAATTTTGGGCAAAATTATTTCTTTTAAATCAACGCATCAGCTAATTTATTCACTTTGCCAGCGCCTTGAAATAAAAGCAGATCATTTTTGGTTAATGTTGTTTCAAGTTTTTCCAAGATTTGTTCTCCATGATCACCAAATGGGATAAATTGGACATTGAAGTCAGGATTTATTTTTTGAATTTCTTGAACCAGATTTTGGCTTGTGATGCCGGGCAACGGAGCTTCGCTTGCAGGATAAATATCAGTTAAAATTAACTGATCAATCGGGGCATATGCCAAGGTTTGGACAAATTCATGCCAAAGGTGCTTGGTTCTGCTAAATCGTTGTGGTTGAAAAACTACAATGATTTTTGCTTGAGCTTTTGTTTGAGCAACTTTGAAGGTGACTTGAAGTTCTGCGGGATGATGTCCATAATCATCAAAAATTATCGCACCATGATTTTTTGAAATGCCCTTGAGCGTAAACCTTCGGTCTACCCCTTGAAACGTTTCTAGCCCATTTTTGATTGCTTGTGAATCAAGTCCTAAACGCAGGCAAACAGCAATGACTCCGGTGGCATTTAAAACATTGTGCATGCCAGGGAGTGAAACTTTAAACAAAATTCCCTCATCCTCGTGGAGACGAGGATCCATTCCTTTTATTTTCACTTCAAATTCTGAAAAATCAGGTGATAGTTTGACATTGTGAATAGAAAAATCAGCTTGCGGATTTGTACCATAGGTCATGTATGGTGTTGTGATACGATGCAGAACAGATTGAATGCCAGTATCATCCAAACAAATAAAATTACAGCCATCTTTTGGTAAATTGTTCATGAATTGTACAAATGAATTTTTAATATCATCAAAATCGTGATACGTGTTTAAATGTTCGCGATCGATGTTGGTCACGATGGTGTACGTTTTTGGAAGCAATAAAAATGAACGATCACTTTCGTCAGATTCTGCAACTAAAAATTTTGAAGAACCGGCATGAGCATTACTTTTAATTTCATGCATTTGGCCACCAACAATCACCGTTGGGTCAATCTTTGCGTGAAGCAAAACATGAGCCAATAGTGATGAAGTTGTTGTTTTTCCATGAGCTCCGGCAACAGCAATTGAAATTTTGTCCTGCATAATTTTTGCCAAAATTTCTGCGCGCAAAAGAACAGGGATGTTTTTTGATTGAGCTTGCATAATTTCAGGATGGGTTCCTGGTACGTCAGATGTTTGAACGATGGTTGTGATTGATGCGTCATTGCAAATTGAGCTTTGATGAGTGCCGATCTGGCAGCCAAGTTTTTCAAGTTCTTGAGCTCGTGCAGGGTCAATGTTTTTATCACATCCAGAGACTTTCAACCCTTGTGTGAGTAAAATTTTTGCTATGCCACTCATGCCAATGCCGCAGATGCCAATAAAATGAAAGTGTTTTTTTGTGTTGATCATGTTGTTCTCGTTGTTTTTTATATACATTGATATGTCAGCATAGCAAAATTAAAATTAAAAATGTAAAAAGTTAAAGTGCTTGTTTAAATTTCAAAAGTTCCTGTCGAATTTGTGCTAATTTTTCTTTGCAGTCGCAAGAAGTTTTGCTGATATTTTTTTCAACTTGAGTTGCAATAACGTTACGATTTTTTTTCATGTTTTCAAGTTCGTTTTTAGCACCAGCTAATGTAAATTTTTTATCATATAAAAGTTCTTTGACTAACTTAAATTTTTGAAAATCTTTTTCTTCATAAAATCTTTGTCCACCTTGAGAACGAACCGATTTTATGCCAAGTTCTTTTTCCCAAAAACGAATAACAAATTTTTCAACTTTTAAAGACTCTGCAAGTTCACCAATTCGATAATGTCGTTTTGACATTTTCATAAAATAACTCCTTTTTGTAGCTATAAATTCATTCGCTTAATGGTCGGATCTTTGATAATATAGTTGCAACAGTTTAGCATTTAATAATTATTTTTTACATGTTTATAAGGTATTGTCTATGAATTTTGCAGAAATTATATATCAATCAGCTTTATTTACCGCGACATTTTTTGTTTTCAACAGACTTTTTAGTCGATATTTTTTTAAAAATCGCGAAGAAATGTCAATTTCCTTCAGTAGAATGGCGACCATGTTTGTTTTATATGCGGTGTTGGGAACAGCCGTGAATTTTGTAATTGAAAAATATTCAACGCCGTCAGTGCCCTCAAATGTTTCAGAAATTTTCACATCAGGACAAAATGTTGCAGTTTCAACTGCGCAATTTGTAGCAACGCCTTTAAAATTAAATACTCAATTTGCATCAGATGTTGTGCAGCCAGAATTGACCACGATCACCACAGATCTGGCTGAATATGTTTTTTCAACGCGTGGAGCAACGCTTCAGGCCATGACACTTTTATGGCAACATGACAAACGTGTGGTGATGTTGGGTAAGGATGATCAATATTTTGCTGTAGCACTTCATGATGTAACTCCAGTTGCTTATAAATTGATTAGTTCAGAAACGATTCAAGATGGTACTGCGCATGAATTGGTCTATCAAGCAACGCATGGTTCTGCAAAAATTGAGAAAAAATTTGTAATTTATCATGATCGATATCAATTTGATGTATCAGTTTCATGCAAAAATTTAGCAAAAGATGAACAAGTTCGATTGATTGTTCCAGCTCCTGCCATGACTGATGAATTACAGGCTGTGATCAACGCGGCACATGTTCAAGATTATTTAAAAATTCAAGATATTGCTTTAAACAAATCAGAAAATTTAGCGCAATGTTGGTTTGAACCAAAACTGTTTGGTTTTACATCTCGATTTTTTACCAATGTTTGCTTTGCATCAAACACACAAGCAAGTGGTCGTGTATATTTGAAAGAATTAGAAGATAAATCATATCAAGCTATTTTTGAATCAAAGCCTTTCAATGATCAAGCAGAACTTTCATGGTCATTTTATTTTGGTCCAAAATCTGTGCCAGATTTAAAAAAAGTTTCACCAGCTTTGAGCTCCCTTGTTAATTATGGAATTTTAAGTTTTCTTGCAAAACCTTTGGCAAATGCATTAATTTTCGTACAAGAAAAAACAGGCAGCTATGGTTGGGCAATTATTTTGGTTGCGCTATTTTTAAAATTGTTGATGGTTCCGTTTACACTTCGTAGTGAGCGTGGTATGCGTGAACAAGCAGAATTTGAAAAGAAACGTCAACATCTTCAACAAAAATTTAAACATGATAAAGCAGCTCTTGATAAAGCAACTGCAGAATTAATTCAAAAACATGGATTGCCGATTTTTTCTGGCTGTTTACCGTTGTTATTAAATTTTCCTGTTTTGATTGCGCTCAACAAGGTTTTAACTTCTTCAACAGAATTATATGGTGCGCCATTTTTGTGGTTGCCTGATTTGTCAGCGACAGATCCGTTTTATATTTTAAGCATTATGACTTTTGTTGGTATGATTTTTGTGCCAAGCATGCAACCTTCAGTTGGGCCGCGCCAATTATTTTCAAAAATTGGATTTGCATTGTTTGTGGCTGCAGTAACATCATATCTGGCTTCAGGATTAGCATTGTTTGTTGTGGTTAATACCCTATTTGGTATTTTGCAAACTTTTGTGGTAAAAAAGGTTCGTTGGATTGCAGCGCGGTATGCGTGAGTTGAAAAAATTATAAAGCTTAAGCAATTTATAAATGACTGGATCCTCGATCGGCGTCGAGGATGACGAAAAGAATGTATTAGAGCTATAGTTAGTTGTAGAAGTATTTTTGCTTTTACGTCGTCCTCATGAAAATGAGGACCTAGTTATTAAATAAAGAGTTAAGCTGATTTGAAAAAGGAATCATCGAATGATTGATAAATTGCCAACCGTCAAAAAACTGATGCGTCAATTGCAACAAATTCCATTTTTGGCATCAAAAAATTTATATCGTGTTTCATCCTATTTTTTGCAAATTGATGAACAACGCTTAAATCAATTTTGTGAAATTTTAAAACAAGCACATGATCAAGTTGTTTTGTGTTCAATATGCTTTGTTTGGCAAGAAAAAAATGATCCGTGTGTTTTTTGTTCTGATATGACGCGTGATCACAGTATAATTTGTGTGGTTGAGTCATGGCATGAGCTTTTGGTTCTTGAGCGAACTCAAGCGTTTCGCGGTGTTTATCATGTTTTAGGTGGTGTAATTTCACCGCTTGAAGGAATTCATGCCAAAGATTTAAAAATTGAAGAATTGATTACACGCATTGATGAGAATACGAAAGAAATTATTTTCTCAATGAATCAAACTCCTGAAGGTGAAGCAACTGCAGCGTTTATTGCTCGACGTATGCAACAGTTGAATTCAATAAAAAATAATTTAAAAATTACCTGCCTTGCCAAAGGAATTCCAATAGGATCAAATTTGGAATTTGTTGATCGATTGACCGTTGGTAAAGCATTGGCAGAACGTAAATTGTTTTGATCGCGTTAAAAATAAAAGATATAGATCTCCGTTTTTGCGGGGACTAAGGGAAGAAAGAAATTTATGTTTGGTGATTTAATTCATTCTGAAAGTTCTGAAAAAAATAAAAATTTAGCAGATCGATTAAAGCAACGTCGCGCGGCATTGCTCGAATTGATTACGCAAGCATATCCTGATAAAAAAGGATCTGTTGTACTGTTTGCGCCAATCGAACTTGATTATCATGATTTTTTACAAGAAAGTTCATTTTATTATTTTTCAGGAATTAATGAAGCTGCAGTGGTTTTAACATGTGCTTTGCATGAACCAACAGTTTTGTATCAACCAGATTTTGGAGCATTGCGTGATAAGTGGGTTCATAGTGTTGATGTGATTAATGATGATACTAAGTCGTTGTATGGACTTGATGTTTTGAAAAAATCTGGAAATTTATTGTCCTCTTACAACGTTGATCCATATTTTGCTGCGCAAGATTATCAAAATGTTGTTGAATATTTGACTAAAATGGTCATGCAAAAACAAACTATTTTTACGTTGTATCCACAGCATTCACGAGCTTATGCATCGGTAAAAGTGATTCTTGACCGTTTAGCGTTATTTGTTCCAAATTTAATGCAACATGTGGTTGATGTTTCAGATTTAGTTGCAAAACTTCGTCGCAAAAAAGATATGCAAGAAATTGAGTTAATGTATCAAGCAGTTGAAATTACGCAGATGGCATTTCAAGCAGCAGCGCACATGATCAAGCCTGGAACAAGCGAGGCAGAAATTCAAGCAACGATGGATTATATTTTTACTGAAAATGGTGCACGTTCTGCGTATGGTTCAATTATTGGATCTGGAAAAAATGCAACGATTTTGCACTATCGGACCAATCGAGCAATGATGCAAGATGGTGATGCTGTTTTGATTGATGCTGGCGCCATGTTTGGACATTATTGTGCAGATATCACGCGCGTGTTTCCGGTTTCTGGCACGTTTTCAAAAAGACAAGCGCAGCTGTATGAAATCGTGCTGGCAACGCAAGAACATGTAGCATCATTTGCAAAGCCTGGTGTATGGTTAAATAATTCAAAAGAACAGGAAAATTCGCTGCAACATATTGCGCAAAATTTTTTAAAGCAACATAGTCTTGAACAGTATTTTTGCCATAGCATTGGACATTTTATCGGTTTGGACGTGCATGATGTTGGAACTCGATTTGCACAACTTGAAGCTGGTGATGTGATTACCATTGAACCGGGTGTGTATTTGCCTGCTGATTCGATTGGCATTCGAATTGAAGATAATTATTGGATTGTCGATGATGAGCAAGCGGTCTGTTTGAGTGAAGACATTCCAAAACAAATGGCTGAAGTTGAAGAAATGGTGCAACAGAATTTGACCTAAAAGTGTTTTTCCTATACTCTGTTTGGTACCTCCGTGTTTTGTTTTTCAGAAATTAACTTATATAAAAATTTAAGGTTTTTTTAATGGATATGAATAAAGCGTTTTTCTTGCGCAAAGAAGATAGAAATCCGCAATGGCGTTTACTTGATGCAAAAGATCAAACTCTTGGTCGTTTGGCAACAAAAATCGCAATTATGCTTCGTGGTAAAGATCAACCAGAATTTACATCACACACTGATAGCGGAGATTATGTAGTTGTGATTAACGCAGCAGAAATCGTGATGACTGCAAATAAAATGGATGATAAAATTTACTTGTCATACAGCGGTTATCAAGGTGGACAAAAATCAAGAACACCTCGTCAAATTATGCAAAAAGATCCAACAGAATTATTGCGAAAAGCTGTGAAGCGTATGCTTCCGCATTATCACAAAAGTGCACAAAGCAGAAATCAATTGAAAAAATTGAAAATTTACGCTGGCGCTGAGCATCCGCATGTTGCTCAAGTTGTAACAACTCAAGCAGCAGCTGCTTAAGCTTTAAAATTAAAAAATCGAAAGATTTTTTATTCCAGATTGAGTCTGGAATTCAAATCAGATTAACAAAAAAGCCTCGATTAATTTCGAGGCTTTTTTTGTTGCAAAAAAATTAATTAAGCTTTTTCAAAATTATTCAATTTTGGTAATTTCTCCACGATCGTTCCAAATTTCAATCGAGCGTTTTGTTGCAGGATCAGAAATAATTTGACCTCCTTGTGTGCAATGAACTATGGATGTGATCACAGCGAAAAGGTGTGGAGGTATGTTTTGATGCATCAATGCCTGTGAAATATCAGAAGTTTCTATCTTTTCATCATTTTCGCAATATTGGCAATAAATTTTGTTGTGAAATATAGATGTTTTTTCTTCTTTGTTAGGATCTCGAAAGCGCAACATTTCAGGGTAATGTAAATGAGCGCTCAAGCTCCAATGTTTGTTTGGTAAATTGCAATGATGTACTCTAAGAAATTTGAAGTACGGACCATTTTTGCTTACAATAGATCCTGGTCTTTCATTGGTTGCAATTGTTACGATACATAGAAGTAAATCTTTTTTTGTTGGATTGTTCGGTTGCTTTGTCGATCCTTGAATGGTTGTGATACCTGTAAACATTATAAAAAACAATGTCAGTTTTTTCATGAAAATCCTTATTTTTCGCAGGAGACTGGTGATGTTGCATACCAGCTTCCAGTAAAACCTATGATAGTGAATGTAATGGCGCTGTATAAAATTTTAAAATTATGTTTTTTCCGTTGATTGATCAGTTTGTTGTCTAATTCTTGAATTTCTTGTATTAAGGGTGAATTGTTTTGTTCTGCGCAAAAGCAACACGTGTGTGAATATTGCGCATGTAGTTCTTCAAGTCGGGCCTTTGGACTAAGTTTTGAAATCGTAGTTTTTGCATGGCCTTGAGGGTTGTCAGGAATTAAAGAAAGAAGTAAATCTCGTTCTTCATTTGATAAATCATTCCAAATTGTGTTACTTGAAAGTTTTGTTAAAAGTGATTCGATTTCTTGAGGTTGAGTTGTTTTCTTATAAAATTTTGAATTTGAAGAAGAAAATATGGTGAGTGAAATTGTGCAAAAAATTAAAAATATGATTTTTTTCATGATGATTTTTAATGCCAAATGAGCGTATACAAATCACGAATGGTAAAAATAACTAAAAGTCCAATAGCCAAAACCCATGAACTCATGCCAATCAAGTGACGAATGCGCTCTGAAAGTTCTCGACGCATTAACGTTTCAGTAGTGAAAATGACAAATTGACCACCATCAAAAATTGGCAGTGGTAGTAAATTCATAAAACCTAAATTAATGCTGATGATGGCAAGTAAAAACAACAGTGAACTTGCGCCTTTTTGTGCACTTTTGCTGCTTGCGGCAACTGCCATGACAGGGCCAACAAATCCATGCGCGCTGCGAGCATGTACCATTTCTTTGAGTCCTGAAGCAATTGCACGAAGATAAAAATCAACAGCTTGGTATGCCATCACCATTGAAGTTAAAAACGGAAGAGAGGGCTTTGGAGTCATTGAAATTTCAAGTTGTTTGGAAAATGATGGAGGTATAGAAGCGCCTTTTAAAGCAAGTTTTGTGTGATGATGAGCTCCGCTTCGCAAAAATGTTGCATCAATTTCATGAGCGTGTGATTTCAATTCTTGAGTAATAATTTTTCGAGCAATTGCTAAATTTCCGTTCAGTTCTTCATGATTTAAAGTAAGAAGCTCGTCGCCAGGTTGTAAATGTGACTGGTTGATAGAGTTTGGCAAAATTTGAGCAATTGTGGTGCTGCTCGGTTCATATGGTCCTGCAGCAGAATCTGGCATGCCAGTGAAAAAAAGTCCGACAAAAATTAAGTAGGTCAGTAAAAAATTGAAAAAAATTCCACCAAGCATGATCAAAACTTTTTGATAGTACGGAATTTGATTGAATCCTAAAGATCCATTGATGCCACTTTCGCTGGCAACTTCAACATATCCGCCAATTGGGCCGGCAGAAATGCAAAAATTAGTGTCTCCAATTTTTTTAGAAACTAAAATTTTACCGATGCCGATTGAAAATGTTGGGGTGTAAACATTAAAAATTTTGCAAAAAATATAATGCCCAAATTCGTGAAAAACAACGATGAAAGAAATTCCTAAAAGACTAGCAAAAATTGAAGTAATTTGTGTCAGGATTGATGCAATAGGAAGCATTTTAAGGTATCCTTATAAGTTACAAAATAAGTTACAAAATTTATAAAAAATAATAAAAATAAAGTAGCATGTTGTGATCAACAAGTCTATGTCTAATTCTCAAGATTATGATTATTCTAAGAGGGTTTTTTGAATTTTCTTGAAAAAAGTTGCAAAGAGTCTATACTGAAAATATGCAAAAAGTTTATTGGTAAAATCATTTTAATGATCTACACAATCTACTAAGCGGTGCAAAATCTTCTTAATTTAGTTACTATAACGTTGTATTGTTATACTAATAAGGTTTCTATAATGCCTACAATTAATCAGCTCGTTCGTTCAGGCCGTAAAAAAGTCGCAAACAAGACTAAAAGCGGTGCGTTGAAACAATGTCCACAAGTTCGTGGCGTATGTACACGCGTGTTCACAACAACTCCTAAAAAACCAAACTCTGCGCTTCGAAAAGTTGCAAGGGTAAAGCTTTCAAATGGAGTAGAAATCACAGCGTATATTCCTGGTGAAGGTCACAATTTGCAAGAACACTCAATGGTTCTTGTGCGTGGTGGTCGTGTAAAAGATTTGCCGGGTGTTAAGTATCACATTGTTCGCGGAACACTTGATTCAGCTGGTGTAGAAGGAAGAAAGCAATCTCGTTCATTGTATGGTGCTAAAAAGCCTAAAGCTTCTTAAAGGATGTTCAGATTATGCCTAGAAAGAAAAAAGAACTCGTAAATCGCGTGATCAATCCTGATCCAGTTTATAATTCAGAATTAATTCAAAGATTTATCAATATTGTGATGTGGCGTGGTAAAAAAACTGTTGCTCGCAAAATTGTGTATGATGCATTAGAAATGCTTGAACAAAAATATGGCTCGAAAGAAAAAGCTCTTTCGGTGTTTCA
This sequence comes from uncultured Pseudomonadota bacterium, assembly GCA_964406135.1. Lineage (GTDB taxonomy): Bacteria > Babelota > Babeliae > Babelales > Chromulinivoraceae > JACPFN01. The sequence goes on along the minus strand of CAYOQO010000005.1, from coordinate 29,978 downwards.
TAAAGGTTACAACAACATTATGCCAATTATTGAAGTTCGTTCGCGTCGTGTGGGCGGTTCAGTGTATCAAATTCCGCGAGAAGTTAGTGAAGGTCGTGGCCGTTCATTGGCTTTGCGTTGGTTGATTGATGCAGCAGCTGAGCGTCCTGATAAAACTATGGGTCTTCGCATTGGAAGTGAAATTTTGGATGCAATTGAAGAGCGTGGTGGCGCGTTTAAAAAGAAACTTGATGTTCACAAAATGGCAGAAGCAAACAGAGCTTTCTCTCACTTTGCATGGTAGGGTAGTATGAGTTATACATTAGATAGATATAGAAATATAGGCATCGCGGCTCATATTGACGCTGGAAAAACAACTGTTACTGAGCGCATTCTGTTTTATACAGGAATTTCACACAAGATTGGTGAGGTTCATGAAGGTGCGGCGGTAATGGATTGGATGGAGCAAGAGCAAGAGCGCGGAATTACTATTCAGTCTGCGGCAACTACTTGTTTTTGGAAAAATTGCCAAATCAATATTATTGATACTCCTGGCCACGTTGACTTTACGATTGAAGTTGGTCGTTCTTTGCGTGTGCTTGATGGAGTTGTCAGTGTTTTTTGTGGTGTTGCTGGTGTGCAGCCACAATCTGAAACGGTTTGGAATCAGGCAAATCGTTATGATGTTCCGGCTATTATTTTTGTTAATAAATTAGATCGTATTGGCGCAAGCTATAAAGATACAATTGCAGATATTAATGAAAAATTGGCTGGCGGTCGTGCGGTTGAAATGCAAATTCAAATTGGTGATTCAGAAAATTTTAGCGGTATCATTGATGTCTTAACGGGCAAAATGGTTCGCTTTTTTAATGATGAAAAAGATCTTGCAAAAGAAGTGAAATTTGAAGACGCTCCTGCAGAATATGCAGATCAAATTAAAGAAACTTATGCAAAAATTGCAGAAAAAGCATGTGATTTTGATGATATTTTGGGTGAAAAATATTTAAATGAGCAGCCATTTACGAATGAAGATTTAAAACGAGCAATTCGTAAAGGTGTTGCAAAGCGTCAATTATTTCCTGCGTTTTGTGGTTCAGCTTTCAAAAATAAAGGTGTTCAGTTACTCCTGGATGCTGTTGTGGATTATTTACCTTCTCCGCTTGATGTTCCTGCAATCAAAGGAATTGATGTTAAAACTGGCGCAGAAGTGGAACGTCCATCTTCAAGCAAAGCACCTTTTTCAGCTTTAGCATTTAAAATTATGACCGATCCTTTTGTTGGTGCATTAACATTTACGCGTATTTATTCTGGTGAATTAAAATCAGGTTCTTATGTGTACAATGCTTCAAAGCAAACAAAAGAGCGTGTAAGTCGTCTTGTGCGAATGCATGCAAACAAGCGAGAAGAAGTTAAAGAAGCGTCAGCGGGTGATATTATAGCAGTTGTTGGTATTAAAGATGTTAATACTGGAGATACGTTGTGTGATGAAAATCATCCAGTGCTTCTTGAGTCAATTGATATTCCAGCGTCAGTTATTTCATCTTCGATTGAACCAAAATCGAAAGCTGATTATGAAAAAATGGTCTTGTCGTTGAAAAAAATGAATCAAGAAGATCCATCATTTAATTTTACATACAATCATGAAACAGGCCAAACAGAAATTGCTGGAATGGGTGAATTGCACCTTGAAATTGTTGTTGATCGTTTAAAGCGTGAACACAAAGTTGAAGTGGTGCAAGGTAAACTTCAAGTCGCGTACAAAGAAACTATTCAGCGAGCTGTTGAAGTTGAAGGCAAGTTTATTAAACAATCAGGTGGTCGTGGTCAATACGGACACGTTTGGTTGAAACTTGAACCGCTTGATCGTGGTGCTGGTTATGAATTTGTGAATGGAGTTGTTGGTGGAACTATTCCAAGAGAATATGTTCCTGCTGTTGAAAAAGGAATGGATGAAGCGATTAAAACTGGAATTTTAACTGGTAGCCAAGTGGTTGACGTTAAAGTTACGGTTTTTGATGGTTCATACCATGATGTGGATTCTTCAGAAATCGCATTTAAAATGGCTGCAAAAATGGCATTTCGTGATGGAATGGCTCAAGCATCGCCGGTTCTTTTAGAGCCAATCATGAAAGTCGAAGTGAATACTCCTGATGAGTACATGGGTGATGTGATGGGTGATTTAAATTCACGACGTGGCAGAATTCTTGGAATGGAGACAAAGGGTGTTGCGCAAATCGTTAAAGCAGAAGTTCCTCTTGGAAATATGTTTGGATATGCAACTGAGTTGCGATCGATGACAAAAGGTCGTGCAAGTTACACGATGGAATTTGAATGTTATCGTGAAGCTCCAAAAACAATTCAAGAAGAAGTTGTAGCAGCAAAGAAGTAAATAGGTTTAATTTAGTTTAACTGATAAAGTGTGTTCAGGAGAAATTATGGCAAAAGATACATATGTTCGTAGTAAACCGCACGTCAACGTAGGAACAATTGGTCACGTTGATCATGGTAAAACTACATTAACTGCAGCAATTACAACTGTTTTGGCAAAAACAGGTGGTGCAGTTGCAAAAAAATTCGATGAAATTGATAACGCGCCTGAAGAAAAAGCACGTGGTATTACCATTGCTACTTCACACGTTGAATATGAAACAGCAAATCGTCACTATGCACACGTTGACTGTCCTGGTCACGCTGACTATGTTAAAAACATGATCACCGGTGCAGCTCAGATGGATGGAGCAATTTTGGTTGTTTCAGCAGCAGATGGCCCTATGCCTCAAACTCGTGAACATATTTTGCTTGCAAAAAACGTTAACGTTCCATCATTGGTTGTTTTCTTGAATAAAGTTGACATGGTTGATGATGCAGAAATGGTTGACATGGTTGAAGAAGAAATCAGAGATTTGTTGAAAAAATATGATTTCCCTGGCGATGCAATTCCTGTTATTCGTGGTTCAGCTTTGAAAGCATTGCAAGGTGATGAAAGTGAATTAGGCGCTCCTTCAATTCGTAAATTGATGGAAGCTGTTGATTCATACATTCCACTTCCAAAGCGTGATGTAGATAAACCATTCTTGATGCCAGTTGAAGGTGTTTTTTCAATTGAAGGTCGTGGTACTGTTGCGACTGGAAGAATTGAAAAAGGTAGAATTAAAATTGGTGATGCTGTTCAATTAGTTGGTTTGAATGAAAAACCAGTTAATACAACAGTTACAGGTATTGAAATGTTTAGAAAAAATCTTGATGAAGGTCAAGCTGGTGATAATGCTGGTTTACTTCTTCGTGGTTTGAAAAAAGAAGATGTTGTACGTGGACAAGTTTTAGCAAAACCAGGTTCAATTACTCCACATAAAAAATTCAAAGGACAAGTTTATATTTTGTCTAAAGAAGAAGGTGGACGCCACAGTGCATTCTTTAATGGATATCGTCCTCAATTTTATTTTAGAACAACCGATGTTACTGGAATTGTAAAGCTTCCAGCTGATCGTGAAATGGTTATGCCTGGTGATAACTTAGTTCTTGAAATGGAATTGATTGCTCCAATCGCAATGGAAAAAGATTTGCGATTTGCAATCAGAGAAGGTGGAAGAACTGTTGGATCTGGAATTGTTACAGAAATTCTTGATTAATTGATTGGATGTTAGATGAAAAGACAGAAAATAAGACTAACACTAAAATCTTACGATCATCAATTATTAGATAAAGCTGTAAAAGAAATCGCAATGACGGCTAAAAAAACAGGTACCGACCTTGTCGGACCTGTTCCTCTGCCTAATAAAAAACGATGTTTTACAGTGTTGCGATCTCCGCATATCGATAAAAAATCGAGAGAGCAGTTTGAAATTATAACACACAAGCGGATTTTAGAAATGATTTCACCGTCAGACCAAACAATGGCAGCGTTGATGAAGTTGAATATCTCTGCTGGTGTTGATGTTGAAATTAAGTAAAACAAAGGGTTTTTATGGTTAATGGTTTTTGGGGCCGCAAAGTCGGAATGACCCAAGTATTTGCTGGAGACAATAAAGTTGTTCCGGTGACAGCTGTTGATGCTTCTGGATGGTATGTATCTCAAATCAAGTCGCTTGATAAAGATGGATATATTGCTGTTCAAGTTGCATACGTGCGTGAAAAATACCAGGGAAAAACATTCCAACAGGAATGGCTTCAACAAAAATCCAAACATTTTCGTTGGGTAAAAGAAATTGCTGTAGATCAAGTTCCAGATACTCTTGTTGTAGGTCAACCATTTGATTTTTCAACAGTGGTAAAAGCTCAAGATCAAGTCAATGTTGTTGGTACAACAAAAGGTTGTGGATTTGCAGGTGTCATGCGTCGACATAATTTTGCGGGTGGTGTTAATAGTCACGGATCAATGCTCGGTCGACGAGCAGGAAGTATCAGCTTCATGCGTTCTCAGGGTAAAGTCATTAAAGGAAAAAGAATGGCTGGTCATATGGGTGTAACTCGTAATACTGTGAGAAATTTAGAAGTTGTTCAGGTTATTGCACAAAATAATCTTGTTTTGATTAAAGGTGCAATGGCTGGAAAACCTGGATCCTTGGTGTATGTTCGCAAAAATGGATAAGGCATGAATAAACAAATGAAAACAAATACAAAAAATACAAATTTAACAGCAAATCTTTTAACTTCGATGACTGTTCAAGATTTGGGAATTTCAGAAACTTGTTTAACTGATGTAAGTTATGCAGTTTGGATTCGTGCATTGATGCAAAATTGGCGTCAAGGTACGGTTGGATGCAAAACTCGTGGTGAAGTTTCTTTCTCAAATAAAAAACCATGGAAACAAAAAGGTACTGGTCGAGCTCGTGCAGGAAGTGCACGTTCTCCATTGTGGAGAAGTGGTGGTGTTCTTTTTGGACCACAGCCTCGCGTGAGAACTTTAAAAATTAACAAACAAAATAAAGATCAAGTTCTTGCAGCTTGCTTGGCAGATTATGCTCAAGCTGGAAACTTGTATGTTTTTGATTGGATGCTCAATTCAGAAAAACCATCAACTTCTGCAGTTGCAAAAGCTTTCAGCAATGCAGGTTTGATTGATAAAAAAATTGTCATGTTCTTAAATCGTCAAGATTATACTCACTGGGCTTCAGTGAATAATTTGAACAATGTACATGTTGTGAGTTTTGATGATGCAAATGCGTACGAATTGTCACTTGGCAATTGTATCGTAGTTTTGAAAAAAGATGAAAGCCAGTTTAAAGAAATGGTGGCAAAATGGAATTAAGTATCTACGATATCATTGTTGGGCCGATTGTTTCAAATAAAGCATATCGTTTGCATCAAACTTTGAAAAAAATAACACTTGAAGTACATCCTCAATCAAATAAACCTTTGATTGCAGAAGCTATGTACAAATTATTTAATGTTGAAGTTGAGTCTGTGCGTGTGATGGTTCGTAAAGGAAAACGTAAAATTTCTCGAACAAGAAATGAAAGCGTTGACAATTTGCGAAAAATAGCAATTATTACACTCAAAAAAGGCCAAGATATGAATCTGTTTACAGATGCTCCAGTATCTATGGATCCTACAAATGCTTCACAATCTCATCATGTCGCAGCTAAGTAAGGATGATTTATGGCAATAGTTTCAAGAAAACCGAGAAGTGCTTCTTTACGTTTTCAAACGTTTATTGATACTTCGCATCTTTCAACAGAAAAACCATTAAAATCATTAACGGTTGGTTTAAAAAGAAAAGGTGGAAGAAACGCTTATGGTCGAATTACAGTTCGACACAGAGGTGGTGGAGCTGCAAAAAAATATAGAATTATTGATTTTTCAAGATCAGTCAGAGACGTTGAAGGAATTATTCAACATCTTGAATATGATCCAAATCGTAACGTTCATATTGCATTGGTTGTATATAAAAACGGTGAAAAACGTTATATTTTAGCACCTGATACTTTAAAAAAAGGTGATGTTGTTATTTCTGGTGCAAATGTTGAACCAAAAGTTGGCAATTGCTTACCGATTAACAAAATTCCAGTTGGTTTTTTTATTCATAATATTGAAATGAAACCAGGGACTGGTGGCAAACTTGTTCGTAGTGCAGGAACTTCAGCGCAAATTATTGCGAAAGAAAATAATTTTGCAACATTAAAAATGCCGTCTGGTGAAGTTCGAATGCTGCTTCTTGAATGTTGGGCAACAGTTGGTGTTCTTGGCAATGCTGATTACAAAAACATTTGTTGGGGTAAAGCAGGAAGAACTCGAAACCGTGGATTTAGACCAACGGTTCGTGGTATGGCAATGAATCCTGTTGATCACCCACATGGTGGTGGTGAAGGACGATCAAAATCAGGATCGCATCCAGTATCTCCTTGGGGTAAAGGATGTAAAGGTACACGAACTCGTCGTAAAAAAGATGTTTTAATTATTAAAAGACGCAAATAGCGTTTTGAAACATGGAAGAAAGATATGTCTAGATCGGCAAAAAAAGGTCCTTTTGTGGATCCTTCAGTTTTGAAAAAAGTTGCAAAAGCAAAAACTGGCTCAAAACGTGAACTTATTAAAACATGGTCACGTGCAAGTTTAGTTTTACCTGAATTTGTAGGATTAACTTTTGCAGTTCATAACGGTAAAAAATTTGTTGAAGTGTTTGTCACTGAAAATATGGTTGGCCATAGTTTAGGTGAATTTGCACCGACGCGCACATTTAAAATGCATAGCGGTCAGCGCAAAACAGAAACTGCAGCAGCACCGGCAGCTGCGTCAAAATAATGACGAAGCTTGTGTTGTTACGGCATTTTGTTAAAATAATAGTATGATTAATAAATGGATAAAACATGAATTTTAAAGCTTCGGCAAAATATATTAAACGATCACCGTATAAATTACGACCAATCGTTGATGTAATTCGTGGAAAAAACGCAGCTTACGCTTTAGGTTGGCTTAAAGTATATGGTATGGAAAAATCTTTACCAATTAAAAAGTTGCTTGATTCAGCGATTGCAAACGCAAAATGTCAACAAGATGACATTACGCCACAAGAATTAGTGATTGATGAAATTCGCGTTGATCAAGGTCCTGCTTACAAGTACTTTAAGCCTTCGGCTATGGGACGATCTGCAGTACTCAGAAAGCGATTGAGTCATATGACGATTATATTGAAACGTTCAGAAGTTCAAAATAAAAACAGATAGGAAATTTTGTGGGTCAAAAGGTTAATCCGATAGGATTTCGCGTCGGGGTTTACAGAGATTGGGATGCTCAATGGTTCCCAAGAAATACTGCAAAAGGTTCGTATGGCAAAGAGCTTCAAGATGATTTGGTAATTCGAAAATATCTTGAAAGCAATCTTGTTAAAGCAGAAGTTGCTCGTATTGAAATCAAAAAAACTGGTGGAATGGTTAAAATTATTATTCATTCTGCTCGTCCGGGACTTGTTATCGGTAAAAAAGGTCAAGAAGTTGACGTTTTACGAAAAAATTTAGCAGAAAAATTGCAAGTAAGTAGTGTTGATATTTCAGTTGAAGAAATTAAAACACCAGAATTAGATGCAGTTCTTGTTGCAAAAAATATTGCAGCTCAACTTGAACAACGTGCAAATTTTAAAAAGCTTATGAAAAAAGCAACGATTTCAGCGATGAGAGCTGGAGCTCGTGGAATTAAAATTTGTTGCAAAGGACGATTGAATGGAGCTGAGATTGCTCGTGCTGAGTGGTCTCGAGTTGGTTCTGTACCATTGCATACATTGCGTGCAAATATTTCTTATGGTTATATTCGAGCGCAAACCGTGATGGGTGTTATTGGGGTCAAAGTTTGGATTTGCGTTGGCGAATATCAAACAAAATAAAACAGAAAGATTAAAGCCATGTTAATGCCAAAAAAAGTAAAATTTAGAAAATCACATCGTGGCCGTATGACAGGATTGTCAAAAGGTGCGCGCACGGTAGATTTTGGTCAATTTGGACTAGAAGCAATGGAACCAGCTTGGATTACTTCACAGCAAATTGAAGCGTTACGCGTTTCGGTTGCTCGAAAAATTAAAAAAGGTGGAAAATTCTTCTTACGAATGTTCCCAGATAAACCAGTAAGTAAAAAGCCTTTAGAAACTCGTATGGGTAAAGGTAAAGGAAATCCGGAATTTTGGGTTGCAGTTGTGAAACGTGGTCGAGTTATTTGTGAACTGGGCGATGTTGATGAAGCATTAGCAAAAGAAATTTTTAGACAAGCTTCATTTAAGCTTCCTATTAAAACTAAATTCGTGAGAAAGGAAGTTTAATCATGCAAAAACATGAAAAACAAGAATTCATGAAGATGGATGTCGCACAACTTAAAATGCGTGCAGAAGAAATCAGAAAAGAATTATTTTTATTGAGAATGAAAAAATTCTCATCACCTGAAAAAAACACATCTTTGCCAAAAACATTGCGTAAAAAGCTTGCTCAGGCATTGACAGTTTTAAATCAAAAGGGTTCATAGAATGTCTGTTGAAAATAAAAAACTTTTGATTGGCTTAGTAGTTTCTGACAAAATGGACAAAACAATTGTTGTTGCTTATGAACGAGCATATCGTCATAAAAAATTTCAAAAAATTGTTAAAAGCGTGAAGAAATATAAAGTTCACGATCCTGAAGAAGTTGCAAGCATTGGAGATCGCGTAGAATTTTACGAAGGTGCTCCGCAATCAAAAACAAAATATATGTATTTACACCGTGTTATTTAAGTAAGGAATAAGTATGGTACAAAAAGAATCCTTTCTGAAAGTTGCTGATAACTCTGGTGCAAAATTATTAAAAATTTTTCACTTAGTTGGAAGTACTCGTAAACGCTACGCATATATTGGTGATGTTGTTCGATGTGCTGTAAAAGTTGCAATTCCTCAGGGAATGGTCAAAAAAGGTGATATTGTTGATGTTATGATTGTTCGTACTAAAAAGGCACTTCGTCGTGCAGATGGTTCGTACATTCGTTTTAGTGAAAATGCTGGTGTCATTATCAAAGATGATAAAATGCTTGGCACTCGTATTTTTGGTCCAATTGCTCGTGAAATTAGAGCAACAGGTCAAACTAAAATTATTTCTTCAGCTCCAGAAGTTTTATAAGGGGTGTTATGAAAATTAGGTTGAAAAAAAATGATAAAGTTCAAGTAATCACAGGCCATGATAATGGTAAAGTTGGTGAAATTCTAGAACTTTGTCGAAAGTCTGGTAGAATTAAAGTTAAAGGCGTAAACATTGTAACCAAGCATCTTAAAGCTCGAAAACAGGGCGATGTTGCAGGGATACAAAAACGCGAATCTTTTATTCATATGTCCAATGTTATGCCCGTTGATGCATTAACAGGAAAACCAGTCAGAGTAAATAAAATTAAACGGATTTAACAGAGTGTCTTTAAGGCTACCAAAAGGAATTTGAAACGTGAAAACTCAGGAAAAAGCGCGATTAGAGATCTTGTACAATGAAAAAATTCGTCCTGCGTTATTAAAAGAATTAAACTTAAATAACGTCATGGAAGTACCAAAGATTTCAAAAGTTGTTTTGAACATAGGTGTCAAAGAAGCTGTTGGTGATAACAAGATTTTGCAAGTTGTGCAAAAAATATTATCGCAAATTGCTGGTCAAAATGCAGTTGTTACTCTTGCAAAAAAATCTATCGCGGGTTTTAAAATTCGTCAGGGTATGCCGCTGGGAACAAAAGTTACGTTACGACGTCGCAACATGTATGAATTTTTAGATCGATTGATCAATTTATCATTGCCAATGGTTCGTGATTTCAGAGGTGTTCCTGCAAATTTTGATAAATTTGGAAACTACAATCTTGGAATTAAAGAATGGGTTGTGTTCCCAGAAGTTGATTATGATATGTCAAATAAGATTTTTGGTTTAAACATTTCAATCGAAATGAAAACAAAAAATAAAAAACATTCCCATGCTTTACTTAAAAGTTTAGGTATGCCTTTTATTCAGGATGTAAAATAGGTACGCTATGGCAAAAACGTCAGTTATAGAACGAAACAAAAAACGAGAACGTCTCGTTAAGAAATTTCAAGAAAAAAGAAGTGAATTAAAAAAACGTGTCAGCAACATCAAACTTTCTTTAAAAGAACGTATGGCTGCACAAGCAGAACTTACAAAATTACCAAGAAATTCAAGTGCAACTCGTATTAAAAAACGTTGTTCGCAAACAGGTCGTGCTCGTGGATATATGGGCTTTTTTGGTGTTTCTCGTATTGTGTTGCGTGAGCTTGCATCAAACGGGTTATTGCCTGGTGTGAAAAAAGCAAGTTGGTAAATTAGATTACTAGGATAAGGGATTACTGTGTCAAAAGATGTAATTGCAGATTTTTTAACGATCATTAGAAATGGCGTTTCTCGATCAAAATCATCAGTCGTGATTGGCTATTCAAAATTACGTTATGAAATTGCTCAAATTTTGAAACAAGAAGGTTTTGTTTCAGATGTTGTGCTTGAAGAAAATGAGAGTGGGTCAACGATTAAAGTTGTATTGAAGTATGTTGAAGGCGAATCTGCAATTCATGAAATTGTTCGTGTTAGCAAACCAAGCCGTCGAGTTTATACTTCAATTGAACGTATTAAACCAGTTATTGGTGGTTTAGGTGTAAATATTTTAACAACTAGCAAAGGTGTGATGACAGATAAAACTGCTCGTCAAAACCGTGTTGGTGGTGAATTAATTTGTACAATTTGGTAACGGTAAGGAAACTGTGTATGTCTAAAATTGGACGCAAACCTATTAGCACTCAAGGTCTCACGGTGACCGTTGACGGTCAAATTGTTTCATACAAAGGGCCTAAAAAATCAGGAACGTATACACTTCCTGAAAGTTTACAAGCAACTTTAGAAAATGATGCAATTAAATTGGGTCTTTCAAATCCTGAAAATAAAAAAAATAATAATATTTGGGGTCTTCATCGAGCATTACTTAACAATTCATTGTTAGGTGCTTTACAGGATTTTACCAAAGATGTTGTGATTGTTGGTTTAGGGTACAAGGGTGAATTAAAAGGCGATATGATTGTATTTTCTTTAGGATATAGTCATAAAATTGATTTTAAATTACCAAAAGATGTTTCTGTTGTTATTGATAAAACAGGACAAAACATTTCAATTCGATCAAGTGATAAATTTTTAGTTGGTGATGTTGCTCAACGTATTTGCGCTTTACGTCGTCCTGAGCCTTACAAAGGCACCGGTGTTCGTCTAAAAGATGAAGTAATACATAGAAAAACAGGTAAAAGTTAATTAAGGGAATTTCGGTGAATAATAAAAAAATCGTTCAGCGACGTCAGCGTCGAGCTTTGCGTGTACGCAAATCTTTGGCAAGCATGTCATTAAAACCAAGAGTTTCTGTTTTTCGTAGCTTGCAACATATTTCTGCACAGTTAATTGATGACAGTGCAAGCAAAACAATTGTTGCTTCTTCATCGCAAACATTGAACTTAGATTTTAAAAAAGAAAAAATGGACAAAACAGCAGTTGCTAAAGCTGTTGGTTTAGATCTTGCAAAAAAAGCACTTGCTGCAAATGTTTCAATGGCAAGTTTTGATCGTGGTTGTTATTTATATCACGGACGTATCAAAGCTCTTGCAGAAGGTTTGCGAGAAGGCGGATTAAAAGTATAACTTTGAATTGGTATTGAGATTATGAGCAAAAAACAGGTTCAAGAAGAATCAAATTCAGTTGATAAAGCAGTCAGTGTTCGCCGTGTTACGAAAGTAACAAAAGGTGGAAAACGTTTTGCATTTTCAGCATTTGTCGTTTCCGGTGATCAAAAAGGAAACGTTGGTATTGCAATGGGTAAAGGTAAAGATGTTTCTGTTGCAATTGGAAAAGCAACTATGCGTGCACAAAAACAACGTATTGCTGTTCCACTTCGTAATACAACAATTCCGTATGATGTACAAGGTACTCATGGTGCATGTAAAGTTGTTTTACGATCAGCTTCAAAAGGTACTGGAATTGTTGCTGGTGCTGCGGTTCGTGCAGTTATGGAATCTTTAGGAATTAAAGATATTTTGACAAAAGCTATTGGTTCTTCAAACAACATTAACGTTGTAAAAGCAACATTAAATGCTTTAGCAAAATTGCGTTCAGCAAAGCATATTGCAAAATTAAGAGGCAAAACAGTTTTGGAAATAACACGAGGCAAAGATGTTGCAGCTAAATAATTTAACAAAGCTTACAAAAAAAAGAAAACGAGTTGGTCGCGGTGGTAGCCGCGGTGGTACTTCCGGTAAAGGTCATAAAGGTCAAAGAGCTCGTACCAGTGGTAATGCTCCTGCGCGTTTTGAAGGCGGACAAATGCCGATGTCTCGTCGAATTCCAAAGCGTGGATTTACGAACTATTTATTTAAAAAAGAATTTGAATTAATCACTCTTGAGCAATTACAAGAACATTTTAATGATGGACAAACAGTAACTAAAGAAATGCTTTTGCAAGTATCAGGTTGCGGTAAAAAATCTGTATTAATTAAAATTTTAGCAGATGGTTCATTAGAAAAAAAACTAACCATTGAAGCTGATGCATGTAGTGTATCTGCAAAAGCAGCAATTGAGCGTGTAGGCGGAGCAGTTAAACTCGTTTAGGAGTAGTAAAACGTGGTTTTATTAAAAAGTTTTCGAAATATTTTTTTGATTTCTGAACTTCGTAAAAAAATAGGGTTTACGTTAGGCGTGATTATTATTAATCGCTTGGGAACTTATATTCCAGTGATTGGTGTTGACATTTTAAGACTCAGTGAATTCATGCAACAAAAAACAGGTGTTGGTGGATTGTTGAGTTACTTTGACATGTTTTCGGGTGGTGCGTTAAATCGTTGCACGGTATTTGCTTTAGGCATCGGGCCGTACATCACAGCATCAATTATGATGCAAATTTTAGGCATGACGTTACCATCACTTGAGCAATTGCTTAAAGATGGTGAATTTGGTCGAAAAATTTTAAATCAATATACGCGATATTTAGCGCTTGGTTTAAGTGTTATGTATAGTTTTTCATTGGCAATGCTTTTGGAACAACAAGGACTTATTTTAGTTCCTGGTTGGTCATTTCGAATGTTGTTTGTCATGACATTGACTGCAGGTTCTATGATGGTGATGTGGCTTGGTGATCAAATTTCATTGTATGGAATTGGTAACGGAAGCTCGGTCATTATTTTTGCAGGTATTGTGTCAGGTTTTCCAACTATGATTTTAAAGTTGGTGCATTTGGTGCAAGAAGGAAGTTTGAATATATTGCTTGCATTATTAGTTTTAGCAGTATTTTTGTTTATTACCGCATCGATTGTTTTCCTTGAAAAAGGTGAACGCAAAATTCCAGTTCAATATGCTCGTCGTATTGTGGGAAATCGAGTGTTTAGCGGCCAAACAAGTTATATTCCGTTTAAAATTAATAGTGCTGGAATTATGCCAGTAATTTTTGCTGGAACAGTGATTAAATTTCCATTATTTCTTGCTTCAATTCTTTCAACAAAATTTCCTATGGTAAATACGGTTGTTCAAGCATTTTATAATGGCCCACTCTATTTTGTAACGGACTTTTTATTAATTATCATGTTTTCATTCTTTTACACAGCGTTGGCAATCAATCCAGTGGAATTGGCGGAAAATATTCGTAAAAATGGTGGATTTGTTCCAGGCATGCGTCCAGGAAAACAAACAGCTCAATATTTTGACTATTTGTTAACGCGCATTGGACTTGTTGGAGCATTTTATTTAGGATTCTTGGCATTATTTCCAGCAATTATTGGAATTGTGTTTCAAGTTCCGGTTGAATTTTCAGGAACATCAATGTTAATTGCAGTTGGTGTTGCTCTTGAACTTGCAAGCCAAGTTGAATCATATTTGATTGAACGTCGATATGAAGGCTTTTTGGTTGGCGGTCGCATGAAGCGTGGGAGTGTTCGTTGAAAAACAAAATCTTTTTGTTTTTTGGGCCTCCAGGTTCGGGAAAGGGAACATTATCTGAAATGTGCGTTGAACAATTTGGTTGGTTATTGTTGTCGACCGGTAATTTATGTCGGCAGCATATTGCACAACAAACTGAAATTGGTAAACAAATTCAGCAAATAACAGCACAAGGAAATTTAGTTCCTGATGAAATTATAGCGCACATGGTTATTGAATGGATTATGCAACAAACAATAAAACCGCAAGGAATTATTTTTGATGGATATCCGCGAACGTTGCAGCAAGCTGAGATGCTGTATCGTTTTTGGAAAGAAAAATTATCAGACTTTGAATTAATTTTGGTAAAAATAAATATTGATGCGCAATTACTTACCGATCGAATTTTGAATAGAATTGTGTGTAACAATAAAAATTGTGGACGCGTATATTCATTAGTTCCATCATCATCAAATAAACCAAAAAATGATATGATGTGTGATGTTTGTAAATCTGACTTAATACGTCGATCTGATGACACGCATGAATCATTAAAATTGCGCTTGAAAATTTATTATCAACATGAACAAGAAATTTTAAATTTTTTAGTTGATAATGGTTTGAAAGTTTATGAACTTGAAGGAAATCAAAGTGTGCAAAATGTATTGCAAGATTTTAAAAAAATAGTGCTTCAAGATTATGTTTATTAAAAATAAGCAAGCTTTAGATACTATGAGAGTTGCGGGCAAATTGCTTGCAGAAATCTTTGAAAACGTTAATTCGGTCATACAGCCAGGACGATCAACAGCATCAATTGATGCGTGGATTGAACAACAACTTGTGCAAAGAAATTTGGTTTCACAGTCGAAAGGCTATAAAGGTTATCGACATGTGAGTTGTATTTCAGTTAACAATGTTGTTGTGCATGGAGTGCCAAGTGAAAATGTAATTTTACAACTTGGGGATTATGTGAAAGTTGATGTTTGTGCAGCATGGAATTCATATTGTGCTGATATGGCTCGAGGATTTGTTGTTGGATCAGTGTCTGATGAAAAAGTACAACATTTAATGACGGTTGCACGTCAAGCGCTTGATAAAGGAATTGCTCAAGCTGTGGTGGGTAATCGATTATTTGATATTTCTGCTGCAATTCAACAGCATGTTGAACAGTTTGGGTATGGAGTAGTCAGAGATTTTGCAGGACATGGAATTGGTAAGCGTATGCATGAAAATCCTGATGTGCCAAATTTTGGAACGCAAGGAACTGGTATGCGGCTTATGGTAGGCATGACTTTTGCAATTGAACCGATGATTACACAGGGGTCATATGAAATATTTGTTGATCGAGATGGATGGACAGTAAAAACAAAGGATGGGTTGCTTGCAGCGCATGTAGAAGATACGATTGCAGTAACTGAGCATGGTCCTGAAATTTTAACACGTCTTGAAAAATAAGCAGTTGAAAACTATAAGGTTGATATGAAACAAAAAGATGATGTTGTCCGAATTGACGGAATAGTCAAAGAAACATTGCCAAATGCAATGTTTCGAGTAGAAGTTGAAGGGGGACATATTGTTTTAGGGCATGTTTCTGGTAAAATGCGCATGAATTTTATTAGAATTTTGCCTGGAGATAAGGTTGTTTTGGAGCTTTCTCCTTACGATTTAACTCGTGGAAGAATAGTCCGTAGAAATTAGTGGTTAAATTACAATATTTTTTTTCAAAGAAAGCTGTTATAATGAAAGTAAGAACTTCTGTTAAAGTGATGTGTAGTGATTGTCAAATTATTAAACGTGCAGGAATTGTACGAGTAATTTGCAAAAAAAGCCCGAAGCATAAACAACGTCAAGGATAAAGGTCGTATATGGCTAGAATTTCTGGGGTTAATTTACCTCCTCGCAAAAGAATCGAATATGGACTTACTTATGTATATGGCATAGGTCTTGATTCATCTCAAAAAATTTTAAAAGAGTTGAATATTGATTTTGATACGCGAGTTAAAGATCTTTCAGATCAAGAAGTATTTGCAATTCAAAAAAAAGTTACTGAAGAGTACACAACTGAAGGTGATTTGCGTAAAGAAGTTTTGATGAACATCAAACGCTTGCAAGAAATTGGTTGTTATCGTGGCTTACGTCATAAAAAAGGTTTGCCTTCTCGTGGTCAGCGTACAAAAACAAACGCTCGTACTCGTAAGGGTCCTCGTAAAGCAGGATCTGCGGTTGCAATGAAGAAAAAAGTAGCGAAATAAGATCTGATATTTAGGTAAAAGAATTATGACAACAGTTCCACAAAAGAAAATAAAAAAATCAAAACGACAATTGAGCGCAGCAGTTGCTCATGTTAAATCGTCATTTAACAACACCTTGGTAACAATTACAACTCCTGAAGGTGACGTTGTTTTGTCAAGTAGCGCTGGAAAATTGGGATACAAAGGTTCTCGAAAAGGAACTCCATTTGCAGCATCTCAAGTTGCAAATACGCTTGCAAAAGATATGCATACTATGGGTATTAAAACCGTTGAAGTTAACCTTCAAGGTCCTGGTGCTGGACGTGATTCAGTTGTCCGAGCATTTCAAGGATCCGGTTTGCATATTTCAGTGTTGCGCGATGTAACACCATTGCCTCACAATGGTCCTCGTGCTCCTAAAAAGCGTCGTGTATAAAAGATTAACGTTTCAGAATTGGTTATAAAAAAAATTATGGCAAATAAACCAAATGCAAAAGCAAAAACAAAAGAGCAGTTAGCAGCAGGTGGCGGACAAGCAGAACCAGCAGCTAAAAAAGGTAGTTTTAAGCGTACGTCAGAATATGGACGTCAACTTTTAGAAAAACAAAAATTAAAAGAAATGTACGGAATGCGTGAAAAACAGTTCCGACGTTTTTATCAAGAAGCTTGCAGAATGCAGGGTGTTCCTGGTGAAAATTTATTGTCTCTTTTAGAGCGTCGTTTAGACAGTGTTGTCTATCGTTTAAAATTAGCAGTAACTTGTTCTCAAGCGCGTCAAATGATTGTGCATGGTCATGTTATGGTTAATGGTCATCGTGTGACAAGTCCTTCATATTTGGTAACTTCAGGTGACAATGTAAACTTGCATCAAACAGCTTTAAATAATGCTGAATTTTTAGCACAAGTTGTTGATAAGCGTTTAAACATTGCAATCAAAGTTCCTGAATGGTTGGAACTTTCTAAGCAAAATCGATCTGGTAAAGTATTGCGTTATCCGGTTCGTACCGATATCCAATTTCCAATCGAAGAGCATTTGATTGTTGCTTTATACTCAAAATAGAAGAGAGTGAACAATTGCATGAACATGAGTGTGGTGTATTTTTCAGTTTTGATTAGGGATTAACTATGTCGAAATCATTATATAAACCGCTTACAATTCCAACATTGGGGTGGGATAAAAAATCAATGAGTACAACTTTTGGCCGGTTGACAGCTCAACCGTTAGAGCCAGGTTTTGGTATTACGTTGGGAAATGCACTGCGACGTGCGTTGTTGGGTGCAATTGAAGGATCAGCGGTTACTTCAGTTATCATCAAAGGTGTAAACAATGAATTTTCAACGATTCCTGGAGTTGTTGAAGATATTATGCAAATTCTTTTGAATATTAAGCAAATCGTTATTAAAAATAAAGAAAATTTGCCAGGTACTTTAAAACTTTCAGTTTCTGGTGACCAAAAATCTGTGATTACGGTTGCAGATCTTGTGGGCGATGCTCATTTAGAGTTAATCAACAAAGATCATGTTATTGCTTCTTTGGCACAAGATGGAAAACTTGAAATTGAGTTTTTCATTGAATCAGGTCGTGGTTATCAAGTTGCGCAGTGGCCTGTTGGTACTGCACTCAATGAAGATGGACGCATTTATTTAGATGCAATGTTTTCTCCAGTTCGTTCTGTTGCTATGAATGTTGAAAAAACACGTGTTGGTAAAGATATTGATTACGATAAAATCGTCATGGATATTACAACAAATGGTGCAGAAACTCCAGTTGATGTATTAAATTATGCTGTTTCAGTACTTCGTACGCAACTTGAAAATTTTTTAATTGATAAAGAGATTCCTTTCAATGAACTTTCATCAAGTGATGATGAAGGCATTGTTATTCAAAGTGAAGATGTTGATGATAGTGGTCTTCAAGATCTTCCTGTTGAAGCGTTATTTAAATCGATTGATGAGTTGGAGCTTTCAGCTCGAGCACATAACTGTTTAGCAAATGCAAATATTAATCGAGTGATTGATTTAATTAACTTGTCAGAAGATGATAGCTTGCGTATTAAAAACTTTGGTCGCAAATCATTGGATGAAGTCAAAGAAGTACTTAAATCAATGGGATTGCGCTTTGGGATGAATGTTAAAGAAGAATCAGCTGCAAAAGCATTAAAAAGAAAAAACAACAAATAAAAAATTATTTGTTGTGCCCGACTGAATCTAGCCTTTGCAAATAACTTTGGCAGATACTGGCGGAAAACCCAATCATTTATGAAATTATCTAGTTAAGGAAATGGTCCCATGAGACATTTAAATGCCCGTAAAAAATTAAACATGAAATCATCACATCGTAAATCATATTTACGTAATCAAGTTATCAATTTGATTAATTATGGCCATATTACGATTTCTCTTGCTGGTGCTAAAGAAGTTCGTCGTTTTGCAGAAAAAATGGTGACTTTGGCAGCAAAAGGTACTCCAGATTTTAACACTCGTCGTCGTGCAAAACAGTTATTGCCATATTCAGATGTAGCACTTGATAAATTGTTCACTGAAATTGCACCTGCATATGTAACTCGTCCGGGTGGCTATACTCGTATTTTACGCCTTGGTCGTCGTGCAAGTGATACAGCATCTATGGCACGTTTGCAGTGGGTTCAGTAAAATCTCAAACCTTGTCATCCCAGCCACCAAGCTGGGATCCAGAGATTAAAAAAGATCAAATTACTGATCAGCAGGTTTTGATATCAATTGATCAAAACCGTGAAATTTTGTCTGAAAAGATAGAGCCTGAAAGTCTTAAAAAGGCATCAAAATCTGTGGATTTAGAGCAAAGTGCATTAACAGATCTAACTTCGGTTATAGAGCAAATTCAGCAGGTTTTAGAGGGTTTACAGCCTTATGTTGCATCTCATGGTGGTCGCATAGAATTTGTTGAATTGAAAGATTCTGTTGTTTTTATTCGATTTTATGGGGCATGTTTATCATGTCCCCTTTCTTTTTATACGCTTACGTATGGTGTTGAGCGCCACATCAAATCTAAAATTCCGTCCATTCTTCGTGTTGAAGCGCTGGAATAAGTTTTGGTTTTGTTCTGTTATCCCGAACAGTGATCTGTCTTACTTCATGAAAAAAGTTTCGTGAGGCTCATAACTTAGCCATACGAAGCAAGTAAAACGCGTAGTATGGGAATCCAGATATTTATAAATTTTCAACTTTTTGAATCGTTTGATCAAGAGCTGTTTTTAAAGCTACCCAAATAAACAGGGGGTACCCTTTTGTGCCCTTAAAAAGCCTATGTTATAACTATTATATGCCAAAAAGTATGAAACCTTGAAAAAGGTCACATACAAAAGCATCAAAAAAGAGGTAGTCATGAAAGCATGACATAGTGTCTTAATTTAATAAAACCTAATGGAGGTCTTATGAAAAAGTTATTTTTATCATTGTCGCTTTTGACAATGGCATTCTCACAAGTTAATGCTTTTGGTTTATCAGAAGCTATGAAAAACCAATTAGCTAAACCATTTGGATATGCTCATTTAGCATCTACATCAGCTCGAGCAGAAGCTTTGAGAAATATGGCAGCTAAGCCTTTTGGATACGCTTATTTAGCTAAAACTTCAGCAACAGGTCAAAAAATTGCTCAAGTAGCTTTAGATGCTAAAGTTGCGGCTGTTACAGTTCCTGGAGCGATTATTGGTGGTAGTTTTTATGCTGGTGAAAAAATGTTGCAAGCTCAAGCAAAGCAAGCTGCACAAGCAGAAGTAAATTATCAAGCTAACTTAGCAGTTTATAATGCTGCAAACGTTGAATCTAATAAATTTAATGCTCAACGTTTGTCAGAAATGACAAAGTTCGGACGTGTTAAATCTGCATTGATGAATGCTGGTTCAAAAATTACATCAAATGTTATGGCTCACCCTCGTATTGCTACAGGTGCTGGTCTTATAACGCTTACTGGTCTTTCATACCTCGCGTACAACAAATTTGGTAAAGTTGCTAAAACAGTTGCTCCAAAAGTTCAAGCTCCTGTTGCTCAAAAAGCTATAACTTCTACTCCAGTTGTTACTCCAAAAACTAAAAAAGCTGGTAACCGTTTACCAGGTGGTTACGCTCGTCATAAGTAATTTGAGCTTATAAATTTGAGATTTTAGAATTTCAAATTTATCTGAATTGAATTTAAAAGTCAGCCTATTGATACGTAAGTGTTGATAGGCTGATTTGATTAAAAAATAAAATTTGGAGGTTTTATGAAAAAAAAATTAATGATGATGTTAGGATTGCTGGGAATGCAAAGCAGTATTCAGGCTTTATCTGTGCAAGAAGTGCAGTTGTATTGTGCAATCGTGCGTCATGTGGTAGTACAAAAAATTAAATCATTGAACCCCTTTGGTAAAGCTGTTGGATTATCAGAAGAAGATGATTTTTTTGATGATATGGATTTAACTCCAGCACCTAAAAAAGAGTACACATTTAAAAAATATAGCCGAAAATATAATTCTTTCGGTCAAAAAATTTCTTACAAAAAAAAGAAAAAATAAAGCATTTTTAAAAATTTATCAAGGGTGATTAATTGAAAAATTAATTGCCCTTTTTTTGCGTTGAAAGCGGCATTTTCTTGTAAGTTGCAAAAAAAGTGTTATCTTTAATGTTGTAATGTTAATTTTAAACTATTTGCTTAGGGGTTTTTTATGCATAAACATCATGCATTTTCAATATTTTTTGTTTTAAATTGTGCAGTATTTTCGTTAAAAGCAGATGACAAAGGTCTTGGTCAGCAAGCTTCAGAATTTGTTACAGATTTTGCAAAAAATGTTGCAGATACGTTAAAAAATGGAAAAACTGATTTGCTTGATCCTATGGGACATTATCCAATGGAATCTGAAGTATCTTTGGGTGTTGTTGAAGCCGTTAATGGTGCAGCTCAAGCAATTGTTACAGAATTAAATTATGTTGCAAATTTAGAAGCAACTCAAACATTGACACCTCCTTTCATTGTAGTTCAACCATGGTACAGCAAAGCATGGAATGCTGAAATTGCTGGTTATCAAGGTGCTGGAAAATATGTGATTGTTGGTACTTTTGCAACTGCAACAGCATTAGTTACTGCATATTATTTGGGATACTTTGATAAAGCTGTCAGCATTGAACAAATGGTGGATGATTTGATTGCACAAGCTCAAGAAAATCCAAATGTTGTGATTGTTGAGTTACCAAAAATTTTGGCATCATGTAAAGATGCATCAGTGCAAAAATATATTGCAATGCATGTTTTGGCAAATGTTGAAATGACTCCAGAAATTAAAGAAGCTTTTGCTTTATAAGTAATTTTCTTAAGTTTTAAAAAATGCCTGCACTTAAAAAAGTGTGGGCATTTTTTTATATGAATTTTAATTTTTATCCTTGATGCACCACAGCAACCGTACTGCCAGATCGTTTTTTTTCAATCACAAATTGTACGGGAAACTGTTCTTTCATCTCAGGTAAATGAGAAACAATCACAATTTTGGCAAAATCATCTTGAATTTTGTAAATGTTGTCCATAATCAGTTGCAAACCCTCTTCATCTTGAGATCCAAATCCTTCATCAATAAAAATAGTTTGTAGTGTGGTGCCAGCGCGTCGTGCTAAAAGTTTTGAAATGCCAATGCGTAAAGCAAAATCAATGCGAAATGCTTCACCACCAGAAAACATTTCATAATCACGAATTCCAAATGAATCTGAAATTTTGATATCAAGAGTTTCTTTGCTGCCACCTTTTTTCAGGTCGCGCAAAGATTCAATAAAAATTTGGGTTTGATTGTTGGTTAATCTTGCTAAAATTTGATTAGTTTCATGTTCAATTTCAGGAATTGCTTGCTCAATGAGTAATGCTTGAATTCCATCTTTTCCTAAAGCCTTGGCAATTTCTTGGTAATCTTGTAGATCTTGGTAGAGCAATTTGATTGTTTTTGAAAGTTCTTCACCTTCTTTTTCAAGCTCGTGTTGTTTTTTTTGTTGATGCTGTAATGTTCCTTTTTGTACCAAAAGTTGTCGATGTTGTTGCTCAAGCTCATGTATATTTTTATCTAGATGTTGTTCTTTTTGTGCAAGCTCTTGTTGCTCTTGTCCAAGATTTTCATATAATTTTAATTTTTCATAAATTGTGCGCAGTTGTGTTTGAATTTCAAGTGTATTCATTTGTAATTGTTTGAGTTGCAGCTGCATAACTTCTTTTGCCGAATCGTCGTGATCTGCTTGATATTCTTGTAATAATTTTTGAATCTGATGTAATTTTGTTTCAATTTGTTGATGTTGCACTGGATCATAATTTAAAGTTTTTACTTCTTCTTCAATCATGTGCATGGTTTTTTGCAAGTATTGAATTTCTTCATTTTGTGACTGTAGTTTAAAATTTTTTATTACATTTTGAAGTTCAATTTCTAAAAAATCAACATTTCTTTTGGTGGTTATCAATGATTCTTGTTGCGCTGTAATCTTTTTTTCTTGTTCTGAAATTTGAAGGTTGAAAGTTACTTCTTGTTTGCTTTGTTCTTCAAATTTTGTTGAAAGCAAAATGAATTCATTGCAGGAAATTTTTAATTTTTGCAGTTGTGCATGCTGCGTTGTGAGCTCTATTTTTAAATTTTGAATTTGTTCTCGCACTATTTTTAATGTAGCTTCTGTCTCGCTTTGTTGCAGTGCTAAGTTGTTCATAATTTTGTGCTGTTGTTCTGGAGTAATGGTTTGTTCACATTGCAAGCAGGTTGCATGAGGCAAATGTTTTTGTTGTTGCTGTTGTTGTGTCAGCAGTGAGATCTGTTGTACCAGTTGGGTACTTTGAGCACATAAATTTTGGTATGTTGTTTTATTTTTTTCAAATAGCTCTTGTGCTTGAGCGTGTAAAATTTCAATATTTTCAAGAGGCTTGAGTTGAGTTTGTAGCTGTTGCATCTGTTCTATAAAAATTAAACCCTGTTTTTTAAGCTCTTGGCATGTTGCTTGTTCAAGTTGCAGTTGTTTTTGACCAAAATTAAACATTTCTTGAGCAGAAATTATTTGAAGTTGTAATTTTTGCTCATTTTTTTGAAATTCTTGTTGGATTGTGGCGATTAATTCTTTTAATTTGTCTTTGGTTGTAAGGTAGGTTTCTTTAAGTTGCAATTTTTTATGCTGAGCTTGTTGAAAGCGTTGTAAAAGTTGAATAAGTTCTTGTTCTTCTTGTTTAATTTTTGCTCCATCATTGATAGCGCTTGATTGTGCCAGTAATGTTTTAATTTTGACTATTTCTTGTTGGATCTGCTCAATATTTTTTTGTAAATTTTGACCTTGCTGTGTTAATAAAAAATATTCATTATTTTTTTGCAGTAAAGCTTGAGCTTGAAGTATTAAATCAGCTTTTAAAATTGAATAATTGTGGCGTTGTTCATCAAGCTGTTGAATTTGATCAGTTATGATTTGTTGTTGTTCATGAACTGTGGCTAAGGTTTTTAATTCTTGTTCAATGCGTATTACAATGTTATTTTGCGAAGCCCAATCAAGTTGAAGTTTTCGAGCATGAAGCATGGCTATTTTTTTTTGTTGTTCAAATTGATTGAGTTGTAAAACTTGAGCTAAAATTTCTTTGCGCTCTTTGGGCAATTTTTTGGAAAATTCATTTGATTGACCTTGGCGCAAAAATGTTGAATTGGTAAATGATTCGTAGGTAATGCCGATAGTTCGTTCAATTTTTTCTTGAGTATCTTTAATGGTTTTGTCAGTGAGTGCTGTTAATTTTCCATCAGGGTTTGAAATTCCAAAATCAAGCGTTGCAAAAGGTTTGCTTGCTGTATGTAAATATTCACGACGTATGCGATAGTTGGCGCCATTTACTTCAAATTCCAAAATAACCATCATATGTTTTTGGCCAAGATGCAAAAGTCCAGCATCAGGTTTTGCATTACCATATGATTTACGTGCTTGACCCCATATAGCCCAGGTAATTGCATCAAGCATTGCAGATTTGCCATGGCCATTTTTTCCGGATAAACAAATAAGATGATAATTTGAAAAATCTATGATTTGAGTTTCAGGTCCGTAACTTAAAAAATTTTTAATGTGAAGTTTGTGAGGAATCATAGTTTTTGAATTGTAAATGTGATACGCTGGATCTGATTTTTATAACTTGAGAGAAGTATAATATGTAATGGTGCATTATGCAAAATCATATTTTTAAAGTATCTGATATTCGAGGTCAAGTTCCAGAAGAATTGAACATGCAAGATTCTTATGAAATTGCACAAGCTGCAGTTACATGGTTTGCGCATCAATCAAATAATTTACAGCGTATAGCACTTGCATTTGATGGTCGATTGTATGGTCAAGAAATATATCAGCAAGTTGCTCAAGCAATTGTGGATGCAGGTTATCAAGTTTATTTTTTAGGAATTTGTCCGACTCCAGTATTTGTATTTGGGCTTCATCATCTTCCCGTACAAGCAGGAATCATGATTACAGCTTCAGGAAGTTCTGCAAAATATAATGGATTTAAATTTTTTTTGAATAAAAATTTAGTGCAAGGTGACAGTTTGCTTGAAATTTATGATATTTTGCAAAAACGTACATTTATAAAATTGTCATATGTTGGAAAAATCATTCCTTGTCCGATTATGGATCAGTATATCAACAGTTTATGGCAAGAATTTGCACATTTATCGCAGTATGATTTTTCTGTTGTGATTGATTGTGGTAATGGAGCTACAGGTCCTGTGATGAAAAAATTGTTGCACCGTATGGGATGGAAGCAAATTTTATTACTTTGTGATCAAGTTGATGGAAATTTTCCGGTGCATATTCCAGATCCTTATAATGATGAAAATATGATTTATTTAAAGTCTGAACTTAAAAAAACAAAAAAATTATTTGGTATTGCTTTTGATGGTGATGGAGATCGAATGCTTGCAATGGATCATAAAGGATCTATGGTGTTTGGGGATCGTCTTGCTGCAATGTTTGCGCAAGATATTTTAACTAAATATGCACATCGTGTCGTGGTATCTGATATTCAATCAGAAAAATTAAATGCTTTTATTGCACAAGTGCATGGTAAAAATATAATTGTTCGTAATTGTTTAAAAGTATTATCTGATACTATGACAACTCAGCAAGCAATTTTTGCAGCACAAATTCATGGAAGATTCTTTTTTAAAGACCGACATGTTGGTTGTTATTCTGATGGAATTTATTCTATGCTTCGGTTATTTGATCTTTTGGTAAAAAATCGCGTAACTTTTGCTCAAGCTCTTAAAAGTATTGATGAACAAATGGATGCTGCTTGTGCACAAAGTGTTGGTTTTGAGACAATTCAAGAACTGTAATTAGAGGAAAATGTGTGAAAACATCAGAACGATTATTAGGATTACATGTTCGATTGCAGCAACATTTGCTCGAGGTCATGTCAATTGTCCAACGGTTGCAATTAACTGCTGTACAAAGTTTTTTGATCAATGAAGATGGAAAATACGTTAAACTTTCATCTGATGTTGTAGATGAATTTGTTCATTTGAAAAAAAAATTAGCATGTGCTTATTTTGTGCATGCTGCCTACTGGTCCAGTTTAGTGAATGTAAAAAGCAAAGAATTTATAACATTGTGTGAAGAAACTCAGTTTGCAGCTGATTTGCACAGTGAAGGTATTGTGATTCATATTGGTGCAACGCGTGCAAAACTTGATAAAAAAGATCAAGTAAAATATGTGGCAGAGTCTGTGAATGAATTGATTTTAAAAGTTTCAAATGTACCGTTAATTTTAGAAAATGCTCCACATGCAGGACGTAATTTTGGTGGCGATATTGAAGATTTTGGATTGTTGTATGAGCATATTGATCATAAAGATCGTGTAAAATTTTGCCTGGATACGGCTCATGCGTTTGTTTATGGCTATGATTTAAAAAATCAGATGGCTCTTGATGATTTTTTAAAGTTGATTCATGACATGGTTGGAAAAGATAACATTGCATTACTTCATTTAAATGATACGCCTGAAGTTTGTGGTTCTTACATTGATAAACATGGAGTTCCTGGAGAAGGATTTTTAAAAGAACATGTGCTCAAACAAATTATGAATAATAAATTATTTGCGCAAGTACCTATAATTTTAGAACTTCCTGGATCATGCCAAGAAGATGAAAATAAAATTTTGCATACTGTTGTGCAGTGGGATTTAAAATGAATATTTATATGCGATATCTATTTATTTTATCATGTATAGGCACATATTTATCTGCATCATCATCATCATTTGTTTTTGATGGTGCATTGACCAGACATCAAAAACGTGAAAAAGCCCGATTGTTTTTGGATAATTTTTGCGATGTAAATCAATCGATTCAATGTTATGATGAGCAATGTGAATCTTTTTTTATCAGGCCGTTAACATTAGCTATTTTACTTGCAGATTCAAAATTGGTTATTGATTTGCTTAAACGTGGAGCTGAAGTGGATTATTTGGTTCTTTATGAATTGCTTAAAGGTGGAGTTGAAGCGGATTATATTGAAGAATATTTTGCTGACGATAAACCTTTTAATCCTGTTTACAATGAGATGCTTAGATATGTTAAAAAAGTTGAAATTTTAAAAATGTATCCTAGATTCTTTGCATCTGTAGATGAGTTTTTTGATATCGTTAAGGAGATTAAGATAATTCAGCATCACTTACATGATGAATGGTGGCAATATAAAAGAAATTGTATTGCAGGTTCTGTTTTGTTACCAAGAGCACCAGTTCTTGAAATTTCTAAAAAACGTTCATAATTTTTGAAATTATTTTATAAACGGTGCCTGCTTAAAACAATCTTCACAATATCTGAAAAATAAATTATTCTATTAAGAGTACTCAATTTTAGTACAAAAAATTGTTTGCGGGCCTATAGCTCAGGGGTTAGAGCAGTCGGCTCATAACCGAAAGGTCCCAGGTTCGATCCCTGGTAGGCCCACCAAACAAAAAAAGACTCCAATATTTTTTCAAAGCGCAAAGCTAAGGGAAAAAATGAACGATCAAAAATTGAAAAATTTTATTGCGCTTGTCACTTTCGATCAAAATTTAACTGATGTTACTCATAAAGTGCAAGCTTCAAACAGCATCATCACGCAATTGCAAACTCAGTTGCAGCAACTTGAAAAAGATCTTGAAATTCGTGCCCATAAAAAAAATGAAATTGAACAACAGTTGCATGAGCAAGAGCTGAAAGTTAAAGAACTTCAGGATCAAGAAGCTCATTTAATTGCATCATCGCAAGGCGTGACCACTGCTCATGAGTATGATGCTGCAAACAAAGAAATTGATCGTGTGAAATTCAACCGTGATCAGCAAGAACAAAAAATGATGCAAATGACCAATAAGGTTGGCGCAGCTATAAAAGAGTATCAAAGTTTGTATGAAACCTATCAAGCGGAAAAAGAAAAATTAGTTGCAAAAATTGATCAAGAAAAAAATACCATTCAATCTTTAATTGAGCAAACGGATCAATTTCATAAAGATCGTCAAAGTCAATTGACTGATGTTCCTCAAGAATGGATCAATACGTATGAAACAATGCGTGGTCGTGTCAATAATCCAGTCGTTCCTGTTTATCAAGATTCTTGTAGTGCCTGTTTTTATTTTATGGCAGCACGTGATATTCAAATGTTGAAAAATCAAGGGTTGCTTCAGTGTAAAGATTGTTATCGATTTTTATATCATGAATAATTGCAAAAAAGGCTTTTGTACCAATGAATTTTAATAAACAACTTTCCTTTTTTGAGCAAGAACCAGATATTGAAAATCCAAAACAATGTGAATCATCGTCACAAACTATGGGACGCATGCATATTGATGGAGCATCTCGAAATAATCCTGGAAAAGCTGGTGCTGGATTTGCATTAACCCGTGGCGATATGAAACTTTGCGAACAAGGTTTTTTTGTGGGCCATCGCACAAATAATCAAGCAGAATATTTTGCACTTTTGTTAGGATTATATTTTGCAAAAGAATATTTGGATCAAAAGGAAAGTTTATTAATTTTTTCAGATTCACAATTGTTAGTACGTCAAATGACAGGTGTGTATAAAATTAAAGATCCATTGCTCAAAAAAATGAAAGTAGTTGCAGAGCAATTGATGAAAGATTATAAAGTAACTTTTTGTCATGTGTATCGAGAACACAATGAACGAGCAGATTTTTTGGCAAATCGTGGAATTGATAAAAATGTATTGATGCCAAAAAAATTTGTGGATTTGTTGAAGAATCATGACATTGAGTAGTCCTGCAAACAATCATTTTTTAGGTAGGGATGTATGGCACGTATCAGGCAAAGCATATTATTTTTATTTTTGTGTATTTTAAAAATTCAAGCATTTGATGTTAAAGTTTTGCTTCAAAAAAAACAGATCGGTGAACTTGAGCAAAATAATTTAGAATTGTTAAGTAAGCATGGATTTATTTTGTCTTCAAATCCCAATTTAGCTTTGGGATATCAATTTGGCGGTAAAATTATTACCTTAGACAGTAAGCATGAACAAATTCTGTTGAATGCAAAACCATTGAAAGAAAAATTGGTTTATGTTTTTCCAATGTTGTCTGCAGCGCAATTGGTTACTTTAAAATCGTATGTTTCTTGTTGGCTTGAATCAAAACGCATTGATTTGCATGAAGAGGCAAATGTTTTGCATGATTTGTTTGATGCGTTTGTACTTTCAGATCAATTAGAAAGTGTGCAATTTAATCAATTAAATGATTTTGTTATCCAAATTTTTCAATTTTTTTTAGAAGATTTTATTGATGGTATTTCACAGCAGCCTTCTGTAACACTTGAAACATTACAAATATATGCAAAAGAATTTTTATCCGATCGTGCAAAATTTTTATTTTTGGAGCAAATTGCAGCCTTAAATTTTTCAAAAGATGATCGCAAAAAATTAACAAAAGACGCAAAATATCGTTATCAAAAATTTGTGACAATTTTATCTGATGTTATTCAAAAACTGCTTTATGAATTTGTTCCAGCATTGCCTACAAAATTTTTGCAGCAAATTTTAAAACAAGATATTTCAGGTATTGAATTTCAAGGTAATCAATATCTTGGATCTTTTATTTTATTTCAAGAAAAAAAACAATTTTATGTGATTAATAGTTTGGACATAGATGATTATTTATTATCAGTGATCAAGCATGAAGGATGGCCCGGTTGGCCACTTGAAATGAATAAAGTTTTGGCGATTGCCTGCAGAACTTATTTGATTTGGCAGGTACTTCAAGCTCAAAAATTAAATAGGCCATATCATATTGAAAATGGCATTAAACATCAAACGTACAAAGGTCATCATGCTCAGTCTGCAAAATTCAAGCAAGCGGTTCAGGAAACCAAAGATATGTTTGTATCTTATGATGAAAAACCAGCATTAACAATGTATGATGCATGCTGCGGAGGCATTGTGCCAGCACATATTGATGATCCTGATCATAAACGAGTGCCTTATTTGGCGCGTGGGTATCCGTGCACATTTTGCAAAAATTATAAAGTTTTTAATTGGCATATAGATTTAAGTTCTGAAATAATTATCAGTCGCTTACAAAAAGATTTTCCCAAAATTTCAAAATTAATTGACATGATGATATTAAAAAAAGATAAAGCTGGCTTGGTCAAAAAGGTTCAATTTAATGTTGGTACTCGAAAAATTGTGATTACGGAAAAAAAGATGAAATCATTATTTCCAGAACTAAAAAGTTATTGTTTTAACATTACCAGAGTTCATCGACATTATTTGATTGAAGGAAAAGGATTTGGTCATCATAAAGGATTATGTCAATGGGGTGCTTACAAATTAGTTAAAGATGATCATTGGAACTTTAGTCAGGTCTTGCAATTTTATTATCCTGGTACGAAATTAATGAAGCTAACGTATCAAAGGT
>CAYOQO010000004.1:0-94077 GCA_964406135.1 uncultured Pseudomonadota bacterium | reverse complement strand
CTATAAGTTTTTGATTCTTAATTGCGTTGTATAAACATTTTTTTGCGTGAAATTTTAGCTTTTTGTATACTTAAAATATTCATTTTGTATTTTTTTATTTGAGAAATAAGCCAGAGGGGTATTATGCTTAAAAATCAATCATCTTGTATTCTTTTTTCATTCTTTATATTTTTTGTAAATATAATTCAATCTTCAAGTGATCAAGAGCCTAAATTTCTTATTGGTCGATGCAATGATTTGCATGCACGAATTATGCATGGATACGTTACATTAGGTAATCAGTTAAGGCTCATTGGTCCTTTAGATACGTTTGATATGGATAATATTGATCCAAAATTTCAAATTAACGAAATAGTTTTTGTTAGTTATGTAACTTATCAAGATATTAAAGCAACAATTGATGGTTTCGATCAAAATGGAACAAGTCCATGGGTAACGAGTTCAAAAGATTTTGAATTAATTAAGTCCAGGGTGCAAAAACAAGAAGTGCAATTACAATTTTTAAGTAATTCTATTACTGGTATGCTTCAACATAATTCTTGTATGGCTATGCTCAATGAAAAATAAATAATAATCAATTTACTTTAGGGTCTTTTATGAAAAACTTTTTTTTAAAAATAGCAGCTTTTTGCTTAATCTCAAACATTACTTTTTCGATGCAAGAACGAAATATTACTTTAAATCACGATAGTAAAATTAGATTGTTAAGCTATGCATTGGAACAATCAGGTCGTGATAATTATTGGCCAGAAGGTGCAGAAGTATCATTGGAATCTTTTTGTCCTATGGATAATGGAGAGTACGAGGCTCGATTTTATGGACGTTATCGAGAACTAAAACTTGTAAATGGTTGTCTTGTTATAGCGTCTATCTGCAGACCTAGAAATGCATATATGTCTGTAGCAAGGTTAAAAAACCTTGGTGTTGAATTACCTGAATAAAAACAATATTTTTAAAAAATTTAAATCCCTGTAGAAATACGGGGATTTTTAATTTTTATTGTGGTTATTTTGTGATGCATCTTGGGTTCAGCAGTTTCAACAAGCTGGATATGTTGAATTTTGATGGTATAAAATGGATATGGGCTTTTGCCCTAAAAAGTGCTTCTGGTATACTATTTTTGATCTTTAAATTAAAAAAATACATTCTTATTGTAAGGTGGAATTTTTAGGGGATTAAAAATATGAAAAAAATTTTTATATTGTTAAGTTTTGTACTAAGTTTTGTACTTAAATCAGCAGAGTCATTGAGTATCATGCAAAAGTATGATTTGCAGAGCACGCCATTGATGCCTGTATCTTCTAGATTTATTTTATCTATGTATAATCATGAATCTGTGAAATTGGTACCTGATATTGCACAAGCTGATTTTTGGAAAGACCCTATAATTCAAAAATTTGTAGGATCTTTTGGTATAGGTGCCAATGATATATTTTTTGTTTTAAGAGACGCGTTGCAAGCACATAAAGTATGTGGATTTGTACGTTTTAATATTTTATCAAACCGAATTCATATTCATCAATTAGCTATTGATAAAAATTATAGAGGATGTGGACTTGCTACTGTGTTATTGGAAGAAATTGAAAAATTAGCTTTAACTAAAAACATTTTTTTACAACTTGCTGTGTATGATGATAATATTGCTGCTGTTAAATTTTATAAAAATAATAATTTTGAATTTGTTTAATAAAAAAAGTTTTATATAGAAAGTTTATGAATGTTAATTATTTATGTTGATGGTGATGCTTGTCCAGTCAAAGAAGATGTTTTTCGGATTACGAAACGACATAATTTGCAGGTTTACTTAGTGAGCAATAGCCGTTTGAATATATCTGTTGATGAAAATGTACAAAAAATACAAGTTAGCTCGGATTTTGATGCGGTAGATAATTGGATTGTTGAGCATATAGGGATCAAAGATATTGTGGTTACGGTAGATATTTTGCTCGCAGATCGTTGTATCAAAAAAGGTGCTTGTGCAATCAGTCCCTCAGGAAAAATTTTTAATGATGCTAATATCGGTAGTGCAAAAGCCATGCGCGAATTGCGTGCATATTTGCGCGAGACAGGAATAGAGCCAAGTTATAATACTTCTTTTTCTAAAAAGAAACGTTCTCTTTTTTTACAGGCGCTCGAAGAGATAATTCAATCAATTAAAAAAAATTTTTAAAAAGCAAAAGTTTGTAAAATAATTTGACCCTATTGTTTTCATGAAAATCCTATGGGCGTTAATTTGAGATTATTTTTTTTTGAATACGAATTGAGGTTGTTGGTTAAGTGTAGAAAAAATATGTGCCATAGTTGCTAGGGTTAGATTGGCTTGCCCTTTTTGAATTTTTGCAACTTGTGTTGGACTAACATTTAATATTCTTACAAGATCATTAAATCCGACATTATTTTTTTCCATATAATCATGGATGCTTTGAGAAATATTAGCTTGCCATGCATCTAGTAGTTTTTTTTCTCGTTTTGCACGCTTTTCTATTTCAGCTATTTTTTCTTTAGAAAATCTTGTTTTAATATAATCATCAAAATTTTTGCGTATCATAATTAATCCTTATTATTTTAAACTATTCATTCGTTTAAACGCTTTTTTTATATCTTTATCTTGTGATGCTTTGTCTCCAGCGATAAGTAAAAATATCGTTTGTTGAGGAAGGAAGCAATAGTATATGCGAAATCCATATTTTCTTTCGCGTAATTCAAATAATCCTTTTTTGAGTGGCTTGCTGTGAGGCATTTTTAAACTATTTCCATATAACTTAAGAAGATCAATTTCTTCTGTTACGCATTCTAATTGTTGTTCGTCAAGTTGATTAAGCCAATATTCTACTGAATTTTTACTGTTGAATTCATGCCAATATTCTATAATCCAAGTTTTTATCATACGTATCCTTTTTTTAGATTGTACTATCTTATAGTGTAGTGATTGCAAGTCTTTAATCAAGTATGTTTTGGTTTGGTTATAACCTTAAAGCTTTATTTATTGATATCGGTTAAAAATAATTTTTGGTCTTTGATTTTTCATATTTTTTGCGTTAAAATTCATCATCTTTAAACTTTTTAATCCAAGAATTTAGTGTGAATAAATTATTTTTATTTTTTCTTTTATTTTCATTGCAATCTTTTTGCGAAACATCTTGGATGAAGCAATTTCAGCAAGTTGGTTATGTTGAACTTTGTGATCAAAATCATACGGCTACAACATTTGATAATTTGTATGCAAGTTTTGATATTATGGTTAATTTTTTACAAACAAATAAATATTGGAATCACAAATTATACCTTGCCAAAGAGCGTTTTATTCGTAGTAAAGATCGAAATTTTTACAGTACCGATTTTTTTGGATTGTATGATGAATCAGGTCAAAAAGCAAGAGCTCAAATTGCCTTTTATTATGCACCACATTTTCATGAATTTGTGCTGACCCATTATCCAGAAATTCAAAAAATTCCAGAAGTAGTTCAATTTTTAGAGCAATGTTTTCAAATTCAAAAATCATATGAAGATTTATATTACCAAGCTGCAGAAGCATTACAAATTGAATCTATTTTTGATACATGCAACTTTATTCCGATTCTTTTTAAAGTTGTAAAATATTTACCGACGTATGCTCCCGACAGGCCTCATTATGATGGGACAGCTTTTTCATTATTTCTTGACAGCACCGATTATCAATCATTACTTTTGTCATCGTACAAAGCATTTTTTACGGTTGATGATTTTTCTGTACCGTTAAGAATTTTTTCTCGAAATGATTATCAAAATTCAGTACTGTTGATTCCTGGAGCGTTTTTAACAGAGTTTGATATGTATCCAACACCGCACATTGTTATGCAATCTGGTAAAACTCGATATGCAATAATTGCCTTTGTCATGCGTCCAAATTATGTTTTTTCAAAAAATAATTTTTCTGATCTGCCAAATTTTAAAAGTTGAATATTTTTTTGTAAGCAATAAGATGCTAAAAAATAATAAAACGATGCTTAAAAAATAAAAAAGGTTTGGGTATGTTCAAGCTGAGGCTTTTCATTCTTCTTTTTATGTCACATTCTTTGTGTGCTTTAACCACGCTTACGGTAAGCGCAAGTTCAGATAATAATCCGGGTGGTTTTGGAGATATCGGAGATTTGCGATATTGCTTAAATACGATGAATCAGGATTTAAATTCAACGCCTGATGATTACGCCATTATCTTTGCATTTCCTATGACCATTCAGCTCAATGGAATTTTGCCGATCATTAATAATTCATCAAATCCAGTTAATATCACCATTGGAAATTCAGGATCAATACCAACGGTGATCATTGATGGAAATGGTGGTTCATATCCTGGATTTTTTATTCCTATGGGAAATGTAACTATTCAAAATATGACGTTTCAAAATTTAACCGCAAAGGGTGGTGATGGTGGAAGTGGAATTGCTGGTGGTGGCGGAGGTCTTGGTGCTGGTGGAGCTTTGTATGCTCCAGCATCTTTTTTATATGGTTCCAATCCATCAATTACGTTATCAAACGTTTCAATCACGAACTGTTCTGCAGTTGGTGGAACTGGAGGAAATGGTTTGGGTATGGCAACCGGTAATGAAGGTGGCGGTGGCGGCGGTGGTTTTGGTGGCAATGGTGGCTCTGTGACAACAACTGGAATTACTGGAGGTGCTGGTGGCGGTGGTTTTGGTGGTGATGGTGGAAATGTAACGCTTTCAACAGGTGATGCAGGCGGTGGCGGTGGCGGCGGTGGAGGTGGTCTAGGGTCTCGTGCAACGTTAGGCATCCTTGAAAATGTAGGTAATGGTGGCTCAGATGATAATGATGGAAGTGATGGTAATGGTTATGGGCTATCAGTTACTGCAGGTTCTGGTGGTGGTGGTCATGCTGGAGGAATTCGTGCTGGAGGTGGCGGTGGTGGAGCTGGAACCCCTGCTGGCGGCGGCGGCGGTGGAAGTTTAGGAAGTAATGGACAACAACCAAAAGGAAGTATACCCCCAGGAGGCGTTCCTGCATCTTCAGGAGGTCGTGCAGGGGATGGCGGCGGTGGTGGAGGAGGTGCGGTTGTTATTACAGATTCATTCAATTCAGTTGATGGAGAAGCAGGTTCTGGTCTTTATGGCGGCGGAGGTGGTGGAGGTTCTGGAACCGGAGCTTTTGATACACTTTACAAAGTAGAAGGAGGAGCTGGAGGTGTTGGAGGCGGCGGTGGTGGCGGCGGTGTTGATCAATCTGGTTCAACATCTGCAGCTGGTGGAAATTCTTCAGGTGGAGGGGGTGGAGGCGGTGCTGGACCTGCAAATGGTACAACTGCTTCTGGAGGAACGGATATCGGGCATTTAGGTGGCGGAGCTGGTGGAGATGGCGCAAATTCTGTAGGAGGAGGATTTGGTGGCGGTAGTGGAGGTGGTGGTAGCGGTTTGGGTGGAGCAATTTTTGTGGATAGTGGTTTAAATTTTACCATTCAAGCATTTTCAGGTATTTCAACAACTTTTAACACTTCAAGCAATACTGTTCAAGCTGGAACTCATGGAGCTGCAGGTTCTGCGGCTTCCGATGGAACTGATGGTGCATCTTTGGGAAACAGTATTTTTTTACGAGAAAATTCAAGTTTGACTTTTATGGCACAAGACACGAACGATCTTTTAACGCTCGGCGATCAAGTTGGATTTGTTGATGATATATCGTTTGGTGGAGCAGGAACAAATGTTTATGTCAAAGGAAATGGAACGGTAATTTATAATGGTTCAACAGATTATCAAGGAACTCTAACCATCAATAATGCAAATTTTAAAGTGAATGGAACTATTAATTCAGCACAAATTAATGTTTGCAGAAATGTTGGCTTTAGTGCACAGCGAGGAACTTTGAGTGGATCTGGAACTTTAACTGGTGATGTGTTTGCAAATTCAGGCGCAATTTCTCCAGATGCAGGAGAAACTTTAACGCTTGGTAGTTTGTCGTTAAGCTCAGCAATTCCAGGAAGCACCTTAGGAAGTCTTGTACACAGTACGATTGATTCTGGTGGTACTTCATTGGTTGCTGTGACTGGCGCTGTATCACTTGCAGGAATTTTAGAAATTGATTTGCAAGCTGGTGCTGCAACGGGAGAATATATTCTTTTAACATCATCAGGTATTACGGGAACTTTTGATTCTGTTGAATTTACTGGAACAATTCCAGATTATCGACTTTCATATCTTCCCGTTGGTAGTCCTACGTTTGTGCAGTTTGATTTTTTAGGTGCCTCATCATTAGCAGCTCCAACAAATTTTTCTGGCAAACAAAGGAAAAATAATTTTGGTTTAGAATATGAGCTTTATAATCAATTAACATGGAATGCAAGTTCATCATCAAGTGTTGTACATTATTTTTTGTATCGTGATGGAAAAAAAATTGCAACATTGGATGCTACAACATTGAGTTATCAAGATCATAATCGACCTCGTGGTGTTTCTTTTGAATATGGACTTGTAGCTGTGGATGCTAGTGGTCATACAAGTTCGCAAGTTACTGTTACGGTTAAATCAAAATAAAGGATGAGCATGTATAAAAAAATTACTTTATTTTCTGTGTTGCTGTGCACATCAATTCAGTATGCTTCTGATTTGACAACGTGGCTTGAAATAAAACCAAGTTACTTTTTTTTTTACAATGATCCGATGAACGAAATTTATGACAAAGGTGGTTTTCAAGTGCAAGCAAGTGCGTCAGTTCCTTTTAAAAATTATTTTGATTTTTATGGAAGTTTGGGGTATCGAAGAGTTACTGGTCATGCATTAAATACCTGTGAAAATACAACTCTTTCCGTTATTCCTGTAGACATTGGTATAAAACCGATATGGAATTTTTGTGAAAAATTTTATTATTTTTTTGCAGTCGGACCTCGATTTTTTTTCTTTCAGCAAAATAATGATTCAACCTATGTAAGTTCTTCGATTAACGATTGTGGTGTTGGATTGTTTGCAAATACAGGATTGAATATTTTGATAAAAAATTCTTTTTTGCTGGGTATTTTTGGTGAATATTCATATGAACAAAAAACAATTTGTCCTACTGAGCCGAATGTTTATAGTTCAGGAGTTGTGCAACTTGGAGGTCTTGCATTTGGTATAAGTTTTGGTTATGCATTTTAAAAAAATTTAAATTTTTAAAATCCAATAGCAAATGCAAAATATGCACCGGTTAAAGAAAAGTTTGTAGTGTTGCGTTGAAATGTTCGAGCATATACTCCCAGTGAACTTGATTCAACAGGTGGTGTAACAACTTCACTGCCCATATCAATAGTTTGTAAAACATTAAAATAAATTTGTGCTTGGTATCCAATTTCTGCATTGATGATGTAATGTTTTGCAAATTCGTAGGTATATGATAATCCAATTCTTTCAAACAATGATGGAACAATTAAAGAAATACAATTGACGGTTGTTGTTTGTATATTTGGATCAGAAACTCCTCGACCAGCCAAAAGATAGGAAGAAGAGGTGTAGGTTGTTTTGTTATAAGATTGTCCATTCAAAATTGCACCAGCAATTTTTCCAGAAATGCCAAATCCGCGTACAATGTCGTAAGCAAAATTTGCTCCAAATTGTGGACCAACACCGTGAAATTTTGATGGAGTTTTGATATTTCGAGTTACCGTATGACTTTCAAGAGTTCCACTGTAGGTATAATCCAACGTTTCACACAGTTGTGCGTAGCTTACTCCAACAAAAAAGTTGGTATTTAAGCGATCACCAAATGCAATATTTTGACCATAATTTCCATTCACTTCATTAAATTTAAAATTTACAATGCCATTTGCTTTAAAATAAGGACTGGCATCAGGACCAATTTCAAAAAATGGGCCAACCATGTTATTAGAATTTGTGGCAAATCCTGTTGTGTCACAACTTTTAAAATTTTGCCAATTTGCAAAAATGCTTGCATTTATTTTATGGATTTCAACTTTTGCAAAAAGATCAAAACCAAAATG
Organism: uncultured Pseudomonadota bacterium; assembly: GCA_964406135.1. Lineage (GTDB taxonomy): Bacteria > Babelota > Babeliae > Babelales > Chromulinivoraceae > JACPFN01. The sequence continues at coordinate 86,114 of CAYOQO010000004.1, read as the reverse complement.
ATATTTTTTACAAATATCATGAATTGCCCAGTTGGGTGAAAGAACTGGAAGCGGAAATGCTTCTGCTGCAAAGTGGGTATTACTTGCACCAGATTTTAAATAAAGTACGCTAAATGTTGCTTCAAAACTATAATCGGGGCTATTGGTTTGTACGGTTGAATCATCGTTGCCGTTGATTGTTGTAATTAAAAATAAACTTAAAAATGGCGTTAATTTTGTTTGAAATTTCACTGATTTTCTCCTTTAAAATAGTGTTCAATTTTTAGAATTTCACAAAATTATAATTTTGTAAACGTGGGTATTTTACAATTCTTTTGAACAAAGAGCTTGCATTTGTATGTACATTGTATACGCTGATGGTTGTAATTTGTTTTATAAAAATATCTAAGGGGTTCTTTCAAATGCTTAAAAAATTAGTTCGCTATGGCAACAGTAATGCTCTAGTCCTTGATAAAGCTATTCTCGAGCTTTTAAATATCGCAGAAGGATCGGTAGTCAAAATCAGCACCGATGGAAAATCAATCATTTTAACTCCTCATCAAGAAGTTGTTGACCAGCGTGTCAATGAAACGGTAACTTCGACTGATGCTTTGCATCTTGTGGGTATTCGAGGATCTATTGCGTACTACAAAGATTTTGATTCTGCAACCCAAAAAGCTCTTGAAAAAGAAATCTCAGACATCCTGAGTAATTATTTTGAATTGATAACGAAAGTTTCGAGTAACCCAGCATTTCAAGCAGAATCTGCAGCATTAAAAATTGCTTGTGGCGCAGACGTTGTAAAGTTTGCAGAGATGAACAAATCTTTAATGGAAAAATATATTCCAGAACTAGCAGAACATTCTAAAAAAATAGCTGACTTTGATAAAAAATGCAGAATTTTGGCTGGAAAAGAACCGGTCCAAGATATGGAGCAAAAACAAAAAGATGCGGAAAAAGCTTTTCGTGAAATTTTTGCAAAACATAAAGATACACAAATGGCATGTGGCGCTATGATGCAATCACCAGAGTATCAACATCGAGCACAGCTTTTAACTGAACAATTTCAAGATAATCAGGGATCTACAGAATTTGTTGAAGCAATGAAAAAATTGATGTATGAATTTTGTCCAGAAATGGAACAATTGCATAAAGATTTAGAAACTGTCGGTAAAAAATATAATCAAAACGAAATCATCGGTTAAAAATTAATTATATTTTGGACAAAATCAAAAACAAATTTTGCATCAAGAGCATATTTTTGAGCAATTGGTAAATATGGAATTATAAAATCATCTTCAGGGTATCTTGTTTTGATTACAAAATTAGTTACATTTTGAGCATATGGCAATGTTATTCGTATTATTCTTTTGATTTTAATTAAAATTATTGTTTTGGTGCAGTAAATTTAATATTTTATTTGTGTAGGAATATTTTATCTTAGGGGGTCGTATGAAGAATTCTATAATGTTATTTATTTTTTTTCTTATTATACCAATTTTATCACTAGGGGCAGGGGCAGAAGAAGCAATTTTGGATGAAGCCTATTGGAGCGATAGAGCAAAAATTGAACAAGAATTTTTAAATGAACGAGATATTTTGCGACAGCAGGAATTTCATTTTAGAAAATTAATTGAAAGAGAATTGGATAAAGCAAATAGATTAAAAGCAGAAATAGAAGAAAAATTAAAAAAGAATAAGACTGCTGATGTAAATACAGTTGCTTTACTTAGAAAAGTTTTAGATTGTTTGAAATTAACTATACGTATTTATACTACTTTTCGATATATGCCTTTTGCGAGAGAAGCTATGGATGTGGCTGATCTTTTACTTACCCGCTATGAAAATCCAGAAAAGGCATAATCTAAAAACATGTATTTGAAAAGGTTAATCAAAAATAATTCGTAGGTTGATAAATTTTAACTCTTTTTGCTATTTTTCAATATTTAAGTTATTGATAATTGGCAAAAGGAGTTTTTATGAAAAATCAAAAATTATTTTTAATTATATTTGTTATTTTTTGCACTCATCTTGTTTATTCTGGATCGGTATGTTGGTTTTCTATTTCTGGTAAATCAACTCAAATTGTAGTACAACGAGGTGATATTGTTCAATGTAAGTGTGATGTGATTGTTAATGCAGCAAATGAACAACTTGCTGCAGGTGGGGGAGTGTGTGGTGCAATTTTTAAAGCAGCAGGAAAAGAAAAACTTCAAAAAGCTTGTGATGCATATCCAATTTTAAAATCGATATCAAATGTTCGTTGTCATACTGGAGATGCAAAACTTACAGATAGTTTTAATTTAAAATCTTCAGGTATTAATTACATTGTGCATGCGGTTGGTCCTGATTGCAGAATTATTATAAATACTGATCAACAAAATGAATTATTAAAAAATGCATATTTAAGTTCTTTAAAATTGATTCAAAGTTTACCTGTTAAATCAATAGCTTTTCCTTTTATTAGTTCTTCAATTTATGCTTGTCCTCGAGAACAAGCGGCACATATAGCTGTAAAAACTGTGTATGATTATATTCAAAATTCATCAACATCGTTAAAGTCAATTCATTTTGTTTTATTTTCACACGAAGATTTTGAGCTTTTTTGTGATACTGCTTCTGAAATTATGCACATATCGATTTCTAAGTCATCATGGTTACAGTCATTTATTCAAAAAATAAAAACAATTTTTAATTATTGATTTTGTAGGAATAGTAATGAAAATTTTAAAATTTCTTTTTTTAATTTTTAGTTATTTTTCAAAATTGTATAGCAATCAACCCATTCAAGTTGGTCATGATGATGGTGGTGAATATTGCTTGAGAATTCCAGGAGTTGCTGGCGGTATGTTTGTAGATTTTGAGCGGAGCAGTGATCGTCCTGGCACTGTGCTGCCGTGTGGTTGTGCAGTGACACTTGAGGATTTTGAACTGCCCGATTATTGGAACAATCGATCAATGGATTTTGAAAAAGTTCGAGCAATGTTTCCAATTCTTAAGTCAATGGTGCATGATCAGCCATTTATTTTTTTTGACTCTGCAGCAACAGCTCAAATGCCGCAGCAAGTATGTGATGCAATCGTAAAATATTATCAAGAATATAAATCAAATGTTGGTCGAGGTTTGTACCTGTTTGCAGAGCAAGCAACACATATGTTTGAAACTGCTCGAGCAAAAGTTGCTCGATTTATTGGAGCAGAAAAAGAAGAGATTGTGTTTACATCAGGAGCTACTGCAGGAATCAATTTAATTGCTCAGATTTGGGCAGCATGTCACATTCAAGAGGGTGATGAAATTGTAATTTCTGAAGTTGAACATAATGCAAATTTTATTCCTTGGCAGCAATTGGTACAAAAAAAGAAAGCTGTGCTTAATATTGTTCCGTTGACTGATCAAGGTGTACTCGATTTGGTTGCATTAAAAAATATGGTAACTTGCAAAACAAAATTGGTAGCAGTGACGCAACAATCAAATATTTTAGGAACAAGCAATGATATTGAATCAATTGTAAAAATTGCACATAACGTTGGTGCAAAAGTTTTAGTTGATGCTGCACAATCGATAGCACATCAAAAAATTGATGTGCGTAAGCTTGATTGTGACTTTTTAGTTTTTTCTGGTCATAAATTGTACGGGCCAACAGGTGTTGGAGTTTTGTTTATTAAGCAAGATCTTTTTAATGAATGTATGCTTACCAATTTTGGTGGTGGGGCTGTCATGGAAGTTACGATTCAGCAAGTTCAGTTTAAAAAATTTCCACATTGTTTAGAGCCTGGAACACAGGCAATTGCGCAAGTAATAGGTCTTGCAGCAGCTATTGATTTTGTACAAAAAAACATTGATTTTGAGCAAGCGCAAGAACATGAAACTATGTTAGTTCGGCATTTGGGTCAAGAGCTTGAAAAAATACCAGGAATTAAACTTTTAAGTCCAATTCCTGAGCCAGGATCGTACAATAATTTAGTAACTTTTACGACAAATCGATGTCATGCTTATGATGTAGCAGAATTTTTGGATCTTCAGGGTATTGCCGTGCGCGCAGGATTTCATTGTGTACAACCATATCATGATAAACATGCGCAAGGGATTTCTTCAGTTCGAGTGAGCATGTCAGTGTACAATACGCTTGAAGAAGTAGATTATTTGATTGAATGTTTAAAAACGTTTTTCCTTCGTCATCCCAGACTCTGATCTGGGATCCAGAGATTTATAATTTCAATTTCTTGTAAGGAGTATTTTATGCCATATCATGATAATTCTGATTTGCCTGATAGTATTAAAAATCATTTACCAGAACATGCACAAACTATATTCCGTAAAGCATTTAACAATGCTTTAATTCAGTATGGCAATGAAGAACAGGCCTTTAAAGTTGCCTGGGGCGCAGTTAAAAAAGAATATGAAAAAGATGCTCAAGGGCAGTGGGTTAAGCTATAATCAGTAGTTTGAATTTTTGGCTATCAAGTGCTATAATTTGAGTAAGGGTTACATGCAAATTATAGGAAAATTTAATGAAAATTTTCAAATTTATAGCCTTCGTCATATGTTTGAGTATTCATACGTTATTTGCGAGTTCAGAAGTTTGTATGACCGTATTTGTTCATGGAAGTTATCCAGCATTAAAGTTGTTAGCACATAAAAAATCACCATTTCGATCTTGGATTTATGCAGAACCAGGGCTTTCTTTAGTCAAAAATTTACCAGCGCATTATCATTTTCATAAAGCTGCAACTTTGAGTGATCAATTTGATCATCATGGCTATTGCAAAGATCATTATTATACCTTTGGTTGGAATTCAAGCAATTTACGACCGATCAATAGATATCAAGAAGGTCAAAAATTGTACCATTCAGTTCGTACTCAAATTGAATCCTATTTAAATCAAGGATACAGCAAAATTTGTGTGCGATTTATTGGAAGCTCGCATGGTGGAAATGTTGTGCTGAATGCTTTGCAATGGTTACCATTTTCAACAGAAAAAGTTGAAATAGAAGTTATTTTGCTGGGAACCCCAATTCAAGAAGAAACGCGTAATTTTATTAATAATTCGTATGTTACTTGTGCATACTCTTTTTATTCAACTGCTGACTGGGTTCAAAAAATAGATATTCAAAAGTTGCATAAAGATTGTCCAGAGAATGCTTGTTTTTGGTCGCAGCGAACTTTTTTGCCAACAGATAACGTAGTTCAAGTTCAATTATTGGTAAATTCAAAACCAATTGGACATGGTCAATATCGATCAATATTTGGATATGTCCCAAAAATGATGGAATTGGTCAAGCGTCATGTTGGTGACAAAAAAATTGCACATATTGTTTTAGATTTTGCAAAATAATAAGTAAAAATTTTCAATTTTGTACCAGATTTATTTTGCAATAAGTCTGGTATTTTTTTTAATTTGACACATTTTTTGTTTTGATTGTACATTAAGTCCTAAAGTATAAAATTGAAATTAAAAAATAGATTTAAGTTTATTTTATTAAAAAAGTTGAGAGTAGTTATGTTAAATAGAAATAAAATAAAGAGCATATTTTTATGCAATGCAATAGTGTTTTTTGTGCCTTGCATATTTGGATCGGGATCTCCTACCGGTTCAACAAGTTATTATGGAACTCATACCTACAACAACACTGCAAGTTTGCACACAGCTGCAACATCTCCAGTTCTTGATAGTCCACTTGAAACTATAAATATTACACAAGGTGTTGGAGCTACTGATATCGATGTGAATGACTCTTTGCAAATTCAGACAGGTTTTGAACAATGGCTTGGTGGCGGTCCTTATTTTGATGCATCAACATTAGGAAGTTTTACGGTCCTGCAAAAAGGAACAGGTTACATTAATACAACACCTATTGGTTACCTTAATGGTGTTGCTGTTGGATGGTCAGCTCCGCAAACTGTTACGGGGCTTACAGCTGGAAACACGTACTATATCTACATTGATAGTAATGGTGTACTTCAAAAAACGACAACTGATTCCCATACACTTCGTGAAAACAATATCTTTTTGTTTGAAGTTTTGCGTGATTCAACATCGCCTACAAATAATCAAATTACGGTAAAAGAAAATAATTCTTTTCGTATGCCTGTTGCAACGTATGAATATTTAAATGATAACGTTGGATCTGTAATTCAAAATGATAATAATGGTGCCAATATTGTTTTGAATGGTACACAAAAAATACAAATTAACGTATCAGACACTTTAAATGATTCAGGATTGCTTACGACAATTCCTGATAGTGGTGGAGTTGCTGTTACGTGGCGTCAAATGTTTACAAATGCTGGCGGAAAATGGGCAACCTCTATAGTTTCAGATACTTTTAGTGGTCAATATAATAATGGTGGAACTGTTACAGCTATTCCTGCAGGACGATTTGGGGTCTACACATTGTATGCAGGAAAAGATAATTTAAATAGTTCTGCTCCGCAATATTTTGCAGTTTTAGATGTTACGACATATGCCTCGCAATCTGCTGCAACTTCAGCATTTAATGCAGGGACTACGGCAAAGCCAACAGCTGAACTTGCAGCATTGGAGTTAGCGCAATTGGGCTATATTATTTATCAAAGAAATTCAAACTCAATTGTGTCAGTTCAAATTCAAAAAGAAACATTACGATCAGCAACATCTTCTGGTGGAACTGATATTGCAGCTCTTGTTCAGGTAGATGCATCAGGATTTGATGGAATTTTATCTGCAGCAGATACGAATGTGCAAGCAGCTTTAGATACGATTGATGAATGGGGAAAATTTGCAGATAATCATGGAGTTTTGATTGGTCGTGGCGTAAATACACCTATTGTTGCTGTTGCTTCAGTATCGCCATCAGGGATTCCTTTAGTTTCGCAAGGATCTGGTGTTGATCCTGCATATTCAACAGCTATCGTGTCGGGTGGTGGAACTGGAGTAACAACGATGACAACTGCCTATGCTCCAATATGTGCAGGAACAACTGCAACTGGTGCGCTTCAAGTTGCATCAACAGGTTTTTCAAATTCTGGTTATGTTTTAGTGTCAAATGGTGCTGCGGCTCTTCCAAGTTTTCAAAGTGCTTCTGCTATTGGAGCTGTGACAACTTTAACGGGAGATACTGGTGGAGCAATACCTCCATCATCAGGAAATATTAATCTTTTTGGTGCACATGGAATTAACACTTCAGGATCTGGAAATACGATTACGACAGCAGTTAATAATACATTAACGTTAGGTGATTTATCTGCAGTTGCAACAGGATCACCAAGTTTAACATTGACCACAGGTGATTTAACAATATCTTCAGGAAATATAAATTTACCATCTACTTCTGCTGCAGGTGCTGATGGTGTAGTCAATGTCAATGCAACTCGTTTTATGCATTCATTTGGCACAGATAATAGTTTTTTAGGTTCGGGAGCTGGTAATTTTACGTTGAGTGGAACAGCATCAACAGCTTTAGGTTCTGGAGCATTGGCATTGATGAGTTCAGGGTCAAATAATACAGCAGTTGGTTCTCAAGCTGGAGCGGCAATAACTTCAGGAGCTCAAAATGTTGCTATAGGGACGAATGCATTAAATTCAATGATAGGCGGTAATAATAACGTTGCAGTTGGATATCAAGCGTTGTCTGCAAAAACATCAGGAAGTTCAAATATTGCAATTGGAACTAATGCGTTAGGTTTTTCAGGAACTTCTGTCAGTAATAATATTGCTATAGGCGAAGAAGTATTAAGAACTTCAACAGGAAGTAATAATATAGGTATTGGACCATTGGCTTTGTATCAAACTGCTGGGGGTGGAAACAATGTAGCTATTGGATTTAATGCTTTATTTTCTAATACGAATGGAACTGATAATGTTGCGATTGGGCATATATCTTTAACTTCGAGTGAATCAGTTGGGAATGTTGCAGTTGGTTCTCGAGCATTACAATTGAATACTGCTGCCAATATGGTTGGTATTGGTTATAATGCAGCAAGTGCATCAAGTGGAGATAATTGTACAGCTGTGGGATATGTAGCTTTAATGGGTAATAATGCTGCAAAATGTACGGGTGTTGGATCTTTTGCTATGGGTGGTGGTGGCGGTGCTACCGGTGGTGATGATAGTACAGCGGTTGGTTACAATGCATTAGGTTCTGCAACATGGACAGGAGCAAGTAACACTGCGATTGGTTCTCAAGCAGGAGCTGCAATAACTTCAGGAACTCAAAATACAGCTGTAGGAAAAAGTTCTTTAGCTGCAGTGACGACAACGAGTGACAGTACTGCAGTTGGATACAATTCATTATTGGTTAATACGGGAGCTCAAAATACGGCAGTTGGTTCAGGAGCCTTGGATGCAAATACAACAGGAACTCCAAATACTGCAGTTGGATATAATGCATTGGGTGCAAATATAACAGGAAATAATAATACAGCAGTTGGAGCAAATGCTGCAGCAGCTGTGCTTACAGGAAATAATACCGCAGTTGGAGTGAGTTCATTAGCAGCAGCAAGTGGAGCTGATAGTACTGCAGTTGGATACAATGCATTGTTAGTTAATACTGGAGCTCAAAATACGGCAGTTGGTTCAGGAGCCTTGGATGCAAATACAACAGGAACTCCAAATACTGCAGTTGGATATAATGCATTGGGTGCAAATATAACAGGAAATAATAATACAGCAGTTGGAGCAAATGCTGCAGCAGCTGTGCTTACAGGAAATAATACCGCAGTTGGAGTGAGTTCATTAGCAGCAGCAAGTGGAGCAGACTCTACAGCAGTTGGCTATCAAGCATTGTTAGTTAATACGGGAGCGCAAAATACCGCAGTTGGTTCTCAAGCTGGAGTAGCAATAACTTCAGGAACACCAAACACCGCAGTTGGATTTAAAGCATTGTTTGCAAATTCAACAGGAAACAATAACACGGCAGTTGGAGCAAATGCGGCATTAGCATTAACAGGAAGTACCTGTACAGCATTAGGATCATCCGCAATGGGTGGAGCAACAGCTACTGGAGGAGCTGATAGCACAGCGGTGGGTTATAATGCATTAGGTTCTGCAACTTGGACAGGAGCAAACAATACTGCAGTTGGTTCTGGTTCTGGAGTAGCAATAACATCAGGAACTCAAAATACAGCTGTGGGAAAAAGTGCTTTAGCTGCAGTAACGACAACGAGTAACAGTACTGCAGTTGGATACAATGCATTATTGGTAAATACGGGAGCACAAAATACTTCAATAGGTTCTACGGCATTAGATGCAAATACAACAGGAACTCCAAATACTGCAGTTGGATATAATGCATTGGGTGCAAATATAACAGGAAATAATAATACAGCAGTTGGAGCAAATGCTGCAGCAGCTGTGCTTACAGGAAATAATACCGCAGTTGGAGTGAGTTCATTAGCAGCAGCAAGTGGAGCTGACAGTACTGCAGTTGGATACAATGCATTGTTAGTTAATACTGGAGCACAAAATACATCAATAGGCTCTACGGCATTAGATGCAAATACAACAGGAACTCCAAATACTGCAGTTGGATATAATGCATTGGGTGCAAATATAACAGGAAATAATAATACAGCAGTTGGAGCAAATGCTGCAGCAGCTGTGCTTACAGGAAATAATACCGCAGTTGGAGTGAGTTCATTAGCAGCAGCAAGTGGAGCAGACTCTACAGCAGTTGGCTATCAAGCATTGTTAGTAAATACTGGTGCACAAAATACTGCCTTAGGATCTCAAGCTTTAGCTGCAAACACATCAGGAACTCCAAATACTGCTATGGGATATAAAGCATTAGGTGCAAACGTATCAGGAAACAATAACACAGCAGTTGGAGCAAACGCTGCATTGGCATTAACGGTGGGTACCTGTACAGCATTAGGATCATCTGCAATGGGTGGCGCAACTGCTACTGGAGGAGCTGATAGTACAGCAGTAGGTTATAATGCATTAGGTTCTGCAACTTGGACAGGAGCAAATAATACAGCCGTAGGATCTCAAGCTGGAGTTGCAATAACTTCAGGAACTCAAAATACCGCCTTAGGTAAAAGTGCTTTAGCTTCAGCAACGACGACAGGAAATAATACTGCACTTGGCTATCAAGCAGGAACTGTTACAACAGGATCTGATAACGTTTATATTGGAAATAATGCTGGTTCAACGGCAACGACAGGAAGTAACAATATTTTCATTGGTTCAGGTGTGGCGCCAATTACTGCAGTGACGGATACAGCAACAACAATTATTGGAAATGGTTCAACAGCTGTTGCTTATTTGCGAGGAGTTTATGGAGTAACTCCAGCAACTTCAGGTACGGTGATGCTCATAGATAGTGCAAGCAAACTTGGAGCAGTTACGAGTCAAGGAACTGCAAACCAAGTTTTAACTTCAAATGGTTCAGGAGCTTTACCAACATGGGCAGATAATATTATTCAAACAGCAACCGTGACACTTTCTGCAGCACAAGTTAATGCTTTAAATACAACTCCAATTCAAATTATTGCAGCACCTGCTGCAGGAAAAATGATTTATGTTATTAATGCTGCGCTACGATTAACACACGTTACTACCGCATTTTCTGCAGGTGGAACCATAGATTTAATTTTTGCAGGATTAACTTCAGATCCAATTATTACAGGTCTTGGATCAAATGCTTTTGTCACCGTTGGTGCAAACAGAGTGATGGGTGGAATTTGTGGTGGTCAAGTCAGTGTTTCATCATCAAGTGTTGAAGCTGTAGCAGTTCAAGTTTCAAATCCTGGATCTGCATTTACTGGCGGTGGAACAAGTACGATTAAAGTGATGGTCAATTATGTAGTATTGACAACAACATAGAGTGAAGCTTATGAAATTAAACAATGTTATGAAATTTTTGAAAAGAATTTTTTTTGCATCATTAACAAGTTTGCAAGTATTTGCATCACCAACATCAGTTACGGGCGGTGGAACAGGTCAAGTAGCTTTAACACAATATTATTTGGTTATTGGAAATGGCATTAATGCGGTAACGTTGCTTGCTCCTTCAGCTACAGCAGGACAAGGCTTAGTTTCAGCTGGATCTGCAGCAAATCCAACATGGCAAAATGTTTTTCCTGGATATGTTGCAGGAACTAATTTTGCATATGCTGGAACAACTTCCACATTAGCGAATTCTCCAAGCCGTACGATGATTATTTCAACTGTTGCTCCTGCAGCAATTACATCAACAGCTTTAGATAATTCTGCATTTGGTTACAATACACTTAATTCTTTAACAACTGGAGATTTTAATACAGCTATTGGAAGTGGTGCTTTAAATGCTATAACAACAGCATCTAACTGTACTGCGGTAGGATATAATGCTGGATCTGCAGTTACCTCGCCAGGTAATACAGCAGTGGGATCTTCAGCATTAGCTGCTGCAAGTAGTAACAACTGTACTGCTGTAGGATATACTGCTCTTACGCTTAATACTGGAGGTTCAAATACTGCAGTTGGAGCTCTGACATTGAATGCTAATACTTCAGGAGCTTCAAATACTGCAGTTGGATATAATGCATTAGGCAATAATTCGACAAGCAGTAACAATACCGTGGTTGGAACAAGTGCTGCAGCTTCTGTTACCACAGGAAATAATACAGCAGTTGGAGCAAGTGCATTGAATGGTGCAAGTGGTGCAGATAGTACAGCAGTAGGATATCAAGCGCTTCTTATTAATACTGGAGCTCAAAATACTGCTATGGGATCTCAAGCATTAGTTGCAAACACTTCAGGAACTCCAAATACTGCAGTTGGATATAATGCATTAGCCGCAAATTCTACAGGAAGTAATAATACTGCAATTGGTGCAAGTGCAGCAGCAGCAGTGGTTACAGGAAATAATACTGCAGTTGGTGTTAGTGCGTTAGCTGCTGCAAGTGGTGCAGAAAGTACAGCTGTTGGATATCAAGCTCTTTTGGTTAATACTGGAACGCAAAATACAGCAGTTGGAAGTCGTGCAATGAATGCAAATACAACAGGAACGCCAAACACTGCTGTAGGCTATAACTCATTAGGTGCAGTTTCTACAACAGGGAATAATACTGCACTTGGAGCAAATGCTGGAGCTACATTGACATCAGCGAATAATACTGCAGTTGGATCGAGTGCTTTAGCTGCTACGAGTGGTGCAAGTTCTACAGCTGTTGGATATCAAGCAGGAACTTTAGCAACTGGTGGTAATAATGTATATTTGGGTGCTACGGCAGGTTCTGCCATGACCACAGGTGCTAATAATATTATGATTGGATCTGGAGTAACCTTTTTGGGCTCTGATGCTATAACCAGCTCTGGCCTTACAGTTATTGGAAATGGATCTACTGCGAAAGCATATATTCGAGGGATTCGTGGCGTTACGACTGATTCTGTGGATGCAATCCCTGTTTTAATTTCTTCAACAGGACAACTTGGTACGATATCATCATCAAAAAAATATAAAGAAAATATTGTGCCTGTTGATCAAGAAACTGCAGAAAAAATGGCAATGCTCAATATTGTTACATTTAGTTACATCACTGATACAACGCACAAAATGCAATATGGAGCAATTGCTGAAGAGGTTTTGAATATATTTCCAAGCTTGGTTGTGTACAATAAAGATGGAGAAATAGAAACAATTCAATATCATCAGTTTGTTCCATTGTTGATCAAGTATGTTCAGGTTGTGCAACAGAAATCAAAATATTTGGAATGTGAGCTTGAAATATTAAAATCAGCATTGACTGCATTAATATTAAAAGTTGAAAAATTAGAATCTTTGCAAAATTGACAGTAAAAACTTTTTAGTTGTACATTGTTTTCGAAATTTTAATCGTCTGGTAATCAAAAAAGGAGCTTTATGTTTACCAAAAAATTTTCTTTAGAAACAGCTTATGGGCAAGGTGCTCGTACGGTGTTAAATTATTTTATGTTTTTTGTTGTTGCAATTTTGATTGGAATGTTGACATGTGCTGCAGCGCTTGCATTTTTAGGGGTGATTGATTTTTATGCACTTCGTTATCATGTAACACCACTTTTAAATATGTTCAATCATGTTGTACACACAGCAACAGGTGCTTTGCATTATGGTGGTACAACAGTTCAAGAATCATTACAACCATATCTTGCTCCTGATATTGCTCAACAAACAATTGGCCGTGAAATGGTGTCTGTTGACGTGAACAGTTATGAATCAGCGTATCTTTTTTCAGTCATGATTCCCACGATGTTAGTAGTTAAGTTGGTTATTGACATGATCACGGTTGGTTGGACAAAAATTGCCCTTGAATTGAATGCAAACAAACCAGTAACGCTTCGTTATTTGTTTGATTATTATTACTTAGTTCCTCGTGTTTTTGTGGTAAGTTTTATTGTTGGAGTTGCAACACTTGCAGGATTTATGTTGTTTGTATTTCCTGGAATTTATGTGTATCAACGTTTACGTTTTGCAAAATATTTTGTGATTGATAAAAATTTAGGAATTGTTAAAGCTTTACAAGCAAGTTGGGCATTAACACAAGATTCAGTTTTGCAGCTTTGTGGTTTTTCTTTAATCTCAATTATTTTTGGTTCTTTGGGTAATGTATTAATTTTGACAGCATTTTTCTTCATTCCGCTTCACAATCAGGTTGAAGCAAATGTATATCGTCAAATGAGTGGTAAATAATTTAAAATTTTAATACAAAAGTTTTATCCCTACATCATTTTGATGTGGGGATTTTTTATTTGATGTTATTACATTCATGAAAAGCTTGTTTTAAAAAAGGAATATATTTTTTTATGTTTTTATAAATTTTGTCTGCTAAAGCTTTGTCATAAGTATGCGAAGTCATGTTTCGATCATCAAGCATTTCAATCCAAATTTCTTCATGATTAATCAGGTTGCTTGCATAGGCTTGTTGCATAACTTTTTTCGGTCCGTTAACTTCAATGCCGTATTCATTTTGTAATTTTTTTTTCAAAAATTTCCAAAAAAGCTCAATGCAAAATTCAAATCGTTGAATTGTTCCGTCAATTTCAACTCTACTGTTACTAATCGGTTGCGCTGTTGCTTCTTCAAGACTTTTTAAAGCATTTGAAAGTTGATTGATAATTAAATTTACATCATTGGTCATATTTATTTGAACTACCATTTTGTTTTCGTTCCAGTGTAATCACGTTTGAAATGTTTTTCAATTTCTTTTAATTGCAATGTCCACATGGTCGGTCGGCCGTGTGGACAGCAAAAATTTCGCTGTGTAATCATGAGCTCTTTAATCAAATTTTGCATTTGCTCTTCATGCAGTGTATCACCAGCTTTGCATGCTGCTTTACATGCTTTTTCTGCTAAAATTTTTTCATGAAGTTCTGTCGTTATTTCATCATCTGTTGCAAAATTATTTTCTGAAATCCAGATTAAAATAGTTTGTAAAATTTCTTGTGCTGCATGTCCTGAAGTTTCAACAGGTGTTTTTTGAATGATCAGTTCATGATCTGAGAAACGATCAAAAATGATCCCATGTTGATGTAAAACTGCTTGATGCTGTTCAAGTATTAAAATTTCTTCATTGGTTAGTTTAACTATGTGAGGAAATAAAAGTTGTATGGTTGAGCTTTCGCTAACATTTTTTTGAAAGCGTTCATACAAAATTCGCTCATGTGCTGCATGTTGATCAATCATGATCAGTTCTGCTGATTTTTCAATCATGATGTAAGTTTTGTGAAATTGGCCAATGATGTTGTACGGTTCTTGATCAAAAGGGATGTTGCTTGCTGGTGAAGCAATATTCGAAAAATTACTTACGGATTTTGATTCACGCTCAAAGTCAGGAATGGCATTTGTAGATGGAGTGTTAAATTCATCAATATGAATTGGAATAGCAGGAATAGGTTTAAAATCGATTGAAATTTTGGTTTTGGAAAGAGCAGGATTCATGGTCTCTTCGTTCTTCCATGTTTCACTGAAAAGTTTTAAAGGAGTTGGCGTTGAAATTTGTTGTGTCATTCCCTCATTCTCGCGCAGGCGAGGATCCATATCTTTTTTATGTTCTAAAACTTTTTTAATTTGCGACTCTAAGCAATTTTTCACCGTAGTTTCAATTGCTTTTTGTACCATGCCAGGATGCAAAAATTTAACTTCTTCTTTTTTTGGATGAATGTTGATATCAACTTGATCAGCATTAATTTCTATAAAAATAAATGCTGCAGGAAATTTTTGTGCTGGAAGTACGCCATCATAACCTTTCAGCACAGCTTTTGAAAGTTCTGAATTTTTCACCCAACGATTGTTTACAAAAATAAAAATTTGGCCACGATTAAATCGATGGTACGTTTGATTTGAAATCGCACCAGAAATTTTTATATTTTCTGTGAATGTTGGCTCTAGTTCAAGTAAATGAGCATGTAAATTATTGGTCCAAAGTTGTGCACAACGTGTGGTAATTTTGTCAGTTGCGCTGCAATTGTATGTCATGATATCGTTGTGAAAAATTTTAAAATGAATTTGTGGATATCGAAGGCAAAATGCTTGAATGATGCTGACAATGAAATTCCATTCAGTATCATCTGTTTTTAAAAATTTTTTTCGTGCGGGAACATTATCAAACAGATGTGAAATAATCAAAGTTGTGCCTGTTGGATGTCCAGCTTGAGAAATTTCTTGAATTTTTCCATGTTGCAATTTAATTTGTGTTGCAACTTTTTCATCGTGAGTTTTGGTGATAAGTACCACATGGCTTACACTTGCAATACTGCTTAAAGCTTCTCCGCGAAAACCATAGGTAGCAATTGAAGTGAGATCATGAACGGTTGAAATTTTGCTCGTGGCATGATGTGCAAAACATAATTTTGCATCATCAGGTGACATACCAAAACCATCATCAGTAATTTTGATCAAATCTTTGCCAGCACTTTGCAGATGCAGTGAAATATTTTTTGCACCAGCATCAATGCTGTTTTCAATTAACTCTTTGATGATGTGTGCAGGTCGTTCAATAACTTCTCCGGCAGCTATTTTTATAGCTTCCGAAGGATCTAGGATTTTTATTTTTTGTGGGGTCATGACGGAATAATGTTTCGCCCCTCCCCTCATTCCCGCGAAGGCGGGAATCTATTTCAGCTAAAAGACATGGATCCCCATACTACGCGTTTTACTTGCTTCGTATGGCTAAATTATGAGCCTTGCGAAACTTTTCTTCGTGAAGTAAGGCTGCCTTCGCGGGGATGAGGAAAAAAGAGGATTTCTATTTTTCAAAATTTATAAAAAAGTCATTGCTTAGCATACCAGAATTAAGAGGTTTTAAAATAAATAAGGCTGCAAAATGCAGCCTTATTTATCACTCTTATTTTTTTTCAACAATTCGTGGCAGGTAACCACCTGTTGCACCTTTGGTTAAAGCTAAAGCAGTTGCTCGAGAGATATCTTCTAATGTTTCAATAGGAATCATAGGAATTTGAGGGTCAGTATTTGTGGTTGCTTGAATAGTTCGCGCAAGATCATGCATATCATGTGCAAATTCTTCATGTTCTGTTTCTAAAGCTTTTCGTTTTTGTTCTGCACGTTTAATTAAAAAATCTCGAACAGAGCTTCGAGTTAAAGGCGTTATGCCTTCAAGATAAGGAATTGAAAAATTTAATAATTTTCTTGTTGTATTTTCTCGTCCATCTTTGATTGCATGAACTAAAGCTTCATCCAGCCATCGATTTCCTTCACCATCGTTTGATTCATTTAAATCTTTGATAAATAATTCTAATTCGCCAGCTTGTTGTTTTTGGCATAAAATAACATAAGTTCGAACAATTCCTGCATAGCGCATGAAATGTTCAACACGATTTTTGTCAGTTATGTGTTCTTGCCACCAAGCTTTTGGTAGTCCTGCAAATTTTTCAACCCAAGATTTTGTTGATACTGGTTTTGCTTGTGCTGGAGTGTCATGTTCGGTAAAAGTAACCCATCCTTCATCTAAAGATTGTTTGAATCTTTTAAATAATGTTTTTGCGGTTTCTTGAATATCTTGAACTCGTTGAATTTCTTCAGCAGATAAGCGTGGTGTTTCAGGAGCTATTTCTATTTGTTGAGCTTCAAAAATTGTTGGAGAATCAGGACTTTTTGGTCGTTCAAGCGGTGATGAATGAGCTGATTGTCGTGAGCCTAAGCAATTGTCATCCTCATCGCTTTGTGGCTCAGGCAGTGAAATATGCTTAGGAGATGTTTCTAAAGAATTTGGAGGACATGCAGGATTTGAGTTTGCAGGAGCAGGATTATTTGCTTTTGCAACATCTTCCCATGTTTCTGTGGGTTGTTGAGAGGGTTGTGCTACTCGTGCAGGAGCAGGTTGATTTTTTTTAGGTTTTGCAAAAGTATCAAATGTCCATGCACAAAATGTGAGAAATAAAATATATTTTTTCATGAGATTTTATTTCACTTTTTAGTTATTTTGGTTGTCCAATGGTTACTTTTCTTTGAGGTGATATTGGACGCAATGTACTAGCTGTTGCATGTAATTGAAGAACGTTTTGTCGTAATTTTTTTAATCTTTGTTCGCGGTGTGTTAATTCAAAAAGAGCTACATCTGTTTCCTGTTCCATTTTTCGTTGTTCAGTTTCTAAAAGAGCTAAAATTTCTTCTATGCGAACAGGCACAATTGATCCTGTTTTACAGCATTGTGAACCAGCTAGAGCGATTAAGTGAACAGCATTTGTTGTTGATTGAAAATCAGGACGTTGTTGTTCTAAGGTGCTGTGATTTTGGGATTGTTGTTCTTTTTGTTTTGCTGCAAAAGCAAGAGCAGAATCTTTAAGAGCTTGGCCTAAACTTTCAAAGATTGTTGTATCAGCTAAAAGAGCTAGAGGAAATTGTCCATTTTCAATTAATCGTAAAATATAGCCTGAAGTACCTTCTGTCCATCCTTGCTTAGATGGTCGAACTGTTGATGTTTGTTCTGGTAAAACTGTGGGAATAAAAACATCGCCTAATCTAGCGGATGGTTTTGCGGTTATTTCAGGTATATGATCAAAATCATTTGCTTGTCTGCTTCTTTCTGCTAAATAGTCTGCAATTTTTTGACCGTCTTCTTTTTGTTTATTGGTAGGTTGTGTAGGGTGATGACTGCTTGAGGTTGCTAGTTGAGCTGGTTCTACAGTAGAGGCTGTGTCATGAGTTGAAGCATTATCTTTTCGTCTTTGAATCTCTTCATCAATTTTTGTTTGTTGGGCTGTATCGGGTTGAGTTGGGTTTTTTGGATCTTTAGAGTTAGATTTTAATGTCATTCCGTTAAAAAAAGCGGGATTTTTTTGCGTTGTTGAGCTTTGAATGCATGAAAAGGTGGATATTAAAAGCGTGCTCAGGATGATACATTGTGTTTTTTGATTTATCATAAGATCCCTTTTTTGAAAGTTTCGATCAATTGGCATTATTCATACTATTTTTTTAAAAAAAATGAAATCTTCTTTTTGATTTTTTTTTAAAAGACCCCACCCCTTTTGACGATGCAGAGCTCATTTGATACCCTTTAGATAAGCTAAAATATGGATAAAAAGAGTGAAATGAAGATCAGGAGGATTTTATGAAAAAATTATTTCTTACAGCCTTAACTATCATTGGATTGATGAGTTCTTCTGCTCAAGGTGCAGCGTCTATGGCTGCTGGATTTGGTGCTACAGCTTGGAAGTTTTTACAAGCTTCAGCAGTTCCAGTAACGCTTGCAAGTATGGGTTATGAAGTTGGAAAAATGTACGGTTCTTCATCAGAGCTTGTGCAGCAGGTAGGTACTTTAAATGGTACTTTAACGCAACAAGTAGGAACTTTGAATAGTCAATTAGATCAATATCTTAAGCCTGTATTTACAAGTCCTCGTCTTTTAAGATTAGCAGGAATTTTACCAAATGATGCTACCACATGGTATGGCAAACTTTGGAATGGTCTATGTTATGCTGATGATGTAACTGATGGAATTTTGAGTAAAGTTTCAAAAGTGATGACGTTGTTGTCAGTTTTTGGTGCAGTTCGTGGTTTAGCACATGCTGAACCTACTTATGCACAAGCTGCAAATATTGTGCCACAACCTGAATCAGTTGATCAAAATATTGTTGAACAGCAACCAGTAGCTTTTAAACCTCATAAAGCTTATCATCGTCGTAGCAGAATAGCTGCGAGAGCATAAGTTAATTTTTAAATAAAATATTGATAGCGTCAATCGAAAGGTTGGCGCTTTTTTATTGGCACCAAATCGTTCTTAATTTACCAAAACTATCTTGAATCGCTTGCGCACGCCAACCAAAATGTTGTGCCAAATTGATCACTTGTGCATGTTGATCATGATCAATTTCTAAAATCAATTGCGCCGGAAGGGCGCTATTTTTTTGTAAAAATTGTGTAGATTTTTGCAAAATTTGCGTGATGATGTGCAGTCCATGATTTGGTGCAAAAAGTGCTCCATGATCTTCCCATTTGATAACCTGTTTCATCATGGTTGGCAGATGTTTTGGATCAATGTAGGGTGGGTTTGAAACAATCAAATCAAATTTTTGATTGTTTGAAATTTGTTCAAACAGGTCAGAATGAATAAATGAAATGTTTTTAATGTTGTTAAGTTCTGCATTTTTTTGTGCCAGTTTTAAAGCTTGTGCGTTGATATCAATAGCTGTGACATGAGCGTTTGGAAAGTTTTTTGCAAGGGCAAGGGCAATGCATCCTGATCCTGTTCCCAGATCGCAAATATTTTTAATTTCATCTTGGTATGATGCAAAATCGGCAATAATTTTTGCAACCCATTGCTCAGTTTCTGGCCTTGGAATTAAAATCGGTGGTTCTACCTGAATTTTCAAATTTAAAAAAGGAACAAATCCAATGATGTAGGCTAAAGGTTTGCTTTGATTTTTCAGTTGATCAATTGCATGTTCAAGATTTATTATTTCTGATGAATTCAGATTCGTTGTTAGTAAAAGTTCTGCTTGTGATTTTTGGGTGATGTGCTCTAAAAGCCACCAGGATTCTTGTGATGACAGATTAGTTTGATTTTGAATGAGATTTAAATATTTTTTAATCATTGGTTTCTTTTAAGTCGCTAATCCCTAACAAATGTTGAACAAATTGTTCAACTTTAAAGGAAGTCA
The DNA here is from genome assembly GCA_964406135.1 of uncultured Pseudomonadota bacterium. Lineage (GTDB taxonomy): Bacteria > Babelota > Babeliae > Babelales > Chromulinivoraceae > JACPFN01. Next base: position 66,078 of record CAYOQO010000004.1, on the reverse strand, counting down.
TGTCTTCAATTTTTTCACCCCATGATAAAAATGCAATGGGAATCTGCAATTCATCAACAATTGAAAAAATAATGCCACCTTTTCCGGTTCCATCCATTTTGGTAAGCACTATACCATCAATCGTGCAAACTTCATGAAACACGCGCGCTTGCTCTCGTGAATTTTGGCCAAGCATGCTGTCGACGGTCAACAGTGTACAAATTTTGTGGTTTGGGAGTTGTTTCATGATGATGCGTTTAATTTTTTCAAGTTCATGCATCAAATTTTCTTTGGTTTGCAGTCGGCCTGCAGTGTCGATGATTAAAATATCTGCGTTTTGTTTTTTAAATTGATCACATGCATCAAAAACAACTGATGCTGCATCTTGATTTGGTTTGCCGGTGATCAAGGTTGCACCAGCTTTGCTATTCCATGATGTAAGCTGTTCTTGTGCTGCTGCGCGAAAAGTATCAGCTGCGGCAATAAAACATTGTTTATTTTGTTGTGCAAAAAAATGTGCCAGTTTTGCGGTAAACGTTGTTTTCCCACTTCCGTTAATGCCGACCATTAAGAAAACTTGGGCTTGGTTGATGTTTGATTCTTTTGAAGTGACTAAAAGTTTGCAAAGTTCTTGTTGTAAAAAAAATTGTAAATCTTGTCCTTGGGTGATGCTGCCTTGAGCATATGCTTGTGTAAGATGTGCAATAATTTTTTTGGTGGTTACAACCCCTGTATCAGCTTTGAGTAAAAGTTCTTGAACCTGATTGATAGTTGTTTGATCAATGCTTGGTGCATTAAAAATTGACTGAAGTTGTGCAGTGATGCCCGTGTAAATTTTCTGTAATTTTTCTTTGATGAAGTTAAACATAAGGACCCTTAAAATCAAACATTTTAATGATATTTTAAGTATTCCATAGTTTTTTATTTTTTACAAAAAATAGCGTTGCTTAGCATTTATTTCATTTTTTGTTACTCTCTTTTTATAGGGTATTAAGATTTTGACAGGGGATTTAGGCATATGTTTAAAAAAATTATGTTTTCATGGATATTGTTTTTTTCAATTGAAACGCAGCCATTTGTTACAGAGTTTTTTGCATTGATAGGTTTTGCAGTTTGTGCTCGAAGCAAACCAGTCAAGATGGCAGCTCGTGCAGTTTGGTCAAAATTTAGGGCTTCTTCAAATCCTGTTATTCCGGACTTTCAAGCTGCCCAAAAAGTGATCAAATTTGATCAAGGTTCAAGCATGGGCTTGGTTGCTTGCGCAATGAGAGCAAGAGGGCTTGTAAATCAAAATAGCGCAAATTTGAGGGCTATTTCGGCAAATTTAAAAAATCGTATAAAAATTCCTATTTCTTGTTCGATTGAATCGGCGCAAACGGTGATAAAGTCGGCGACTTTTGGCTCTTGGAGGTCTTATGGACCAACCAGAGCTCGATCTTCAGCTTCTGCTCGGGCTTCAACTGCAAGTTCAGCTTCGATATACAATCAACAAAATAATTTGCAGCAAAACAACTATGGATTGTTTCATTGGTATGGAAATAACAGTCAGTGTTCAGAAAAATGGGTTAAAGAGTTTGGTAAAAAAAGATTTTGGCAGGGTGCTTTTGCAGGATCAGTGTTAACTGCATGGTTACTCAAACCTTCTGAACGAAGTAAAGATAAAAAAGACTAACTTTGCTCAAATGCATGATGTGTTCGTTTTAAAAAGATTTTAAGTTTTTGATAATCATGTTTATAAAGCATTGAAAAAGTTTCAATAAAGTCATAAAATTTTGTTTTGTCCAAGATTTTTTTTGCATGCAATTGTTTTAAAAGTGCTAAAAGTAGTTCATCAAGATTTGTTGTTTGATTTGCTGCGTTAAACAACAGATGCAAAAATTGGTCACTTAAAAAAAATTGTTGATATTGTTGTTCTGTTGGATTGCCTACAAAGGCATGAATTTTTGGTGGTTTTTCTGGTAAATGATAGAACATACGATTTTTTTCTTGATAACCAACGGTAATGCACGTAAAAATTGTTTGTAAAAATTCAAAAATTTGAGGTTGGTCGCGCAAAAGTTCTTCTTCTGTTTTTTGATATGCCGTGATCGTGCGAATTGGGTCCATGGATCCGGTGGTAATTGTATGAACAATTCCAAAGATTTGTAAATTTTCGTGAGTCGTAACGACGAGTGATCCAAATTGGGGCATTTGATTCCATTTCCAACATTGACCAGTCCATTCGGACAAATTGCCTTGGATTATTTCAGCAAAAAATTGATTTTTGTTCATGTTTTGTTTCTTCTAAAATTTTTTTTAAAAATGTTTGTCGATGGACAATGCTTGGTTGGAAATTTTTTAAATTTTGTTGATGCAGTGCTGTTGCATATCCTTTATGCTGTTCAAATCCATAGTTTGGAAATGTTTGTGACATGCGTGCCATAATGTTATCTCGTGTTACTTTTGCAAGGATAGAAGCTGCAGCAACCGAAGCTGATTTTGATTCAGCTTGCGTGGGTGAAATGATAGGAATTTGCGCAAAAGGGGTTGTTTGAAGTGTGAGCGGCATTGCATCAATCACAATGAGCGCAGGGCTTTGATTGTGTTGAATTAAAAGGTTGAGCAGAGCTTGTTTCATCATCATCTGAGTTGTTTTGTAAATGTTGTATTGATCGATCATATTGTTGCTTGCAATCGCAATGCTGTATCGACAATGATCTTGGAGCCAATGATACATAAAAACTAAATTTTTTTGTGAAAGCTTTTTTGAATCAATGAGCAATGGATGAAAAATTTCTGAATGTAAAATTGCTGCTGCTGTAACGACAGGTCCTGCAAGGCAACCTCGTCCAACTTCGTCAACTCCGCAGATAGATTTTTTTTTTGACCAGTGTTCATGTTCAAGTTGATATAAATTTTGAGTGGTCATATTTTTTAAAAGTTACTTTTAGTTTATGGCTTTTGTTTAAGATCGGTTGATTGACAGAAAGCCAGTTTTGGATATTATCTCTGTTGAAATATCATCATACTACCATACCATTAAAAATTTAAAAATTAAGGAGTAGCTATGTCTCTTTCAACTGAGCTTCGCGTGAAAGAACTTCTCAGAGAAAAAGGTTGGACCACCAAAGTACTTGCCGAAAAAACAGGCATGTCTGAAAGTTATTTGACCCATATTAAAAACGGTACTCGCCGTTGGAATGAAGATTCCCTGAGAAAATTGGCAAATGCTTTTGAGGTTAATCCAATTGACCTTTTTATGCAGCGTCGTAAACGTACTGACAATATTGATAATAATGTAAGTTTGCCAGAAAAAGCGGATATTGCTTTGCATCTTGGGATTGTTCCTGTGGTGGGCGATATTCCATCAAATCCATCACCTTTTACCAATCAATTAATGCAAACAACAACAGGGTACAAAGATGTGTTTATCCCAACATTGAATGCTGTTGATAGTTCAATGTTTGCGTTGGTCGTAGATTCAAATCATATGGCGCCGGTGTTTTACAAAAACGATATACTCATCATTTCGCCTGAAATTTGGACCAGAACTGGAGAAATCGGAGCTGTCGAGTATGGCAATGATGTTACCAAAAAAGCGATCATGAAGGTAACGTATGCCGATGATTTTATCTTGCTTTCACCGCTCAATCAAAAAGATTCTCCTGTTGTTTTAATTCGAGGAAAAGATTACTTTAGAAATATTGGACGCGTTGTTCAAAGAATTCAAAATTTGATCTGATTTTTTGAAAACTAGACGTTTTTAATGATTTTGTTACACTAAAAAAGTGTTTTATTTATTATAACCTATTATATTAGTTGAAATTATAACTGATATATTAATCCACATAGGGTACATCTGTATGTTTCGTTATGAAGTACTGTTTTTAACAGTTCCAGAAATCACCAAAGATGAGTCAGAAGCAATCAAGGCTCATTTTACCAAAGTTATTCGCGCACACAAAGGCACCTTGCTATCATTTGATCGCTGGGGAAAGTATCGTTTAGCGTATCCGGTTAATCATAATGATTACGGTGTTTATTTTTTAACACGCTTTGAAGTTGATGCTGAAAATAAACAAGCGTTATTAGACTCAATCAAAGAAATTTTTGTATTTAAATTTAATACATTGATTCCAAAGCATATCGTTGCTCGTTTAAGCGCAGATGCTCCTGTTGAATATAAGCGTCCAGCTTCATTGGAAGACAATCCACAAGACATCGATTCTTTTTTGAAAAGAAATGAGATGGAAGGATTGATCAAAAAAGGACCTGCTCGTAAATCTACAGATTTTAAGCATAGCCGATCAGCAGAAATTGATGTGGTAGCAGATTTTGATGAATCAGAATCAGAAAAAGCAGAGTAAGAAATAATTCTGTTTCATGCTTGAACTGGAATCTTAAATCTTTATAAAATTTAAATCTTAAAAAGAAAAATTATGACAAAAAAAATTAAATTAAAAATCAGCGCTCGTTTACTCAAAAAGAAATTTCGTAAAAAAGCTGCTGGATCAAAAAAACAATGTCGTTTTACCAATAATCCTGCGATGGCAGCTGATTTAGATTACAAAAACATCGATTTGTTGATGAAGTTTTTAACTGAGCGTGGTAAAATTTTACCTTCACGTATTTCAGGAAATTCAAGCAAATATCAACGTTTGCTGTGCCGTGAAATTAAAAAAGCGCGTATTATGGCAATGTTGCCATTCTGTGCAACTGAGTACTAAACTCTAGCGTGCGTTGATGACGTATTATAAAATTGTTGTTGCATATGATGGAACGAACTACCATGGTTGGCAGTTTCAACCAAATGCAACAACAATTTCTCAAACATTAGCAGACGCTTTCGCGGCTGTTTTTTTTCAAAAAGTTTCAATTTTAGGCGCTTCTCGCACTGATGCGGGAGTGCATGCATATGGTCAAGTGGCAATTGTGCAATCTCCTATTGAGGTTGATTGTAAAATTTTGCGTCGTGCTTGGTCAAAAGCATTGCCATCAGATATTGTAATTCAAAGTATCCAGCGATTGAATTCATTAATTCATCCGCATGATGGCGTTATTCAAAAAACATATATTTATCATTTTTTTTTAGAGCGACCAATGCCATTTGTGCAACGTTATGGTTGGTATATTCATCGTCCTGTAGATTTAGAAATTTTGCGTGAAGCTTTACAACTTTTTGTGGGCACTCATGATTTTCGTTCATTTTGTTCAGGAGATGATTTGCAAGATACCGTCAAAACTATTGATAGTGTCGATGTATCATACGTTTCTGAGTGGAATGCATATAAAATTGAGATTAAAGGAAAAAGTTTTTTAAGGTACATGGTGCGAAGAATTGTTGGTGCTTGTTTAGAGATTGCATCGAGACAACACTTGTCTTTGCATCATCTTGTTTCTGTATTCAAGCAAGTAAATCCATGTCATACTCTTCCAAATGCTCCAGCAAAAGGGTTAATATTAGAAAGGATTGAATATGCAAAGTGCGGGGGACTTGATGCAACAAAGCATTAAAAAAATTATTATTTTTGTTGGTTTTGTATTTGCAATTGCTGCAATGTATGTTGTTTGGCAATCAAAAAATCAATCTCAAGATCCATTAAAAATTGTTGATACGGTTTTTGAACGTGATGGTGATGCTATTGATGCCTTGTTTCACAAGGGTGATAATTTTTATTGGATGATTGCAGGTAATCCAGATTATTCAGTAAAATTTATGGTTGAGCATAGAACCAATTCGCAACATGAAAAACGAGACAATTTAATTTTAAAATCTGCATTTTTAGATGATAAATTGGTTGGATTTTTAGCATATTTTAAAATCTCACAGCATGTTTGGCGAATATTGTATGTCATTGTTGATCAAGATTATCGAAAACAAGGCATTGCAAAAAAATTAGTAAATTATGGAGTTCAGGCGTGCGTGGACAAAGGCGCATTAAAAGTTCTTTTGTTTACGCGAAATAATAACTTTAAAGCACAGGCAATGTACAAAAAATTTGGATTTAAGATTATAGACACCGATGAGATTGGTGTTTGGATGTCATGGAATAAACCATAGACGATTCGTAGGGGTTTTGTTTTAACAAATTTGAAATAAAGATCGATCACAACGTGTTTTTGTATTTGTGGTATACTCGTTTTTGATTGGGTGCTCCCTAATCATGAACAAGATATTGAAAGGATTAAAACGTGAAAAAGTTCATAACTTTGATATTTTATGTGCTCTATTCGTATGGAACTCAACTTGTTGCAAGTACACTGACCATTCAGGTTCCACAAGCATTGCTTGAACAAAATTCTTCTTTAATGGTGTACATGGTTGATGGCTTTGGTCAACAAAGTATTGGAAAATGTCACATTGACAGTCAATCAAAATATCGCACAATTGTGCAACAAGAACTTGAAATAACGACGCTTCAAGAAGCTGAAAAATTTTCAAATGTGATTGATTTGACAAACTCGCAGCAAATTTTACAACAAGATGTCGTTATTTTACATTTTCAACTCGATAGCAGTATTCAAATTTTGCGTATTTTAATTGTGAAAAATTCTTTTTTGGAAGAAAATCCATTTGATGTCTTAACGTTATCAGTGGTTCAAAGTACACAATTTGAACAAAATCATCATTCATTCCATGAGTTTGAAGATTCAGATCCATTAACTGCTTTGCTTGATAATGTTGATACAGATTCATTTGAAGCATCATTATCAGAACAAACTCGTTCAATTTCATTTTTAGAACAATGTAAATTGTATGCAGAAATTTATATGCTTTTGCAGTATGGCAAAGTGAAACGAGCTGTGAGTAATGTTGGTTCTTGGTTTTCACATTAAAAGTTTAACATGATGCAATACAATCAAACTCATTTATTTGCAATTTTTGCACCAAATTTAAAATTACATGCATGGTCAGTTGATCAATCTGCTGCAGTGCATGATGCTGATTTGTTGCATCGCCTGACCAAGGTTTTGCGTTTTGCTCAGGGTGATCAAATTATTTTTTTTGATGCGCAATTTTTTGCGCAAGTTCAAATCAAGGAAATTTCTAAAAAATCGATTACGGTTCAAGTGCAAACAATTGCACAACATCAACCGTTAACACCACAAATCATTTTTTTGCTGCCACTTTTAAAAAAAGAAGCACTTGAACAGGCTGTATATTCTTTGTGTGAGTTGGGGATTAACAAAATTCAGTTAGTGATCACGCAAAAATCTCGTCAAAATTTGCTTTCTGACAAAGAGTTTGTTCGTTTGCAAAATATTGTGATCGCTGCTGCAGAACAATCAAAAAATTACAGCATGTCGCAGCTTTTGCTACCAAAAAAATTATCAGAAGTTATTTCTGTTGCGGTAAAATCTTTCAGCATTGTGTTTGATCCTGCAGGGGTATCATTTTTTGATGTGCGAGAAAAAATGAAATTAAAGTTCAATTTATTTTCCTGCTTGCCCGGCGAAGTTTTAACGAAGCCTGGGTCATCCCGGCCTGCGAGCCGTGATCCAGTTCAACTACAAAATTCTTTTAATATTTCTTTGCTTGTTGGCCCTGAAGGTGGACTGACTGATCAAGAATTATCGTTGGTGCAAAAATCTGAATTTGTTTCATGCGCTCTTACGCCAACTATTTTGACAGCCATTCAAGCTGTGGCGCTTGGTGCAGGACTTTTTAGATTAAAACATTAAATTTTAAAAAATCAAAATATGTTCTGTCCCAGCTTTTTTCGAAAAACCTTGTTTTTTAGCAGTAGGGTTTGATATCTTTTGATTGTTAAAAAGGGATTAAAATTAGGGAAAAGATATGAAATTTCAATTTTTGAAAAAGATGTTTTTTGCATTGTTATGAGCTTGTCAGTAAACATGCAAGCAAGTAGATCTGGAAATCTTTCTTCTTGGTTGCCAAAAAAGCCGACCATGTTAAAAAAACATGCCAATTTACCGATACAGTCAACTGCTGCTTCTAAAATTGAAATACCGATTGATCAATCAAACCAAGCGTTAAATGAATTTGTAAAACAAGAAAATCAAAAACAAAAAAAGCAAAAGTATAAATGGTATAATAATCAAAAAAATATAAATGCTATTGCAGCGGGACTTGGACTTGTTGATGTTGGTCTCGCTGCTGATACGTTGTATTTGTATACAGAACAACAAAAAGAAAAAAAACGTTTGGAGCAACAAAAATTAGAGCAACAAGAAAAAGAAGAAAAACGATTAGAAGAAGAACAAAAAGAAAAAGAGCGCTTAGAGCTACAGCGAAAAGAAAAAGAACGTTTAGAGCAACAACAAAAAGAAGAAAAACAAAAAAAACGAGAAAAATATTTAAAAAATACAATTGATGTAAAAGATGCTGATCCTGAACTGTATGCTGTATTTTTAAAAATTAAAAAAGATATGAAAATTGATGAAGATGTTGCTTTGCGTATTAGAACAGACGATGGTATTAGAATAGACAGTAAAAATATTAATGACGCGCAATATGATCCCTTTTTTCATATTATTTATATTAATAACGATTATAAAACTTGGTCTAAGCCTTTTCTTATTAAAGCTTTAGCTCATGAGCTCGAGCATCATCGCCAATATAATAGGTATTCTGGATCTTATGCTTTTTCAAGTTTGAAAGATCGGCGAGATTCTGTAGCATTAGGGACTCAAAGTCCTACAGGGATTCACTTAAAATTAGAAGCTGGTGCTGAAGCTGCAGCAGCAGAATATTTTGATTGTCCAGAATGTTTAAAAGAATTAGCTAAGCATCATACAGTTACAGATTATAATCCTGATCCAAATCTTCCTTCTGGTTATTTTCGTTCATCTTGTGGTTACTATGTAAAAGAAGATTATGAGCCTTTTATTGATCGTGCACTTCATGAAGGTAAATTGTGTAAAGGACATGAAACTTTGAGTAAAATTCCAGTAGATGATGTTGAAAAATTGAAAGAAGTACGGCAACATTTGCCTATAGCTGATTTTTTACCTGATGAAGCGAAATAACAGTTATTGTTTCACTTCTGGATATTTTGTTGGATCTGCTAAGCAGTATCGTTCTTGAGGGCTATCTTGAGGATGTTCTGCAAAAGTTAAAAAAGTTCGATTTTTAAATCCGCCTTTTTCTTCTCGTTTTTTCTTTTGAAAAGCTGTAATTTCTTTTGGTGAAATTTCACAAGCTTGGGTTAATGTTTGAAACACTTCTAAAAGATCAGCCATTTCTTCAAGCAGTTCGTTTTTGCTTGATGCGTGCGCTACTTCGCTCGCTTCTTCTAAAAGTTTAATTTTAAGTTGTTTGATAAATTCTTTGTCTTCAAGTTTGATGTGATACAGCTTGGAACCATGCTCTTGCATGATTTGTACAATTTTGTCACGAACTAATTTGTTCTGTTTGAATGTTTTAAATTTCATAAATTTAACGATTTGATCCTCATTTTAATGCATGTGGTTAGTTTAACACATATCATGAATTTGAATATTGATTTTTAAATGGATTATTCAAAAAATGCCTATTTTATTGCGAAAAATCAGGCTTTTGCTATTATTTGATAACATGAAATAAGTTAAATTTTAGGGGTATATTTTATGAAAAATTTATCATTTTTAATGATTCTTTTGTTGTCAGGATCGATTTATTCTTCAGAACATTCTTCAAAAGGGCTTCCTGATAATCCTGTTTCATCAGGAATTTTTAAAGAATATGATTTAGCCGAATCAGCGGGAAATTTTACATCAGAGCAAGTAGCGGTAGCTGAACAAGATGGAACTTGCAATCCATCAGGGTTTCAACATCAAACGATAGTTGTTGGTCGCCACGCTGTACATTTACCGACAGCTCGACGCAATGTAGAAGAAGCTTGTAAAGAACAGGTTGTAAAATTTACATTGAGTGCAGCAACCAAGTTAGTTACAGGTTCAACAAATCCACTTCTTTCAGCAGCGATGACAGCTCTTTTATCTTCAGTTGTGCCAGTACCAGCTCCAGCGACTCCAACAACACCTACAGCATCAATTCCAGCAAGAATAACATCAGCTCCTGCAACACCGCCAACAGTTAATCGATAATTTAATTGATTTTAAATTTAAGAGTTCGTTGAAAAACGGACTCTTATTTTTTTGTTAAGTTGTCAAAATAAATTGGCTGAACATAATCTTTTGCAAAATCTTTTTGTTCTAATTTTTCATGTGTTGCTTGCGCTAATCTTTGCAGTGAGTTGAAAGCGATAATTTTTTCAGCAAAAATTATATTTTGGTTGCATGCATCAAGCAAAATTTGTTGGTGTAGTGCTGCGCCATTGCCTGTGCAAAGTAGCGGTGAAGATAATTCTTGTTCATTCATAATTTTGATAAGATCTGTAATTTCAGAGCTCCCTTCAATTATTTTTTCATCAAGTTTCATGCGATAAAATACATGGCCTAAAAATGCATGAAGTATTACTAAGCTGTTTTGTGCTTCTGTTTCTGACTGTAAAAGCTCGAGTGCAGACATTGCGATAAGTGGAGTTTTGATTGCAAAGTGAATGCCATTTGCCATAGTCAACAGTGCTCGAAGGGTGTTGTACGGTCCAGGACCAACATTAATACCAATGCATGCGATATCTGATAATTTTAAATTATGTTGATCAAGCAAGGCTTGAATATTGGGAATTGTGGTGCGAATTGCATGGTGCTTATGCTGTGTAATTTCTTGAATTATGTTTCCATTTTGACAGAGTGCGACTTGCACAATTTCGTAAGGATATTGAAGAATCAGGTAATAGTTCATGAAAGTTTATTTTTTTCTTGGTTTTTGTTGTTGTAAGTATATTCCAAAGTAATCATACTCCAAAACTTTCTCTTTTTTTAAAGTGACTTTACCGCAATTAAGGCACTTCCATCCTTCAAAATTGAGAAAATGATCAAAGAACAGTTGCTGAATCATGAGCCCTGAACACTTTCTACACTGCATAAAACGTCTCCGCTTAAAATGAGGTCGACGTTTCTTATGTTATGATGAATGTTTACCGAAAGTCAAGAGATCCAATTTTTGTAAAAAATTAGATCTCGCAGTCCTTCCTCCTTCGTTAAAACTTCTGAGGACAAGCGCGCTATTTGTTTGTGGTAGTTTGAGCATCAGTGAAAGGCGGGGACCCAGTGATTAAAAAATCTGTTCATCAAGAGATCCAATTTTTGTAAAAACTTAGCTTAAAAATTGTAAGTAAGTTTGCAAAATTACTGCAGCAGCAATTGAATGTTCATTGGTTGCTTGTGTGCGTGCTTTTTTTCCTTGAATTGATCGTGCTGTTTTGCTTGAAAGTCGTTCATCCCATAAAATAATTTTTATATTAGGAAATGTTTGTTCAATTTGTTCTTTTTGTTCAAGCACTTTTTTTGTTTGAGCACTTTCAGTTCCTTTCATCGTTTTTGGATATCCAACTACGATGGTATCAATTTTTTCTGTTGTAACAGTTTTTGTTAAAAATTCAAAAAGTTCTGGAAGCTTAATTGTTTTGTATGGTTTGGCAATCATTTTTAAAGAATCACTCATTGCAGTTCCAACCCAAACATCACCAAGGTCAAGTGCAATAACTTTCATAGAAAATTAGCTTTCTTGTTCATTTTTTTAAATTTATGTTACAGTATTTTATAACTTTTTTAAGTTAAGATGGCAAATAATATTATGTGAAATAAAAAGGAAAATTTATGGATATTTCACAATTTTTAGATCAAGTTGATGCTTACATTTGGAGCATGCCTTTTTTAATATTTTTCTTTGGTACTTGCGTGTTCATGACGTTGCAACTTGGGTTTGTTCAATTTCGATATTTTTTAGAATCAATTCGTTTGGTTTTTAAACCTCAATCAAGTTCTGCTTCTGCTGCTTCAGGGCAGCTTTCTCCGTTTCAAGCTTTTATGAATACACTTGGTGGTAACATTGGTAATGGAAGTTTATCAGGAATTCCTGTTGCGATTGCAGCTGGTGGTCCTGGTGCAATTTTTTGGTTACTCGTGATGTCAACTTTTGCAATTTCACTTCGTTTCTCTGAAGTATTTCTTGCAACATATTTTAGTGATAAATCAACACCGCAAAAATCTGGTCCAATGTACTATTTAAGTTTATTGCCAGGTGGTGCATTACTTTCATTATTATTTTCAATTTTTGGTTTTATTTTCATGATTGTGGGCGGCAACATGATTCAATGTAATGCTGTGGGTGGCGCACTTGCTCGTTCATGGAACATTGATGTCAACATTACCGCAGGAATTATTTTTGCATTAGTTGGTTATGTTGTGTTTGGCGGTGCAGGTCGCATTGTGAAATTTTTAGACAAATTAGTTCCCGTAAAAGTTTTTGGATTTTTAATTTCTGCACTTTGTGTTTTGATCTATCATTGGCAAACAATTCCTGCAGCATTGTATCTTATTGTTGGCTCAGCAATGCATCCGCAAGCATTGCTTGGTGGAACTTTTGCATTTGCAATGCAACAAGTTATTAAATGGGGCTTTTTAGTTGGTGCAAATGCTGGAGAATCGGGACTTGGAACTGCAGCAATTGCATTTGGTACTGGCAAAGGACAAGATCCAGTAAAAAATGGAATTATGTCGATGCTTTCAGTGTTTATCAATACACACGTTGTATGTTTCTTGGTTGCATTGTCAGTTATTTCAAGTGGCATGTGGAACAATGGCGAAACTAGTATTATGTTGTTGATTTCTTCATATGAAACAGTATTTGGTTCAATGGCTGGTTGGATTGTCAGTTCACTTGTTGTCATTTTTGCAACAAGTGCTGTGGTTGCCTTTGCATTTATTGCAAAATCATGTTGGGATTCATTGCTTCCAAAAAATTTAAGTTTTGCATTTCCAATTTTTTACACAGTCTGTGCATTTGGGGGAACTGTGATGAATGTGAAAAAACTTTTTGGAGCATGCGGAATTGCAGCAGCATTTTTATTCTTGATTAATGTTTGTGCATTGTTTTGGTTTGTTAAGATTATTAAATCTGGTTTAAATTCATACCATAAAAAACATGCATAACGGAATTAATCTTGCTTCAATTTATCCAGTAACCGCTCATACAGATTTTGTGGGACAGGGAACAACTTTTGTAGCCATTTCGGGCACTAAGTTGAATGGATTAGATTTTGTTCCTTTGGCTTTGCAAAAGGGTGCCAAAAAAATAGTTGTGCAGGGTGACACGGTTGTGTCACCAGAGCTTAAATTGATGATTTTAAATCATCATGCAGAGCTTGTGTATGTTGATGATTGTCGCAAAGCATTGTCTGAATTATCAGCGCAAGCTTTAAATTATCCTGCACAAAAATTAAAAATTGTTGCAGTTACGGGCACTAAAGGCAAAACTTCAACATCATACATGGCATATCACATGTTGCTTTCTATGGGTAAAAAAGTTGCATTGATCAGCACCGTTGAAAAAAGAATTGGTGCAGATTTGGTGAATGTAAATTTAACAACTCCTTTGCCAGATCAAATTCAAATGTTTTTGCATGAATGCGTGTGTCGTGGTATTGAATATGTGGTTATGGAAGTGTCGGCTCAAGCATTAACCTTGCAACGAATTGAAGGAATTGAGTTTGAGGCTGGTGTCTTTACTAATTTTTCTCATGAACATTTGGAGTTTTATAAAGATTTGTCAGAATATTTTGCAGCAAAAAAACTTTTAATTCCAAAAATTAAAGATCCAAAAAACATGTTTTTTAATATTGATGATGCAAATGTTGCAGGGCTGATCAAAGAATTTTCAGATTGTTCATCATTTTCACTGCAAGATAAATCTGCAACGATTCATGGCTGTGTGCATCAAAAAGCTGATGGTAATTTTGTGCATGTCAAAATTAATGAACAGTTGTATGAAATATTTTTACCGTTGCTTGGTATGTTTAACGTATACAATTTGCTTGGGGTTCTTGGCATGCTTCATGCTTTAAACATTAATTTGGATGATGCAACATGGAGTTTAAAAAACTTGCCTTATGTGCCGGGGCGTATGGAACAATACCATTTAAAAAATGGTGCACGTTGCTTTATTGATTATGCTCATAATCCATCTTCATTTGAGGCTGTTTTGTCAACGCTTCGATCAATGACTTCACATTTGATTGTGGTTTTTGGATCTGCTGGAAATCGTGATAAGCAAAAACGTCCAATTATGGGTGCTATTGCACAAAAATATTGTGATATTGTCATTTTAACATCAGATAATCCTCGGGATGAAAATCCAATTGAAATTGCAAAAGATGTTGAAGTTGGTTTTTCAAAAGATGTTTCATTTGAATTTTACAAAGAATTGAATCGTGTTAAAGCAATTGAACTCGGTTATGAATTAACCAAACCTGGCAGCATTGTGGCAATTTTGGGAAAAGGTCGTGACGAATATCAGATAGTTGGTGGCTTAACATTTCCTTTTAAAGAGCGTTCAATTATTCGACCGTTTGTAATTGAAGATGTTTAAAAAAAATTAATAAAAAGATCATGTATGAAAAAAATAATATTTTTAATTTTAACTGTTTTTTTTATAAAAACGTTTGCGTCTATGCCTCAAAGATTTTTGACCATAGGAGATGCTTTTGAAACTCAATCAACAAATTCAAGAAATGTCTTTTTTTATGATGCATATTTTGAAGCTTGTCCAGAATTGCCATATTTTCAAACTCCAGATGGTTCTTTGCTTAACCTGATTTTGAAACCAAATAAATACTCTTGGGAACAAATTCAATTTTTGGCAGGAAAAATATTTGATGCTAATAAATTAACTATGACACTTGTGATGATGCAGCAAGCGCGCCCATTAAATTTTGGTATGCGAGGACAAAAAACTACATTTCAGATTGTTAATGAAATTCAAAACATGTCGCAAGAAGTAAGTGTTATTTGTTTACCTGATTGGCAGGATTTGCAGCCAATGATAAATGATTATCTCATGAAAGTAAATGGCATAAAATCATCGGAAGTTAATCAGGTACAAACAACTTTGCGAGTACTTTCTGGAAATTGTATAGAAATTTCAGAGTTAAGAAAAACATTAGCAACAATAATTAAGTCTGATCACTATTATGAAATATTTTCAATGGTTTTAAAAAAATCAAGCGCAGTTGCAAATTTTTCATGAAATTATTTCAACAAAAAATTTATAATTTTTATCACAAAAATAAACGCAATTTTGTATGGCGGGAAAATATTACACCGTACAAAGTTTTTATTTCTGAAGTGATGCTTCAGCAAACACAAACAGCTCGTGTACTCCCAAAATTTGAAGCATGGCTACAAAAATTTCCTGATTTTCAAGCATTAGCCAGTGCAAGTCAGTATCAAATTTTGTTAGCCTGGCAAGGACTTGGATACAATCGTCGAGGGTTGGCGCTTTATGCATCTGCGCAAAAAATTATGCATGAATTTGAAGGGCAGTTGCCAAAAGATTTAAAAATTTTGCAAATGTTGCCGGGCATTGGTCCAAACACTGCAGGGTCAATTTGTGCATTTGCATTTAATCTGCCCGTTGTTTTTATTGAAACCAATATCCGAACAGTGTTTTTACATGAATTTTTTTTAGGACAAGAAAATATTTCAGATCAGCAACTTTTGCTATTCATTCAAGAGTCACTTGACTATAAAAATCCACGTGAATGGTACTATGCTTTGATGGACTATGGTGTATTTTTAAAAAGAGAATTAAAGATAAACAATAAAAACAGTAAACATTATGCACGACAATCAAAATTTATTGGTTCACGACGTCAAATTCGTGGTGCAGTGATTCGGATTTTGGCAAAATTGCAAACAGTTTCAGTCGATGAACTCCTTGAACTTGTGGCAGAAGAGTTTCCGAACAATCAACATGATGTTTCAAAAATTGCTGAACAGCTTGTGAATGAAAAAATGATTAAAAAAGATGAAAATCAATTATTTTTGTAAGTTTTTATGGCTTTGAGTCAATTTTTTTAATTCTTGAAAAGTTTCTGAGTCAAATTTTAAATATTGGTTTGATTCTTGAATGTCAAAATAATTGATAGAGTCGGGGGTTGTCGGATCGTAAACTAATGCATGATAACGATCTTGTGACGTTGGAATTAAAAAAGCCGTTCTTTTTTGAGAAATTTTGTGTTCATGAATGTTTTGTGCAATGCCATAAACAATAAGAATAAGCAGGTTGCCATGATCATGGGTGTGATCAAAAAGAGTTCCTTTTTGCATGTCAAATGATGTATGGACTGCAGAGGCATGGACTTGAAGTGTCAGTGTTTCAGGATTGCAAACAATGCTCCAGGTCCAATTTCGTTCTCTGGTGATCGAGCATTTTGCCGTGGTGGTCATGATCAAAAAACAAAAAATAAGGTTGATATTTTTCATACAATTCCCCCTTTTGTAATACTACAAAATAGCAAAAATGACTTCTGTTTTGCAAGCTTGCCAAAAGATTTTGATAAACTATGCTAGTTTTGCAGGCAATAAAATCAGGAATAATTCATGACACATCGAATTTCAAAAAAATCAGTTTTTCTTGTTGACGGTTCATCATTTTTGTATCGAGCATACTACGGTCTTCGTCCATTGCACACGAGCAAAGGTCAGACCATTCATGCGGTCTATGGTTTTTGTCGTATGATTAAAAAATTGATTGATGATTTTAATATTGAACACATGGTGATTGTGTGGGACAGCAAAGGCAAAACTGATCGTCATGAAATTTATTCTGTGTACAAAGCAACACGTCAAGAAGCGCCTAGTGATATTTTTGAGCAAAAAGATTTAATTCAACAATTTTCAGATTTGGTTGGCATTGCCCAATTGAGCAAAACTGGCAAAGAAGCAGATGATTTATTATATTCTGCAGCTTTAAAATTTAATAAATCTGGATATCAGTCAATTTTTGTAACGTCTGACAAAGACATGCGCCAGGCATTGTCCAAAGAAATTTTAATTTTTGATCCATTCAAAAATGTGGTGATGGATGATCAAGATGCTTATAAACGATATGAATTTGAAGTAGCAAAAATTCCATTTTATTTTTCAATTGTTGGTGACGCGTCGGACAATATTCCTGGAGTTAAAGGAATTGGCGATAAAGGTGCAACAGAGCTGGTCAAACAATTTCATGATTTGGATGATTTGTATCAAAATTTGGACAAAGTTAAAAAAGAGCGAACGCGAGAACTTTTAAAAGCTTCAAAAAATGAAGCATATTTGAGTTATAAACTGTTTTTGTTACATGATTATGCAATTGATTTAAGTATTCAAGATACAAAATTTAATTTGCAAAACTGGCAAAAAGCGTTGCCTTTTTTTCAAAAATTAGAATTTAAAAGTTTAGTGAAAGATATTGAACAAAAATTTTCAATTCAAACTTCAATGTTTGCTGCACCAAAGTCAGAAGATGAATTATCTAAAAAATATGATTTTGTTGGAATACATGATCAGCAATCATTACAAAATCTTTGCAATGAAATGAAGCGTGCAGGATTTTTTGCAATTGATACAGAAACTGATGGCCTAGATCCTATGCAGGCAAAGCTTGTTGGAGTTTCGGTTGCCATCAAAGTTGGTCAAGCATTTTATATCCCATTAGCTCATCAATCAGGGCCTCAAGTTGATTTTAAAATTTTTGAAACAATTTTTGGTCCAATTTTAAAAAATGCTGCCATAAAAAAATATATGCATCATGCAAAATTTGATCAGTTAGTGCTTGAACAAGCAGGATTTGAAATTGCAGGCATTGAATTTGATACGATGATTGCTGCTAGTCTGGTTACAAAATCATGGGAAAAAAATGGGCTTAAAGAATTGTCGCAACAATTTTTTGATGAAACAATGATCACCTATCAAGACATGGTCAAAGAGCATAAAGCAAAAGATTTTTCACATATTCCTGCTGATGCTGCAATAAAATATGCTGCTGCTGATGCACATCAAACTTTAAAATTAGTTTCTATTTTTGTGCAAGAATTAAAAAAACAAGAGATGGATGAGCTATTTTATGGAATAGAGCTTCCGGTGAATGATGTTTTGGTTGCAATGCAAAAAGAAGGCATTGTTTGTGATCCGGAAATTTTGAGCCATTTGAGCAAACAAGTGAATCATGATTTAGAGCAAATCGAACATAAAATTCATAAAGCTGCGGGAAAAGAGATTAATTTAAATTCGCCAAAGCAGGTGCGAGAGCTTTTGTTTGAAACTTTACAATTGACGCCGCAGAAAAAAAGTGGAACTGGTGAAGTTTATTCAACTGATGCACAAGTATTAGCAATTTTGGCAAAAGAGCATGAAATTCCTTTGATGCTTTTGGCTTATCGAGAACTGTACAAATTAAAAAGTACCTACATTGATGCATTGCCAACGTACATCAATCCAAAAACTGAAAAAATTCATACATCCTGGAATCAAACATTGGTTGCAACAGGGCGTCTTTCAAGTTCAAATCCAAATATGCAAAATATTCCCAAGGATGGCCTTGAGTATGGTAAAGAATATGATGTTGATGTTCGATCAGCTTTTAAAGCAAAAAAAGGATGGTCTTTTATTTCTGCTGATTATTCTCAAATTGAGCTTCGAGTTTTGGCGCAACTCTCAAAAGATAAAAATTTAATGCATGCTTTTTTGCAGGGTAAAGATATTCATGCTCAAACTGCAGCGCGTATGTTTGATAAGGCAGAATCAAGTGTTTCGGCTCAAGAGCGCTCTGTTGGTAAAAGGATTAATTTTAGTATTTTGTATGGCTTGACCGCCTATGGATTAGCGCGTGATATGGCGGTGCCGTACGCTGATGCAAAAAAATACATAGAACTTTATTTTGCGCAATATCCTGGAGTGCAGGCATGGATGAACGAGGTGGTTGAGTTTGTAAAAAAAACTGGTTACACCAAAACACTGTATGGGCGTCGAAGATATTTGCCAGGAATTTATGAAAAAAATAAAAATCTGTTTGAGTTGGCTCGGCGCATGGCAATCAATACTCCGGCACAAGGAACCGCTGCAGAAGTAACTAAAATCGGGATGATTAATTTTTATAAAGCTTTGTCTGATCAAAAGTTAGATGGAAAAATTTTGCTTCAAATTCATGATGAACTTTTGGTAACGTGTCCTGATGATCAGGTTGAAAAAACTGAAAAACTGCTTAAAAAGTGTTTGGTGCAAGCAGTTGAGTGGGAAATTCCATTGGAAGTATCAATTCGATCTGGAAAAAATTGGAAAAGTGTAAGCAAGTAAATGGTGTTCATTAAAAAAGGAACCAGGTTATGAACATAAAAATAAATGTAATTTTAGGATTATTTATTGCTCAAGTTGGATTAATGCAATCAAAAAGTGATGCAACTTTGATTGGGCGATTTGAGGTGGAGCCGTCAGATTTGATTGGTCATGCAAAAACGTTTGTTAACAATTCAAAATATGATTTAGCTGTTCGTTGGGGTGTTAAAGACATACAGTCTGGTCGTTTTTATCGCCAAGAGCCAATTGTGTTGCGTGGAGATTTGATAACGATTCATTATGAGCCGGCTTTAAAATATCTTGGCTATGAAACTTATAAATTAGAGCTGTCATTAGAGCTTTTGCGAGTGCGTCAAATTCCTAAAGGGGCAGGGCATCCTTTGGTTACGAGCAAGTTAAAGGATGGCAGCATGGCATTATCGTTGCACAAATCTAAATTTTTAAAAAATAACACTTTTGCTATATCACTTAATAAAAATGGGCTTTTAGTCTGCAAATCGAGCAATCAAGATGATCAAACAATGATGCATCAGGCGGCTGCTTGAGCAGAAAACCAAGGATAAGGTGTTGACATTTTAGGTTAAAGGGTGCACAATAATAAAGTATAAAAAAACTGTTAGTAGTCGGCCTTTATCTAGTTTTAAGTGAAATCTTTATTCAAATACACAAAATTCTAAGGAATTCGTATGGCAACCAGTAAATCCGGCGGTTCAACGTCGAACGGCCGGGATAGTATAAGTAAACGACTTGGAGTCAAACTTTACGAAGGTCAAGTGGTCAATGGTGGTGAAATTATCATTCGACAACGTGGTACCAAATATCATCCAGGAAAATTAGTTGGCAAAGGTGGCGATGATACGCTATTTGCGCTCACTGCTGGATATGTTAAATTTCATCGCGGTTTTAAAAATAGACAATTTGTCTCGATTGTGCCAGAGTTGTAAACAACTTTGAGCAGTCATTTTAAATTCTGCAAAACAATTTATAAAAAAAATCATTTTCGTCTGACAATGTTTAAAGAGAGTGTGTTATGTACAAGTACAATTTTTTGAAATATGGCGTACCAAGTGTTTTGTTTACCATGGTTATCATAGGTGCAGGCGTTGTGGGTTATGTCATGAAGGGCGGTTTTCGGTACAGTGTTGATTTTGTTGGCGGAACAGAAGTTCGAGTTCGATTTGATCAACCGGTAGACGTCCAAGCAGTCAGAAAAGTGATACATGAACAATGGCAAGGTACTGTGCATAGTGTCGTAGGTGCAATGGAATTAATGGTTCGTGTTCCGCAAACTCCAGACATAGTCAGTGATTTAGATAAAAAATTGGTTGTAGCAATTAATGAAGCATCGGTTGGAAATCCTGGCAAAGTTTTACAAATTAATAGTATCAGCCGTACAATTAGTGATAATTTGTGGTCAAAGTGGTTGAAAGTTATTTTACTTTCACTCTTTCTTTTAGTTCTTTATCTTTCATTCAGCTTTAAATTTGCATTTGCTCTTGGTGCGGTTATTGCGCTTGCGCATGATGCACTTATCGTGCTTGCATGTTTTGTGTTGATGGATAAAGAAATTTCAATTGATTTTATTGGTGCAATCATGGCGGTGCTTGGATATTCGATTAATGACACAATTATTGTGTTTTCTCGTATTCGTCACAACATGAAAAAAATGCACGGTCAATCAATGTATGACATTGTGAATTTGAGCATTAACGAACGTTTACGTCGCACGATTTTGACAAGTTTTGCAACAGCGCTTGTGGTTATGTCATTATTTGTTTTTGGTGGCGATAGCCTTAAAGATTTTGCGCTTGTTATTTTGTTGGGTATTTTGTTTGGTACTTTCTCATCAATTTATATCGCAAGTCCAATTATGATGCTTTTTGCGAAAAAAAATGCATAAAAGTTTTTCAGACTATAGAAAATTTAAAAATATTTAAATTCTTTTAAATTCAAAATTTATGTTTCTTAATTTATATGGAGAATCGCTTGCAAAAGCCTAAAGATCCTACAGCAAAAGAAGTAACACAAGAAACTTCAGAGGAAAAGCAGCAATCAACAACTCGTGTTGAAACAAAAAAAGCTGATACTGCTTCTGTAGTATTATCTGAATCTTCAGATTCTGTTAGTTCTTCTGCTTCTTCAAAAATATCTACGCCAAAAGATGCAGTTTCTGCACCAAAGCAAGTATCTTCAAAAGATCACGGAGTGCGAGACGTCAAGCATCGTTCTGGCGGATCTGATATAAAACCTCAACGAACCTATCAACAACCATCAAGCATGAAACGTCCAAATAGTCGTTTAATGACTGAGGGTGATCTTGCAGATATGCAAACCAATGAATTGATGTTTGTTGCAAAACGTTTAGGAATTATTGGATCAAGTTTGCTTTCTCGCGACGCTTTAATCAAAATGATTTTAGAGTATCAAGAGAAGCCAGAAGTTGAAATTTTTGTTGAAGGAATTTTGGAAAAACTTCCTGATGGTTTTGGATTTTTACGTTTTGCAGAATACGATTATATTTCAGGTCCTGATGATGTGTATGTTTCTCCATCATTTATTCGAAAATACAGTTTGCGTACTGGTGATGCAATTTACGGATCGATCAGAAAACCAAAAGAAGGCGAAAAATATTTTGCACTTCAAACTATTGATCGTGTGAACAGTCGTCCTCTTGATGAAATTACATCTCGTCTAAATTTTGATCGTTTAACTCCTTTGCATCCAGACAAACGATTTAATCTTGAAACAAGTCCAAATTTTATTGCAACTCGAATTATGAATATTTTTACTCCGATTGGGAAAGGGCAGCGTGGTTTAATTGTTGCGCCTCCAAAAGTTGGTAAAACTATGCTTTTAAAAGAAATTGCATTAAGTATTCTGGCAAATCACAAAGAAGTTCATATGATTGTACTTTTGATTGATGAAAGACCTGAAGAGGTTTCGGATATGAAGCGTACGATCAAAGGATCAAATGTTGAGATTGTAAGTTCAACATTTGATGAATCAGCAGAACGTCACGTGCAAGTTGCAGAAATTATTTTAGAAAAAGCGAAACGTTTGGTCGAATATGGCAAAGATGTTGTCATCTTGCTTGATTCCATTACGCGTCTTGCTCGTGCATACAACACAACAGCTCCAACATCAGGAAAAGTTTTGACAGGTGGTATTGATGCGCATGCATTGCAACGACCAAAAAGATTTTTTGGTGCAGCGAGAAAAACTGAAGAAGCAGGATCACTTACAATTATAGCTTCTGCAATGGTTGAAACTGGTTCACGTATGGATGAAGTTATTTACGAAGAGTTTAAAGGTACTGGTAATATGGAACTTCATCTAACTCGAAAACTTTCAAATCGACGAACATTCCCAGCATTTGATATTTTATCATCAAGCACACGTCGCGATGATTTATTGATGTCTGAAGATGAATTAAATCAGGCATGGATCTTACATCGATTGCTTTCAACGATGAACGTGGTTGAAGGTATGGAGTTTATTATCAATAAAATGAAACAGTATAAGACCAATGAAGAGCTTTTTGAAAGCTTGAAGAAAACTGGTAGTGCTGCAGGTGCAAGTCCTTCAGCTAATGGAAACGGTAATGGCAACGGTGGTCATTACAGTAATAGTGATAATCACTAATTGTTTATAAAAATTGATTCAATAAAAAAGCGCTTCAAATTATGAAGCGCTTTTTTATTATATTTTAGATGCTTTTACAGGAGTTATACTGCACTAAATTTATTCTGTAATTAACTTCCACATTCTGTTTTTTAAAGCAGCGTGTTGTTGTTTTGCTGCCATGATTGTAATTTCAGCAGACTGAAGCATCATTTTTCTTAAATTTTGAACCTGAACTGGAATAAATGTAGGTTCTTGATTGCCTTGTGCTGATTCAGTTATCATTGAATCTGTTGAAGTTAAAGCATCTTTAAAAGATTTATCTGATGTTTTGTGTTGGTGCAGCTGTTCCCATAGTAACTTTCTAACCATGAATTCTTCTAGGCATAAAATGAAAGAGCGTTCTCTTTTTTCATCATCTTTAACATTATCTGAAAGCTGCTTACTTAGCTGCTGCGGTGTTCTTCTGTTAGGTTTGTTTAAATTTTTAGCATAAAGAGGTTCTTGATTGCTTTGTGTAGATTCAACTATCACTGAATCTGTTGAAGTTGAAGCATCTTTAACAGATTTATGAGGTGTTTTCTGTTCTCTCATATTTTGGAACATTAACTTGTGAAATTCGAATCCTTCACGCATTGCAATCAGAGATCTCCCTAGTTGTTCATCCTTAGCAATATTTGAAATTTCAGCATTATTACTTGGCTGCTGCAATGTTGTGTTACCACCTGCAAAAATTATTGATGTACATGCAAGATTAAAGAGTAAGAACATTTTTTTAGACATAATTTTTTCCCTAATTTTCCCTATTGAGCTTGTTAAAAATGTTAGCTATTTACTTTAACTATACATGAAAAAATTGCATACGTGAAGCGCGTTAATCCATTTTTTTGCGGGGTGATGGAAACTTTCCTTCGACGTTAAATTTTGATGACCGTGGATTTAAATATTCAGCGCAACCTATTATGCACATCATAGTAGCACCCAATCCTCCACAAAGCATTAAGCATCCAAACGCAGCTCCTTCGCTTTCTTTTTCAAGTCTTGCTGCACGCTCTTCTCGTTGTTCTCTGGAAGGATGACATTTAGTACATTTAGGCGGGCATTGCGTTGTTGTATTGAGGAACAGAAACATTGAAAATAAAGCTATGATTTTTTTCATATGAAGCTCTTTGTTTTAAGGGGTTGCGCTTTTAAATTATGGTTAAACCATTTTTTTGCTTGGAACAGATGTTGCAGGTTTGCTTGACCTTGTTGGTTGTTTTAATTCAGATGTGCAATTATGACAACAATGTGTGCAATACAGTAGACAAAATGTACAGGCAACATAATACGATGTTGCGCAGCAGGCAGGATTATGACCAGAAATTTCTACTCTGTCAGCGTGACTATTTCCTGGTGCAAAAATCGTGCTGGTGAGCAGTAACATTGAAATTGTGATAATTTTTTTCATAAAATACTTTCTTTTTTTGAATGTTAAAAAACTGGTAAATCTAAATTTGAAAATTCATTCTTTTGAGCTTTAAAATGGCCAACAAAAGCAATCATTCCAGCGTTGTCAGTGCATAATTTATTGCTTGGATAAAAAAGTTTTATGTTGTGACGATCGCAAACATTTTGTAATCGTTGACGTAAATATTTATTGCATGCAACACCACCCACAAAACAAAGAGATTTAATTTCTGGGTATTTTTTACAAAGACGAATAATTTTTTCTTCAAAAATATCGCCCATGCAAACTAAAAGTGAGCTTGCAACTTGTTGTTGAAATGTAAGATCATCAGATTTTAAAAATTTTTTTGTTTCTGGATCATAGGCATCAGATTTAATCAAATGATAGAGTACGGCTGTTTTGAGTCCTGAAAAACTAAAATTAAAATCTTTTAAATTGCCGCGCGGGTATGAAAAAAAATCTTGAAATTGAACTGCTGCTGCCATTTTTTCAATTACAGGGCCACCAGGGTATGGCAAATTCATCAGCTTTGCAATTTTATCGAATGCTTCACCTGCAGCATCATCAAGTGTGCTTCCCAAAATTTCGTATACTCCCCAGTCATGCACCAAGTACAGTGCAGAATGTCCACCCGAAACGGTCAAGCTTACAAAAGGAAATGGTACTTGATTTTCAATGCATGCAGAAAACACATGACCTTCCAGGTGATCAACACCAATCAATTTTTTATTTCCTGCAAATGCTAAACCTTTGGCAAAAGCAACTCCGACCATCAGGGCTCCAGGAAGTCCTGGCTTGTGTGTGACGGCAATGGTATCAATTTCATCAAATGTTTTGTTTGCTTTTAAAAGCGCGTCATTGACGATGGTAATAATTTTTTCCATGTGTTCACGTGATGCTTGTTCAGGAATCACACCACCTGTGTGCGCATGTGATTGAATTTGGGAAAAAAGTTCGTTGGAAAGTAAGCCTTCTTGAGTTGTAAATACTGCTGCGGCAGTTTCATCACAAGATGATTCGATACCAAGGATTGTGAAACAACGATGTTTATTTATATTTTTCATTTATTTATTTTTCGTTGTCCTCGACGAGATCGGGGATCCAAATCTTTTTATTTTTTAATGCATTGATGTGAGCACAGCATGTGCAGGATTGTTGATCGATGTTTTGCTGTGAATTGCATCAATATCAAGTGCTGCAAGTCTTGCAATCACCATAGCGCGTTGCAGTTGCTCAACGGTGGCGTTTGGATGAATTAACAATGTAGGAATAATTCTAAAAATATTTTCAGGTTTCCATGATTGAACTTTGAGTCCTGCAATAAGTTCAGGATCAAATAAAAAAATTAAACTGTTGTGTGGAATTTGTCCGTTGCTGAGTTGATGTGGTAAAATTTCCCAAGTTAATATTTGTTGTTCATCTTGATCAAGTTCTCGTTTTGCTTGCATTTTGTAACAAATGTAGGAACTTTCATCAAGTACACACAGGCAATTAACATTATTGCTTTCAGATGTGCAGCACGTAAGCCCATTGGTAATAATAAAATAAACAAGTTGAGTTTTTGATGAATCTAAAAATGAAAATTGCATAAAAGAGCTTGTGTTATTTTCTTCAAAGTCTAATTTTTGTCCATTATAAAATAGACAAAGATCGTATTTTAATTTGTAAGGAAATTCGATTGATCCTGAAAACAATTTTGTTTCATGAGTGGTATATTCTGAATGTGTTTGAAATGCTGAAAATATTAAACAAATAAATAATATTTTTTGAATCATAACGGTTCCCTAAAATATAAGAATTCGCGTTGTTTGATTGTTATGATATACTAACTGTTAAATTTGTAAAAAAAATTAAAAGTCATAGTGTTATGAAAATCATCGTTCAAAATAAAAAAGCATTATTCGATTACGAAATTTCGTACAAACTTGAAGCTGGGATAGTTCTGACTGGCGACGAAGTTAAATCCATTCGGGCGAATCATGTATCTTTAAATGGAGCTTTTGCAACTGTTAAAGATAATGAAATGTTTCTTTTAAACTGTAATATTTCAACTTACTCTCATGCGTATCAAAAAGATGATGATCTAGCGACTCGAACTCGAAAACTTTTGCTGCATCGCAAAGAAATGAATCGATTGATTGGTGAGATTTCAAAAAAAGGTATGACGATTTTGCCACTCAAAATTTATCTGAATGAAAAAGGGTTGGTCAAGGTTGAACTCGGTGTTGGTAAGCATCGTCAAGCACACAACAAAAAAGAACTTTTAAAAGAGCGAGATATTGCTCGAGAAACGCGTCGTGAGTTGAAAAATTCACGGTCCTAAGTTATACTGTTTCTGTTATTAAAATTCAAAAATTTTTCTATATCAAAAAGGTATTTTTCTATGTCAATTGCAATGATCTATGGAATCTTTGCCGGCGTGGCAGGGTTAGGCTTGCTGGTTATCATGGCACTTCAAGCAAAAATTAAATCTCAAAAAATTACTGATGATCGTGCAGGGATGATTGCATCCTACATTCGTCGCGGAGCAATGACATTTTTGATAGAAGAATACAAATTGATTGTTGGTGCAGCAGCGTTTGTAAGTTTGCTGCTTTATTTTTTCACGAAAGATTTTATTATTCCATGTGTGTTTATGGGTAGCGCTGTGCTTTCAATGGTTGCAGGATTTTTGGGCATGTGTGCTGCAACTGATGCAAACGTACGTACAGCATGTGCAGCAAAAGACAGTGGTGAACGTTCAGCCTTGTTGGTTGCATTTTTTGGTGGCGGCATCATGGGATTTGCAGTTGCAAGTTTCGGTTTGCTTGGTGTAACAGCCTTATTATATTTTTTCTTAGATTTTTCTAATTTTGCTCAAATTGTAACTGCATTTGCTGCAGGAACAAGTCTTGTTGCATTTTTTGCTCGTGTTGGTGGTGGAATTTACACCAAATCTGCAGATGTTGGTGCAGATTTAGTTGGAAAAATTGAAGCAAATATTCCTGAAGATGATCCTCGCAATCCTGCAGTTATTGCAGACAACGTTGGAGATTGTGTGGGTGATACGGCGGGAATGGGTGCAGATATTTATGAATCATACATTGGTGGAATGATTTCATGTATTCTTCTTGCTATTTCAGGCAACATGGGCATTGCGTATGTTTTTCTTCCATTAATTCTTTCTGCTATCGGATTGGTTGCATCAATATTTGGAATCGGTTTAGGTCTTATGGTTCCTCAAACTCCAGCAGCTTTGCTTCGCAATTCAACTTACGTTGCAATTGTAGTATTTTTAGCAGGAACTTATTGGTTCATGAAGATGTTTGATGTTTCGATGGTCTTTTTTGTTGCATCGGTTATTGGATGTTTGGCTGGTGTTGTGATTGGTGCAGTGACTGAATATTACACAAGCTGCAGCCCTGTTCGAAAAGTTGCAGAAAGTGCACAATCTGGTGCCGCAACAAACGTTATTTATGGTTTATCTGTTGGTATGGAATCTACCGCAATTCCTGCACTTTTAATTTGTTCAGGCATTTTGCTTTCGTATGTGTACGGTGGCGGTGTGTATGGAATTGCACTTGCTGCTGTTGCGATGATGGCAACTGTTGGAATTACCATGACGGTGGATGCGTATGGTCCGATTGCAGATAATGCTGGAGGCATTGCTGAAATGTCTCACTTTGGAGATTCTGTACGAAAAATTACGGATGGCTTGGATGCGCTTGGTAATACAACCGCAGCAATTGGAAAAGGATTTGCAATTGGTTCTGCAATGATGACCGCAGTTGCATTGTTTAGTGCATTTGCACAGTCAGCACAAATTTCAATGATTAATGTGCTTGATCCATTTGTTTTAGTTGGTGTGTTTATTGGTGGTATTGTTCCATTTTTGGTTTCATCATTTACGATGCGTTCTGTCAGTCAAGCTGCACTTAAAATGGTGTTTGAAGTACGACGTCAGTTTGCAACGATTCCTGGTTTGATGGCAGGAACTGCGGAGCCTGATTATGAACAATGTATTGCAATTGCAACAAAAGCTGCACTTAAAGAAATGATGCTTCCTGGAATTTTGGCAATTGTAACTCCAATTTTAGTTTTTTATTCACTTGGTGTGTTTGCACTTGGCGGTATGCTGGTAGGTTCAACGGTTGTTGGAATTTTGTTAGCACTCATGATGGCTAATGGTGGTGGTGCATGGGACAATGCAAAAAAATATATAGAAAAAGGTAACTTGGGCGGTAAAGGTTCTGACACGCACAAAGCTGCAGTTGTAGGTGATATGGTTGGAGATCCGTTTAAAGATACTTCAGGTCCTGCACTCAACATTTTGATTAAGTTGATGTCGATTGTGGCATTACTTTTAGTATCAAGATAATTTAAAAAATAGGGCTGTGATTTTCACAGCCCTATTTTTTTTATTTTTTTAAAAGATTTTTAATTTTTTCTTCTAAAGTTTTTGGATTTCCTCCAACTTGTAAATCGGTAATTTTTCCATTTTTTACAAAAACAATTGATGGATATCCTGGAATTTTAAATTTATTGTCAGTGAGTTTTGCAACTTCTTTGTGTAAATTTAATTTTGGTCCATTGACTGCAATAAAATTAATTTTGCCATATTTTTTTGGCAATGTTTCAAAAAATTTAGTTAAACTTTTGCAGTGTGGACAGTTATTCATAAAGCCCATAATAATTGTTGGTTTTTGGCTTGTTAAATGCTTAAACATTTCATCCATCATGATCACTTCTTCTACTTGATATGGTGACGTGGTTGGATGAGAAATGATAGTTGCATGATGTTGAACCAAAAAAATGACAAATGGCAATAAACGTGATTTGTGAGAAAACTTCATAAAAACCCCCATTTTTTTAAAGTCTCTTACTTGTAACCTATCAGTTTTGCTTTCCAATTGTCAATAAATGGCCAATTGTTTAAATCTTTAACAAGTTTAGATCTGTACAGGATCAAGCTGCTGAAATCGACTTAAAAACATTTCAAATAGAAAAAATCAAGTGAGGCATATTTTTTAAAAAAGGCAATAATCTTGGCAAAAATTATCTTAAATTTTTTGCTTGATTATCCAAGGCGGTGTGTTACTCTATCAAGACGATTTGAGTAAAAATCCATATCTGTAGTGTTTTTTTACTGCGCTCTTAAATTCTTTACTTTAAAAAAGGAGAAGAAGCAGGTCTTTATAATTATTGTTAATTTGTAATTCTATATGAAATATAACTGGAGTTTGATGTGGATAATCAGACATTGCATTCTTTGGGCAACAACCAAGAACTTTTAAATAATTTATTCTATGTCATTAAAAATATTGATGGTACGACGAGGCAATATTCGCTTTTTGATATTCGTCAAATGATGACGCCATCAGTTCAAGAATTTACCACTGATGAAATTTCTTTGGATAAAATTTTGCAGCATGCACAAAAAAGTTTTTTCAATGGAATGACGATTCAAGAATTGGAAGAAAATTTAATTTTGGCTGCGGTACAATTTATTGAATTGGATACGGCATACAGTTATGTTGCGGCTCGTTTGCAGTTACGCCAAATTTATCATGAAGCTGTTGGATATTGGCCTGAAGCTTTGCAATTTAGTGATTACAAACGATCGTTTATTAAAGGAATTCAGCTTGGTGTAAGCGTGGATAAATTTGATGCTCGACTTTTAAATTTTGATTTAGAATATCTTTCGCAACATTTAGATCTATCTCGTGATCATTTATTTGCGTATCTTGGACTTAAAACTTTAAAAGGACGTTATTTAAAACGTCACAATAATTTAGTTTATGAATTACCGCAATCATTTTGGATGCGAGTTGCTATGGGGTTGGCACTTTTTGAAAAAGATAAAAATCAAAAAGCTGTAGAATTTTATGAAATTATTTCAAAACTATTATTTGTTCCATCAACTCCAACATTGTTGCATTCGGGATTAAAGCGAGCGCAATTAAGTTCTTGTTACTTAACTTTTATTGATGATGATTTAACTCATATTTTTAAATGTATGGGCGATAATGCGCAAATGTCGAAATGGTCTGGTGGTGTTGCAAATGACTGGACATCACTTCGAGCAACTGGTGCTATGGTTAAATCTATTGATATTTCAAGTCAAGGAACTATTCCTTTTATGAAAGTTGCCAATGACACAACAGCTGCAATTAATCGTAGCGGTAGCCGTCGTGGCGCTGTGGTTGCTTACATGGAATGTTGGCATTATGATTTTGAAGAATTTTTAGATCTGCGAAAAAATACTGGTGATGATCGGCGACGTACGCATGACATGAATACTGCAGCATGGATACCAGATCTTTTTATGAAACGAGTACAAGCTGATGAACATTGGACTTTATTTTCACCTGAAGAAACTCCAGAGCTTCATGAGCTGTATGGTCAAGCATTTGAAAAAAAATATGTTGAATATGAGCAATTAGCGCAAGCAGGTCATATTCGATTGTTCAAAAAAATTTCTGCAAAAAGTTTATGGCGTAAACATTTAACTCGTTTGTTTGAAACTGGACATCCGTGGCCAACATTTAAGGATGCATGCAACATTCGTTCACCGCAAGATCATGTCGGTGTTGTTCATTCATCAAACTTATGTACAGAAATTACCCTGAATACAAGTCGTGAAGAAACTGCAGTCTGCAATTTGGGATCAATTAATTTAGGTCAGTTTGTGCAAAATGGTCAATTCAATGAATCATTGCTCAAGCGCACGGTAGATGTTGCAGTGCGCATGCTTGATAACGTGATTGATATTAATTTTTATCCAACCAAAGAAGGGCAAACATCAAACTTTCGTCATCGTCCGATTGGTTTAGGACTTATGGGTTTGCAAGATGCATTGTATAAATTTGATGTTGCATTCAGTACTCCAAAAGCCCTTGAAATTTCAGATATGTTGACCGAATCTGTGGCGCATGCTGCAATTTTTGCATCATCAAGTTTGGCAAAAGAGCGTGGAACTTATGCTTCCTATAAAGGTTCAAAATGGGATCGTAATATTTTACCTATGGATACCATTGAATTATTAGAAAAAGAGCGAGGATTGCCAGTTACTCGATTTGGAAAATTAACCAAAGATTGGTCAGTGGTGCGTGATCATGTTAAAAAATATGGTATGCGTAATTCAAACACTATGGCTATTGCTCCAACAGCAACAATTTCAAATATTTCTGGATGTTTTCCGTGCATAGAGCCGATTTATAAAAATTTATATGCAAAATCAAATTTTGGTGGTGAATTTACCGTTGCCAACAGTTATCTTGTTGAAGATTTGAAAAAGATTGGCATGTGGAATGAACAGATGCGTGATCAATTAAAATATTATGATGGCAGTGTTCAAGCGATTTCAGGATTGCCAAAACATTTGAAAGAAAAATATAAAACGGCTTTTGAACTTGATCCAATGTGGATGGTTGCAATGACGGCATCTCGTGGCAAATTTATTGATCAAAGTCAGTCGCACAATGTGTTTATGCAAGGAACATCAGGAAAATTGCTCCATGAAATTTACATGTATGCATGGCAATGTGGTGTAAAAACGATGTATTATCTTCGCACACTGGGTGCAAGTCAGATTGAAAAATCAACACTTGATGCACAAAAATATGGATTTACTCAGATGCGATCATATGATCAAACTACGCTTGGTGAACCACATGAAAATGTGCGTGAAGATGTTGCAAAAACAATGGCAAAAGATGATATTGCAGAAGATATTGCACCAAAGGCGTGCAGCTTAGAAACTCCAGATTGTGAATCTTGTCAGTAAAAAGGAACATAACCTATGTCAATTATTCGTGATAGTAAAACAGACCCTAATAAAATTTTGCCCATGAAATATCTTTGGGCACGCACTTACTACAAAAGTGGTGTTGCCAACAATTGGACTCCAGAAGAAGTTTCAATGCAACGTGACGTAGAACAATGGAAAACTCCTGGTGTCATTTCTGATAAAGAACGTGAACTGATTTTATTAAATCTTGGTTTTTTTTCAACGGCAGAATCATTAACTGCAAATAACATTGTGCTTGCGTTGTACAAACATGTAACAAACCCTGAATGTCGACAATATTTATTGCGCCAAGCATTTGAAGAAGCTGTTCATACCGATACGTTTATTTATTGTTGTGATACGTTTGGCCTTGATCCTGATTATATTTATACAATGTATCAAAATGTTGATATAATTAAGGAAAAGGACGATTTTGTTGTGAATTTAACTTTGTCATTGATGGATAAAGACTTTGAAATTATTGATACAAAAACTGCGCAAATGTTTGTTCGTGATCTGATTGGTTTTTATGTGATCATGGAAGGAATCTTTTTTTACGCAGGATTCGCTATGATGTTATCACTCAAGCGTCATAAAAAAATGGTCGGAGTGGGAGAACAGTTTGAATACATCATGCGTGATGAAAGTTTGCATTTGGCCTTTGGTTGTGATTTGATCATGACCATTATCAAAGAAAATCCTGATATTTGGACTCAAGAGTTTCAACTTGAAGTGATTGATTTGATCAGAAAAGCTGTT
Organism: uncultured Pseudomonadota bacterium; assembly: GCA_964406135.1. Classification (GTDB taxonomy): domain Bacteria; phylum Babelota; class Babeliae; order Babelales; family Chromulinivoraceae; genus JACPFN01. Next base: position 33,337 of record CAYOQO010000004.1, on the reverse strand, counting down.
GAGCTTGAGATGACCTATGCAATTCAAGCATGCCCTGATGGTCTTTTAGGTATCACGAGTAAACAATTTTGTGATTATGTTTGTTACATTGCAGATCGCCGACTCTTGCGTTTAGGATTGCCAAAAATATATGATAAAGAAAATCCATTTTTATGGATGTCTGAAGCAACTGATTTGAGTAAAGAAAAAAATTTCTTTGAGACTCGTGTAACTGAGTATCAAACAGGTGGTTCTTTAGAATGGTAAAAAATTAAAAATAGACAAAGTATGAAGTGCCCAAGGTTTTTTACCTTGGGCACATATTTTTATAGGGGGCTTTTATGGAAAAAAGATATTGTATTTTTGCGTTGTTAGTTTGTGTTCAGTTGTATGGATCAAGTAGGTTGGCGATACCAAAAAATTTAGGAAAGCCTCCATTGGCTCCAAAAATTTTAACTGTTCAGCAGCGAATTGATCATGATTTTGCAAATTATTCAAATTTATATCCTGATAAAAGCAATACAGAAATTTTTGAATTACTTTTGGAAAACGCAGCGCAAGCTTTAAGTGGTGAGCAACATTGGTTGTTGGAAGAAGAGTGGCAAACATATCAAGATTTAATTTGGCAAAAAATGGAACAAATAGAAAATTTTAAACGCGTCACTCAAAAATTAAATTTTGATAAAAATAATGCTTCAAATGTAAGCAGTCCTTCAAAAAAAATAAATATTGTTTCAAAAGAATTGGAATATCTCCAAGAAGCTCAAAATATTTTAGATAGAGAGCGGTTATCTTTAACATCAAAAGATTATAAAAAAAGAGTAAAAGAGCTAAGAGATTTGACAGGTCAAGCATTGTTGAATGACAAAATTCCACTTGAGGAAGTTTGTCGATTGCAAGTTGCCTTTAATGTTTTTAGTGGTGCTTATCAATCTTTAAAATAATTTTTTACGTGATTTTTTGATGAGTGGTAAAATTTGAACATCACTGTTTTTGTAAGCAACGTACAACGTTTTATAGCAATCACATTTCGTGGTTGCTATAATTTTTTTCACATTCATCTGTTTACAAAATTGCAGTGCAACTTTTGCAAGTCGTTTGCTAGGTTTGCAGAGAACTAAAGTGTCAATCGTGGTTATACCCGTTTGCTTGATCAAGCTTGGAATGATGGTGTAATCAATGTTGTTATAAAAATTTTGCTTGCCGCACAATGCTCCATAATCAATAAGATAATTTTTATTATTCAATTTGATGGCAATCATAGGTACATCATTTATTTTTTGATACAAATTTTTCATGTTATACCATCGTGCAACCATCATGATGCTGCATAGTACACTTAAAATAATAACAGCGCGTTGTGGTGTTGGTTTTTTGTAGCTGTATAATGCAAAAATGCAGATGCAAATGATAATAGAGCACCATAAAATATTGGTGCTAAAACCTAAAAGCCATGCAGGTTTTGAAAATGAAAGTAACCACATCCAAAGTTTGGTCAATTGATCTAACATTGTTGCAAAAATTGAGCAAGGAATGCCTGTAAGTGCACAAATTGCAAAAATGCAGGCAATCCATAAAAAAAGAATTAAAAGTGGCGTAAAAATTAAATTTGATAGCGGGCTCATGTAAGAAATAGGAAGACCCCATGCAATTAAAATGGGCAATGACATCAGAGTGATGACCAGTTGTAGTTCTAAAAAATTTGTGAGGTAGGTCGTGATGATTGATGTTATTTTTTTAAGCATAATTTACTGTTCTGTATGAAACTTTAGGTACAAATTTCCCCAAAATATTTTTGCAGATCCATATCTTTCCCTCATCCCAGCGAAGGCTGGGATCTATGTTTTTCAAAATTGTATTCATAATAAATATTTATATTTACTGTTCTGCGTGAAACTTGAGATATAGATTTTTCCAAAACATTTTTGCAGATCCTTGTGGTGGTAACTGCAACAATGCTTCTTTTAAAATAATTATTTTATCAGTGATTCGTATCATTTTGCTTTGATGATCAGGCAAATTTAAATCAACGTTTTTAAGTTGTGTATGAAAAACATTGAGTAAATTATCTAAAATATCTTTGGTTTCACGTTCTTTAATTTCAAGATCGTCGATAAGTTTTATAAATTCAAGAGGTCGTTCAAATTTATTTTTTAAAAATGGTTGTAAAATTTCTTCAAATGCAAAATTATGAGTGTGTTGATCAAATTCTTGCACAAAACAACGAGATTGCAATGTTGGTAAAATATTTTCAGTGCGTGTGGCTAAAAATATAAAAATATAGCCATCATGTGGTTCTTCAATGGTTTTGAGCAATCGATTGTTACAATTTGCTGTTAATTCTTCTGCATGTGAAAAAATAATAAAACGTTTTTCTGAAGGATCAAGTTTAAAACGTACGATTTGTAAAATTTCATCAATTTGATCAAGATTATAAGCGCCATCGGGCTGTAGCCACTGAATCCAAGGATGTTCATGCAGTTCTATCTGTTTGCAGGTGATGCAGATTTGACAGCCTTCTGATTTACACAAAATCTTTTGAAGATCGTGCATAATTTGATTTTGAAGTGTTTGAGAACTTCCAAACCAAAGATGCGCATGATGATGTAGTAAGTTACTTTTTTGCATGATTTTTTAATGAAAACATAAAAGATTCTAGAGAATTATTTTTTTCATGATATCGTATATGATCAGTTTATCAAACTATTCATTTTTAGGGAATTTTGCATGACTTTTTTTTTAATTTTTATTTTTGCTTTAAACTTTTTCCAAAATATTAAACCCGCGTTAAATCCAGAATTGTCCGTAGTAGTTCAAGCACGATGTTCAATTCGAATAAATAATCCGTATTCTTACGCAGCATTTGAAAACGAAGATCCTGAAAATTTTATAAATATTTTTCCTGTGCTGCAAAATAAAGTACGAATGGTTACCCCAATTGATTTAAGTGCGTTAGAAAAGGCACGAAATAATGGTTGGGCTCTTCCAGCAAATAAACAATTAGATGAAATACATGCATTAAATCGAAAAGCGCGCCAAATTAATTACTGGCGAAATCGACAAAAAGATTCCAACCGTACACTATAAAAATAAAAATATAAAATTATTCAGCATTTAAAAATAATAAACATTTCGGAATTTTATGAATTTTAAAAAAATCATTGTTATAAGCTTTTGTATATCAAAATTTGTATTGGGTTCAGATACATCAGAAACAAATTTAGAAAAATCACCTTATCCATCGAGTAGATTGCATCAAGAAGTACTAACAAAATTTAATTCATCTATGGAACGGGTCGCTTTAAATGTTGCAAATCTTTTTATGATGCCCAAGATTCAAGAAATATTGAAATTTTATAAAAACAATTGTAAATGTTCTGAAGATGCAGAACCTTTTATCTTTCGACAATATATTGAAAGTGAATTTAAAAATAAAGCTAATGGTCAGATTTTAAATGATATTTTGGAATATTATGAACAAGATCAACAAGGTATAGTTTCAGATTTTGGTCTTGAATTGCAAAATGCAGGACTCGAAAAAGCAAAAAAGCTGCAAAATTATATATTGAATCTTAATATTCCGCCATTTTCTTTATCAAGTTTACGAGTTTATGAACCGCTTATAGAAAAAATAAAAAAAGATTTTCCAAAAATTTCATTTGATGATCAATTACTGTGCTTTGCTTCACATCTTTTTCATGCTATTCCTTGGGCACAAAGACAACATTTTTCAAGTGATGTATTAAAAAAATCTGCTATAGGACAAATTTATAAAGAATTTGATTGGTTTTTTGAACGAAACTTTAAATTTAATAATGACGCGCAAAAAATTGAAAAATTTAATAGATTTTTGACGGTAATACAATATCTGTTGCATCAGAATCAATTTCAACGTTTGTATACAGTTACCGTAACGAAGGGTCATGTTTATTTTAATACAAATGACAAAACAGAGAATGCAACTATGCGTGAAGTTGTTAGTACTTTTCAAGCTTTAGAATTACAACCTAACTTAAAATTATGGCAAGCACAACGATTTCAGCGAGCAGTTGTTAATGCACCCAAAGAACGGAATTCACAAGAAATTTTTGATGATCAGGTGAAAGTTTGGGAAGAATCATATCAAGAAATGAATAAAGAATGGGATCATGAATATACAACTGCTTTTCGTGCTGTAGAGTCTGCACAATTAATAGTTGAAATTGAAAAACAAGAAGAACTTGAACGGCAAGCAAAGCTTAAAAAACAAGAAGAGCTTGAAAAGCAAAGACAACAAGCTATTGAATCTCAACAAGCATCATCAAAAATTTTAAAAGAAACAATTCAATCATCTACGGATCAACCATTTTTATCTAAAAAACAAATTAAACAAAATAGAATTGATCAAATGAAAAAGGATATTATTCAAGCGCGATTAGATTTTCGCTGTTTTGAAAGTGATTATGATAAAAAGTGGGAAATTTTTGATAAAGAATGGCAAGCCTTTTGTGAAGCAGAAGAGCAACGATTTGCAGAGATTCGAAAAATCAAAGATGTTCAAGCAAAAAATCAATCTATTTTTGAAACTATTCAGAGTAAAAAATATCAAAGAGTCGTTACGCAAATTCAGCAAAAAAACGAACTATCTTTGGGCATTGTGCAACGATTTGCAATGAATCAATTGCTCAAGCTTCGTAGGGCGCGGCAAGAAATTGAACAAATTAAAACACAGCAATATGAACCATCGCCATTGATTGTGCCTCAATTGTCGCAAATTACAACGGCAAGCCCTGCAAATGTGCTAGAAAGTCGCATGATTGTAGAACATAACCATGAAGATCCTGCCTCTATCCAACCGGCTCAACATTCTATGCAAGCTTCTGTTGGAACTCAGCGCGTTTCTCATAATCCATACCCGTCTCTTGTTGACTGGCAAAGAATTTGTTTGCAAAATGGTACAACTGAATTGGATTCGTATATTGATGAGGGCTCCAATGAGTCTTCTGATTCATATGAACCGCAAAATTCAAGGATGTCTGGTGCATGGATTCAGTGTGGGGATGGCTCTTTGGTGTATTATTGGGGTAATGGTTCAGCGCAGGATGCACAAGGATATTGGTATGCTTATAATCCGATCACGCATTCTTGGGATATTCAAAATTAATGTTTTTTATGATCATGAACAATTTGTTTAAATGAATGAATAGTGATAGTATGTAAAGTACATTGTTGTATAAAAAAATAATAAATATTTAGGGATTTTATGAATTTTTTTAAAAAATATACAAGGTTATTTGTGTTAATTTTTTTTGTTTCAAAGATTGTAGTTGCTTCGGAAAGTGAAGTGGTAGCAAGTTCTGTAAGTTTAATTGAAAATCTAGAAATTTTAAAATTATATCAACAAGCATGTACTTGTCCTAAAACTTTAGAGTCGAGTGTTTTTCAAGTAATTATTGAAAAAGCATTTTTCGAATTAGTAAAAAAGCAAGATGTGCATCAACGCCTTGTTCAAGATTTTAGAAAAGATCAAAGATTTATAAATTTAGATTTTGCAGATCAATTACAAAAAAAATTAGAAGAGCAAATTGAAATTTTTAACAGTGTAGATCTTTCGCCATGCAATTTAAAGCCATTGCCTGATTATAAAAATGATCTTGCGGGTATAAGAAGAATGAATTCTGTTAATAATAAATTATTAACTTTTGCCTCTCATCTGTTTGCGTCACTTCCACCAAAAACTACAAAGCTTCTTGTCCAAGATAATAGAATTGGAGATGGAGTGCTGGAAATTTATACAAATATTAAAAAATGTTTAGTAAAAATTGATCCTTTAATGTTGGAATTAAATGCTGATCATAATCGTGAAAAAGTTAATATTTTTTTATCAATTTTTCAAGAATTATTGAATTCTGGTGAATTACGAAATCTTTATGAATTAATAGAAACTGAAGAACAATATAGAAGTTCTTATGGCTTTTTAGAAACACTTAAACTAGTGCCCATGTATGTTTTTAAAAAAAATGAAAAAGAGGAAGAGGACTTTTTAAAAAAAATTTCTTATGCCTATGGGACTCAAATTGAAAAAGAAAAGTTAAAATCATTGCATAAACAGTATCTTTTAAGGCAAGAAAAATTAGAAAAAGAAAGATTGTTAGCAGACGAATTAAAAAGAAATGATCCAAGAGTGCAATTTGAGCAACGGGTAAAAGATTGGCAAGAATCATATCAAGAAGTGAATAAAGAATGGAATATTCATTATGATAATGCCATTCAAGTATTAAATTCTGAGATCTTACACTTTGAAATTCAGTTACGAGAATATCAAGAATTTCTTGAAAATTTGAAAAAAATGAATACGGAGTCTAATAAAAAACATCAAGAATTATTAGACCTTGAGCAAAAAAAATTTAGTACATTGTTAACTAATTTTGGAAATGAATATTTGCAATGTCAGCAAAAAATCGAAAAAAGAAAAGAAAAAATAAGGTTGCAAAATATTAGTGGCACAGCAGATCAAATATTGCAAGATTGTAAGTGTTTGTTGGAAGAGTATGAAAATAGGATGAAGATATGTCAGCAAGAATTTATAGCAAAATTGGATGAAGACCAAATTCTTGAAAACGTTTGTAATCGTAATAAATTAATTTCTGAAACGATTGAACATCATAAAAAAAGAAGAATTCAAAATGCATTAAAACTGGAGCAAAAAGATTTACTTTGGACTAAAATACATGAAGATGGAAAGCAAATTATTGCAGAGTTTGAAGCATTAGATTTTGACGAAATTGCAGAAAATGAAAAAAAAGAAAAAGATGGAGCCAAATCGCAAGAAAAAGATAATCATGAACGGCGAGGATTCGTTCTGCAGACGCTGCAAAAATTTGTAATGCAGCAAAAAATGAAAAAAGAAAAAATTCGAGCAATCGAAGAAGAAAAAAAAGAAACTCAACAATTTGGTCAAAGTTTGATGGAACAGATATTGTTCGCCGTAGGTAACAAAATTGTAACGCAACAGCCATCTCCGTGTCCATTGCAAGTTCAGGCAGCTACATCAACAAGAGATACACCGCAAGGAAGAAGTAAATCTCGAATCAATTTAGAACGAAAGCAACCGGTACCGGTGTTACCTTTAGATGTTGATCCTCATTTTCCTCCATTGTCAAATGTGGGCGTTGAAGTTCCGGTGACAGCAGTCCCAGGACAAAGAGTTATTATTCCTCAAGTGCATCAGCCTGAACAAGGAGTAGTTTCTGTTGTGCATCAAAATAATCTATGTCCAGCTTTACCAGTGCCGTTATCATTATCAAATGTTGAACGATTTCCAAGAGATCAAAGATTAGTTAGTTCTGCAGAATTTGTACCTGTATGGTTTGTTTGCGCAGATGGTTTTAAATTAAAATATTGTGGAAACGATGATTGGGCGCAGAACGATTGGGCGCAGGATGAAGAAGGATATTGGTATGTTTATAATTCGATTACGAATCATTGGGATGCATATGAAAATCCTTTGCCACCAACATATGAAAAAACAACATCAGAGACTGTTATGGTTGATCTAAGCCTTTTACAATAATTTTTTTGATCAAATTTCGCATAGAGCTGGAATTGAATTGTTTGCATTAAATGTAAATCTGTTGCTCATGTCTTTCATTGTTTGCGCAGTTTTCCAGGATATTGCACAAAACTTGCAAGGCGCAGTGGATCACGCTTAATCAAGACGTTTGCGCAGTAAAAAGAGGGCTTAAACCCTTGATTTTACAGGATTAATTTTGATACCCTGTTTATATCGAACTGATCATTAAAACGGAGGTAATTTATGAGCGATTGTCGACAATGTGGGTTTATTAAACAAAGAAATCAAGACCAAAGCTGTCGTTACTGTCCAACATCTCGAGCGGTCAAAAAAATGAAAGATACTATTTCTCGAGTAAAAAATCGATTACAAGAGTTGTGGACACGTCGAAAAAAAAGTCGATAAGATTTGATTTAATTGAAAAAAGTTATTCCTCTTTGTTAGGGTGTTTGCAAGGGTAAACATGATTTCAAAGGGGGATTTTTTATGAAAAAAAAATTAATTACACCAAGATTAATTATTTCAATTCTGATATTTTTTTTAATTTGCTTTGTCGGTTGTGTGTTTGATATTCAAGCAAAACAATCACAACTTTTAACTTCAGGTTATATGCCCGATGAAACATTCAAAATTCAATTAATTGCTGTTGAAAATGAAACTGAAGCTATGGAATTTCAAATTTTTTATGGATTTGATAATTTAAGTGCTTTTATTTTTCCAAAAACCACATTTCAATGTATCCCAGGAAAAGAGATCGGGCTTGCAACTCGAAATATTTTAGCTATCAAATGTGTAAAAGGTTCATATCTTCCTGTGTTTATTCAAGATGGTGGGATTGCAAGTGGACAGGCTGATGATGGATTTGAAGGTCCATTTGTAATTTCAATGTGGCTAGGCCAACCAAATGTTTCAGAACAGAATAAAACGCACATTCGCTATCAAATTAAAAAAGGCAGTATGGGAACTCTTGGTGTTCGCATTGGTCAAAAAGGTGATTATCGACTTGTTGCCTATGATAACATAAAATTTATGGAATAATCGATCTCTAGTTTTGACAGAACGTATATTTCATGAATAGAATAGGCGTAGTATATATTTTTCATGTTTGAAAGGTGAGTTTATGAAAAAATTATTGATAGCATTATCATCAATTTCATTTTTAGCGCGAGCAGAAGAAGAAATGGAATCAGTTGGTGAGCAAATTGCAGATGCTATGGAAGGTGTTACTTCTGCAGCAAATGAAATGATTTCAAATTTAAGCTGGAAGACAAAATTAATGTTGTATTGGTATTCAATGTCATCATTGCATAAAATGATTGTTCTTGGGCTTGTTGTAGTTTTAGTTTTATGGATTGTTTTCAAATTGATGCATCGTCGTAAAGATTCATGTTGCAAATAACAAATTTTACGTTATAAAAATGGGCCCTGAAACCAGGGCCCATTTTATTTTGCTGCCACAGATAATTAGTAAAAAATTATTCGTTGCCTGGATTCCGGCTCGGTGGCCGGAATGACGAGAAGAATAAAAACTTGTTAATCTTGTAAAAATTTACAAAATATTTTGATCAAGTAAAAACTGAAAACAGATCTGACTCCAACTTTCCATTTGTGGCATGAGCGCAATGCATTCATCACGTGTTAAAAGTACACCACTTTTGTGTTCATCGTTAATTGAAATTTGATCAGAATCTGCATGAATTAAAAGAATTAATCCAAGATGTACTTGTCCTACTGCATTTGAATCATCATTTAAAATTCCGATAGTTTCAAATCGTTTTGCACCATGGTAGGTAACTTCTTCTTCAAATTCTCGAGTTGCCCAATCAATAATATTGTTGTTTGAAATATCTTCTTGGCGAATATGGCCACCAATGCCCAGAGAAAATTTACTTGCAAGACGTTGCTCTGAGGCGTTGCTTTTGCGTTGCATGACAAATATTTTTTTTTCAAACATAAAAATCATATAAGGAATTATTTGTTTGAAAGCTTCGTTGGTTTCTGCATGTGCTCGAGGCATAAAGCAACCTTGTGTTGTGATTGCAGGCATAAATTTTGAAATATCTGAATTGATGCCATGCCAAGCAAAGTCATGTTGAAATAATATGTTGCGACGAACAACTAAAATTTCTTCGTCGTAATTTTTGTGTTGAGGTTGATTGGATTGTTGTTGGGGATTTTGCATGGGATATCCTGGTAAAATGTCATGAGAGTTCACGCACATTACTGCTCTTTTTTTTCCATCGCTTTGAAAGACTGTCATACCTTAAAAAATAACAAAAAAAAAATCAATCATTTTCTCATTTTAAAAAAGTTGATGTATACTTAAAATGTTTCAAAAATCCTTATAAGAACCGCAAAGGTCTGACATGTCGTATAATTTTAAAGATGTTGAAAAAAAATGGCAGCAGCATTGGAACAAAAATCCTTACGGAGTTGTTGATCCAAAAAATAAAGGCAAAAAATATTATTGCCTTGATATGTTTCCGTATCCTTCAGGGTCAGGATTGCATGTTGGTCACTGGCGCGGTTATGTTCTTTCAGATATTTATGCTCGCATGAAAGTGCTGCAAGGCTACAATGTGCTGCACCCTATGGGTTGGGATGCTTTTGGGCTTCCGGCAGAAAATGCAGCAATCAAAGAAGGTTCTCATCCAAAAATTGCAACGGATCGAAATATTGCCACATTTAAAAAACAACTCCAAGAAATTGGTGCAATTTATGATTGGACTAAAGAAGTTAACACGACTGATCCAAATTACTACAAATGGACGCAGTGGATATTTTTGAAAATGTTTGAGCATGGCCTTGCGTACGAATCGATGATGCCGATTAATTGGTGTCCTTCATGCTTGACTGGTTTGGCAAATGAAGAAGTGGTCAATGGTGGCTGTGAACGTTGCGGTTCAAAAGTCGAGCCACGAAAAGTGCGTCAATGGGTTTTAAAAATTACCAACTATGCAGAATCACTTCTGAACAACTTAGATAAACTTGAATGGCCAGAAAAAGTTAAATTGATGCAAAAAAATTGGATTGGAAAAAGTTCTGGTTTAATTTTTACATCACCAGTTAAAGATTTAAATTTTGATATCCAAACTTTTTCGGCACATTTTGAAGCATGTTATGGTGATACTTTTGTGGTGATTGCACCAGATCATGAAATGCTACCAAAGCTTTTGAATGGTGTGCCTAATCGCGCAGAGATTGAAAAAAAATGCCAAGAAATTATTGCGAAGCGTTTAGAAAAAAATTATGCCGATGGTGAAGTTGAAGGAATTTTTACCGGACGATACATTGTTGATCCGCTTGGCAATGGAGATCTTCCAATCTGGGTTGCAAATTTTGCTTTAGCTGATTACGGCACAGGAATTATAAAATGTTCTGCACATGATCCTCGTGATTTTGCGTTTGCAAAAAAATATAAAATTCCTTTAAAAATTGGCATGTTGCCACCAGTATTTAAACCTGAAGATGCAAAATTTCGTGATCAGGTTGCAAACCAAGAAATCTGTTACACTGATATGGTGAATGGAATTTTGACCATGCCTGCAGCGTTTGCAGGAAAACGTTGTGGCGATATTCGTCAAGATCTGGTCAAATATTTAGTTTCAAAAAATTTAGCTCAAGAAAAAGTAAGTTACAAACTTCGAGATTGGGTTTTTTCTCGTCAACGGTACTGGGGTGAACCGATTCCGTTGATTCATTGCCAAAAATGTGGCGTAGTGCCGGTGCCTGAAGATCAGTTGCCCGTGCTTTTGCCCGATGTGCAAAAATATGAACCAACAGGAACAGGAGAATCTCCACTTGCAGCAATTGACAGTTGGGTGAACACGACGTGTCCAAAGTGCAATGGCGCAGCAAAACGAGAAACAAACACGATGCCACAATGGGCAGGTTCATGTTGGTATTTCTTACGGTATCCAAATCCAGATTTGAATACCGCACCATTTGATCCAAAAGATATTGCATATTGGTTGCCGGTTGATTTGTACGTGGGTGGTGTTGAGCATGCGATTTTGCATTTGCTCTATTCTCGATTTTATGTTCATTTTTTGCATGATGCTGGATATTTACCATTTGATGAACCATTTACGCATCTTTTTAATCAAGGAATGGTTTGCAAACTTTCAAAACTTTCAGGAGCTGTTGAAAAGATGTCAAAATCAAAGGGTAACGTTGTCAACCCGGATGAGATTGTGCAGATGTATGGTTCAGATGTTTTGCGCATGTACATGTTATTTATGGGGCCTCCAGAGCTTGACTGTGAATGGCAAGATTCAGGAATTGAAGGAATTAAACGTTTTTCACAACGCTTGATCACATTTTTAACTAAGCCTGAAACATTGCTTGCGTCAGGTCAAACACAAGATTTAGCAGTAACAAAACGGTTGCATAAATTGATTCAAGAAATTACTGAGCGTTTGGCAGTGTTTAAACCGAACACAGCACTTTCAGCTTTTATGCAATGGATCAATGATGCGATGGCTGGAAATATGCAACTTGATGCGCAGTCGCTTGAAACAGTTTTAGTTTTGTATTCAGTTTTTGCACCGCATGGTGCTTGTGAAATGTTGCAAAACATTTTAAATAAAGATTTAACACAGTGCCATTGGCCAACATTTGATCTTGCAATGACTCAAGATGATCAAGTGGTTTATGCAATTCAGATCAATGGAAAATTACGTGGTACTTTGCCTGCCATAAAAAATGAAGTACGAGAAAAAATTGAACAATTTGCACGTGAAATAGTTGCAAAATGGATTGAAGGTAAAGTAATTGTTAAAGTTGTGTTTGTTCAAGATCGTATGATAAGTTTTGTGATCAAAGATTAGGAATTTTATGATTAAAAAATCTTTGTTGCTAAGTTTGCTGATTTTTTCAAATGGAATGATGTGGGGTAGTTATCGAAACCATAAACAACTAGAGTCTGTTAATCGAGAAAAACCAGTGCGCCTAGATGCTTTAATTTGTTCTCATTGTTGCACTTTTGCTTGCATCTGTGGAATCTATGTTTGCTCTTGTGCAATTGTAGAGGCGGGAAATGAGAGTTATTCGAGCATGTTGCTGAAGTGTATGAATCCCGCAAAAATGAAATAATTGAAAATAAAAACCCTGCCATTCAAGCAGGGTTTTTTGTTTTTTAATTAATTGAAGTGCCTTGAATATCTCGTAGATGTTGAGCAAGTTTTAAGCGTTTGAGTTCTTCTTTGATAATTTTGTAATCAGGATTATTTTTTTGCATGGTTTGAAGTTCTTTTTCATGACGTTCGATCATAGTATTTAAAATTGTATTTTTTATGAGTGATGAGATTGGCTCAGACAAAATTACAGAGTTAGAATTGCTTGATGATGCATCAATTCTGGAATTACTTTGTGGTCGTGATGGTTGATCTGCAATTTTAGATACATATTTTTCTGGTGTTGTTAAGGTGAAGCTTTGCTTTTTAGAGCTGACAATTTTATTAACAGCGCCCAGCATTTCATGGTTTTTTTCTTGATAGTTTTGGAGTACTGTATCGCAAGAATCTTTAAATTCTTGATCAAGTTCTTGAAGTTTGTTAAGGATAGAAGATAGTTGTTCTTGAATGCTGTTGTCGTCAACGTTATTTTGAGATTCTAAACGCTTAATTTCTTGTTGTTTTTGTTGTTGATTCGTATCAGATAAATTATGTTTGTTTAGTTGTTTTTTTAAATTTTTAATTTGATCATCGCGATCTTGAATAGAGCGTTGAATTTTTGCAACATTTTTTAAAACATCATATTGCGTGCTGCCTTTAAATTGTTTAATTTTTGCATGATATGATTCTGTAACTTCTTTGAGTTGATTGTTTTGATGAACATTATGATCTTTGAGCCATTTTCGCATTTGACTTTGTTGCTCTTGAACGCTCATGTTAAAAAAATTTAAAGCTTGTCGTGATGTTAGTAATGGCCCATCAATAAGACCATATGCATGACGATGAAAAATTTCTCGTAATTCTGCATCAGTTTTATATTTTTCAACTTTTTCTTCATGGGATAGACGAGCTGGAGGATTATTTAATTCACTTGGATTTTTTAAATCGACAGTTGTTGGGTTGATGATATTTTTATAAGCAATTTTTCCAGCTTGATGATTGTTGACGGCATCAAGTAAATCTTGCGTAGCGTTCTGTTTTTTTTGTCGCGCGATCAAAGAAGTTGAGATCAATCCAATGCAAGTAGCATACAATATTATTTTTTTTAAATTTTTCATGAAGTCTCTTTTTTAAGTTTGGGGTGATAAAAATAACCGGCGATTTCGCCGGTTATGCATTATTGTTTTTTTAAGAAATTTATTTTTTTCCAAATATTGCTTTTATCAAGACCGAAAACTAATAAATAAAGCCCTACAAGAATCATGATAATGTTTAAGAAATCTTGTAAAAATCCTAATTTTCCTAAAGCGCCAAAAACTAAAATAAAGCCAAGAATCAGAGCAATAAAACCTTGCTGAGCTGGGGATAGTGTGCGTAAAAAGATATGAAACATAATTCTCTCCTTTTAAAGAATAAACAAAACTTATGATTGAAACCATAGCAAAAAAAATAAAACATGTTCAAGTTTTTAACTGAAGACATGGATCCCCATACTACGCGTTTCACTTGCTTCGTATGGCTAAATTATGAGCCTTACGAAACTTTTCTTTGTGAAGTAAGGCCGCCCTGCGCGGGGATGAGGGGAATTTCGTAAAGATGAGTAGATGGAATTGGATGAGGGGAGGATTTTTAGAATGAAAAATAAGAAATTAATTTTGTTGGTATCCACTAACAGGCCAAGAAATATCAAAATTTAAATGAGGATCTGTCATTGGTTGATGATGCATCAGTAATCGAACATTGGCAATATTTAATTTTGCATCGCGTAAAGTTTTGAGCATACTCTCAAGAATCATTATTTTGGTAAAGCAGCTTGATTGTTGATTTAAAAAATTTTCTTGAAAACAAATGAATGCGTCTTGACCAGAAGGTGAAATGATGACTGATTGTACGGTAATTTGTTTATCAATAATATTTTCTTCTTCAAGTGTCGTGAGCCAATTGTTGAGTAGTTGTTTTATGGTTTGAGCCTGATCGCTGCTTATAATTATTTCAGATATTTCTTGAGTTAATGCATTATTTTTGAATATCCATAAAGGTGTATGTTTGGTTTGTACGGTATTGTGCTTTGTTTGCATGGTGGTTTGCATGGGCCAGCTGAAAATAATCCAAGATTCTTGATGTAAAAAAAAGATCACGCCGCAGATTAATAAGCTTATGCTTACAATAATTAATTTTAATGTGTTCATGATACTTCATTCGTCAAAATTTGAATAAAATGAATCATAGGTTTGATGAGATGTTTCCAGTCGGTGGTGTTTTGCAGTCCAGCTTCGATATAAAGTGCAGGAATTTGGATTCCGGTAAATGGCTTAAATGGCATTGCAAAAGCACCAAAAGTTATAAAATGACGTTGTTGTTGCAAAATTTCTAAAAAATTATGAGCAAGTTGTTTTGTAAGTTGTAAATGGAGCAAGTGCGCTTGATCAAAATGAAAAAATTGCAAAGGATTAATTTTTTGCCAAAAATCATGAGGATGATTACAGGTATAAAATAGTGCAACGTGAGATGGCATATCAGCTTCAAAATAAAATCCTATTCTCAGATACAAATCAGCTTGAAGCCTGTTGGCAAATAAAGCATTGTGCATCGGTTGAATAGTTTCTCCTGCGGCACGTGTAAGAATGACGCGAACGTTACTGCAATGATCTGTAATTTCTTTTTTTAATTGTTGTACGCATTGAAGGGTGAGTCCTCGTTCAAAACTATCTTGAATTTCTCGGCCAGTGTCTTGAGCGTCACCTGCAGGATCAAGCATGATGGTGAATGGTTGATGAGCTAGCAAAGATGTAGAAAAAATGAGTATTGTTAAAAATTTTAGCGACATGATAACTGTTCAGTTAAAAATTGAGAAAGAAATGTGATTCGTTGTTCTTGTTTTGCATTTTTAATACCCATGGCAATTGCTTTAGTTTGTCCAATAAAAATACAAAGTTTTTTTGCTCGGGTAATAGCAGTATAAATCAAATTTCTTTGAAGTAACATAAAATGTTGCATGAAAATCGGAATGATGACTGCGTCATATTCACTACCTTGGCTTTTATGAATTGTGATTGCATAAGCAAGAACCAATTCATTCATTTCATCAAAAGCATATGAAACTTGAAATCCATCAAAATCAACCATAACGGTTTGTTCTTCCTGGTCAATGTCACAGATTGTTCCAATGTCTCCGTTAAATATTTTTTTGTCGTAATTATTTCGAATTTGCATAACTCGATCGTTGATGCGATAGGAAACTCCCATCGATATGGCCTGTGGTCCTTGCATGTCAGGATTTAAAAGTTGTTGTAAATCATGATTTAATTTTTGAGTTCCGGTAGCTCCACGGTTCATCGGAGTTAAAATGCTGACATTGTTTTGGTCAATGTGATGTGCAGGAATTGTTGTTTGAAGAATTTTGGTGATAATGCCAAAAGCATTTTCAACTTGTTCTTCTTTGATAAAATAAAAATCTTTTTTACAATCTGGAAGTGAGCTTGAAAAAAATTCACCATGATTAATTTTGTGAGCATTTTGAATGATCATGCTGTTTTGAGCTTGACGAAAAATTTGAATTAATTTTGTGCAAGCAATTTTTTGACTCTGAATCAAATCTTTGAGCACATTGCCAGGGCCAACTGATGGTAATTGGTCAACATCGCCGATAAACACAACATGAGTTTGTAGCGATACAGCTTTGATCAGTGAATATCCTAAAAAAATATCGATCATGGATGTTTCATCTACAATTAAAAAATCTGTTTTTAAAGCATTTTGTTCATCATGCACAAATTTCATCGTAGCAGGATCAAATTCCAGCAGGCGGTGAATGGTTGTTGCGTGGCGTTTGGTGCTTTCCATAAGTCGTTTTGCTGCGCGTCCCGTAGGGGCTGCAAGTTTGTACTCAAATTTATGTTCTTCGAGTAATTTGATTAACGTTTTGATTAAAGTTGTTTTACCAGTTCCAGGACCACCCGTAATAATTGACATTTTGTGTTCAAAAGATCCTAAAATTGCAGATTGTTGATCTTGATTAAGTTCTAAATCCATATGTTTTTGCAGTGATTGGTACAAAGTTGTATTGGTAACTTTATGATGTATCGGTGATGCAATCAATTGAATTATTTTTTGAGCGATCCCTTTTTCGCATCCGTACATTTGACTGAGGCCAACAAAATGTTGATTATTGTGGCTGATAAGTTTAATTTTTTCGTTTTGATACAAATTAACAAGAGCTTTTTTCATTTCAGATTGATGCAGGGCAGGATCAATTTCGAGAAGTTGAAACGTTTTTTCTTTTGTTTCATCTACTTTTTGATAAACATGGCCATGATTTGATTCTTGCTTGAGCAGGAATAAAATTCCTGCTTGTACTCGTTGTACTGAACCTGTAGCAAAACCCATATTTTGTGCAATTTTATCAGCAGTTTTAAATCCGATACCCCAAATATCATCAGTTAATCGGTAAGGATCTTGTGACAGTTTTGCAATGGCATCATGTCCATAACGTTTATAAATTTTGGTTGCATAAGTTGCAGAGGCTCCTTTTTCCTGCAAGAACACCATAATTTTTGCAATATATTTTTGATCGATCCATGATTGTTTGATTCGCTCAACACGTTTTTGGCCGAGTCCGGGAACTAAAAGCAAGTCATCAGGATTTTGATCAATGATTGTTAAAGTTTGTTCACCAAATTTTTGTACAATTTTTTCTGCATAAACTTTGCCGATTCCTTTAATAAAACCAGAGCTTAAATATTTTTGAATACCTAAAATTGATGTCGGAAGTGTTGTGGTAAAACTGGTAGCTTGAAATTGTTTGCCAAATTTTGGATGAAAGCCCCAGCTGCCTTGTAAATGAATTTCTTGGCCAGCTTGAATATTTGCAAAAGCACCAGTTACCGTAGTTGGTTCTAATTTTTTAGAGTGTACAATAAAAACCGAAAATCCTGTTTCTTTGTTAGCAAACAGGATTCGGTCAATAATTCCAAATATTTGATCAGTGTTCATCTATTTTGTAAGTTTTTTAAATTTGCTAAAGCATGTGTGCAGCTTGATCCAAAGTCACCCAAGAAATCAATAAGTTCTGCACAAAATTTGCAAAGTTTGTAAAATGAATTTATGTCTTGTTTGAAAATGTTTTTTTCAGATTCGTTGGTATTTAAATGTGCCCAATGAAGTAAATATGCATCTTTATTATTACGCAAAGCGCATGATTCTTCAATCAATTCAATCATCAATTCTTTTGAATCTCGTGCATTGATTAAAAATTGTTCAACAATGCTTAAAAAATCTGATTGAACTTGCAGCATTAAAATAAGCATCATTTCTTTTTGATGAGCAGATAATGATTTATGTTCTTGAATAAGAAGAGTTTCAATTGCTTGTAAATCATTGATTGAACATGATTTGTTCATAAAATTATACAAAATTGGTTCTTTATATTCAGAGCCTATTTTTTGATTTTGTAAAAATGAAATAGCTTTATCTGCAGAAGATTTAATATTGCCGTTTAAAAATTCGCTGTTAATGATAATACAGTCTGAATATTCACCAGGATATGCCGCAATAAGTTGTTTGGTGTTTTTGTTGATTTGAGGACTTGATGATGATTTTGTTTCATCAGGTGATGTAATCACTAATTTTATAGGTAGTTGATAGGTTTGGGCAGCTTGAAAATCTTTAACATCATGTGCAGGAATTGCTAAATGTGCATGAGTGATACGATTGTCGTAACCTTCTAAGCAGTAATCTGCAATAAATAATGGCAATAGTTCTTTGGTGATTGGATGCTCTGCAAATGTTCCAGTTTTAATCATTGAAAAATCTGGATTTTCAAATCGATCAAGTAAGTTTCTTTGTTGAGTTTTTGCAACAAAGTTTATGACATTATCTTTGTGTTCTTCATCAACCATGAAAAAAAGATTTGGATGTGAAGGGTTGATTACAACAAATGTTGCACCAAATAAAGCTTCAGGACGTTTGACAATAATGTTTAATTGATAATTCAGTTTATTTTTTTTGCTATCGTAGATTGTCAATTTTACTGAAGCTCCACGCCACATAAATTTTCCAATAATTAATTCTTTAATTTTTTGTCGAATTTGCAAAATGTCAATGATCGCTCGATCAAAAAAGCCTGCACTGTCTGCAGCTTTTAAGAGTTGATTGGTTAATTTAAATGAAGATTGCATTTGAAAAAAAGAACAGATTAAAGTTAAAGATAAAAATAATTTATTTTTCATAAGTTTATGTTCCTAATTTTTGATTAGAATTTTCTATCAAACGTGAAACCAATAGTAAAATCATTACCGAGATTGTTACCAAAAATGCTTACATCTGCCCACATGGTAAATGAAAGGTCATAGCAAGGAGCATGAATGTCATGATGAGCTTTACCAAACAATTTTACTTGGTATGCATCTTGTGACATTGAACGATCAATATCAAAGTCTTCAAGTTTGGTACCTTTTGGAAGATCAATGGATTTAAAATTTTCTGCAAATTGATACCAAGCGCTGTAGCCAGCCGTAAAATCCCAACCTTTGTGTGAAGTTTGAATATTTGAAGCAGAAGTAAAAACAAAGCCAGGAGAAACTTTGGTATTATAGACTCGTGGAAATAAAAGTTCTGAAAGTCGAGTTTCTAAAAATAATAATTTTGCTTCTTGATCTGCGTCAGTTGTATTTGGAAGTGCTGCATATTCTTCAGAAAAAACTCCAATATCTTTCACATCAAAGAATCGCGGTTGTTCATAAGGTAAAATAAATTCTAAGGTATACAGTCCATTAAATTCTAAATTTTCTTTAATTTTCCAGTAAGGAGACAATTTACAACCGATCATGATGCTTTGATAGTATCCAAGAGGGCATTGTAAAAGATCTGATGCTAAATGATCAATAGCTGAAAAGAAGTAATCATTTAAAATTGCTCCAAGTTGTGGATTTTTTACAGGACCTAGTGGAATTCCTTTTACTAATTCACACAAATCAAGAATAGGAAATTGATTGGTTGGATTAATATAAGTTCCGTATAAGCCGCGTGCCCATTGCCAATCTGTTGGTAAAAATGCAAAAATACCACCATCTAAATGTTTGTGAGTTGATTTGTGAGTGTAAATTCGTGTCGACAAGCTGAGCTCAGTATCGCCAAGACCTACTGCGTCAAAAATTAAATGTTGTTTTGCAAAATCATTTTCGTTGAATGATCCTGAAAAACCATCAAATGCCACAAATTGGCGACGAAAGGTATTTTTTTCCTTTTCGGTAAAATTTAAATTTTTCATCATGTACAAAACAGGAACTTTAAATTCAAAATACGTATATTTGCTTAATTTATGATAGTAATGAGTTAAAAATCCTAAACGTCGTTCTTGAAGTCGTGCGTTTGCAAGATCATTGATAAGTACTGGATAATTTAAACCACGAAGTGGTGCAAGATCTGCAGGCAAGCTGGAAGATTTTAATGCAGCATCAAGCAAACTGATAAAATTTTTATCTTCGATGTTTAAATAAGAACCGATTCGAGTTCCATCAATTTGGTCAACTGATTGAGTATAATTTTTTCTGCTAGTTTGGTTATAAAATAAATGGAAGGTTAATTGACTTCTGCTGTCCATATCTTGATATGAACAAAGTTGAAATTCTGGAAAATTTAAAATGTTTCTGGTTCTTGGAAGTGATGTTTTGATATAAAATTGATTATTTAAAGCTTGTGGGACGCCAGCTGCAGTTAAAAGTGCGTTCCATGTTGCAGCTTCGCCAGGCTCACAGGTGCGAAGCACTTGTAGTTCTTCTTCTGAAATGTTGCTGAGTAAATTATCAAATTCGTCATCATCGAAAGCATCTGATTGTATGCCATGAACACCAAAAAACATGATGCATAAAAAACTGCGTTTAACAATTTGTGAAATTTGATTATGTAAACTTTTTACCGTCATATTCACCATTTTGCTTAAGTACGACACATTCATTTTCAATGCTTACCTTACTATATTTTTTTTATGAAGGCAAAATGGTTGCTGATCAAACAGAGCCATAGTATGCTGACTCAATAATTTTTGCATACAAGAATGAGGAGAAAAAATGAAGCGAAATCATCATAATATTCCTATGATTATGATTGAAGGAAATGTTGGAGTTGGTAAATCAACTTTTTTAAATTATTTGCATCAAAATTTAAATGTTGATGTGGTTTTTGAACCAAATGAATTGTGGCAAAATGTGGACGGATATAATTTACTTGAACAATTTTTTTTAGATCAAAAGCGATGGGCATATACTTGCCAATCTTACATTTTATCTACCAGAATTGATCAAATAACAGCAGAGCCTTGTGATGCTTTAAAAGAATTTTGCTTAATTGAGCGTTCGGTGTATTCTGGACGTTATTGTTTTGCAGAAGTTGCACAAGAAATTGGCTTGATGAATGGTATGGAATGGATTCTGTATAAAAAATTATGGGATCGTGAAATTACTCGTGTTGCTCATGCTCCGAAAGGTTTTATTTATTTAAAAACATCAGCAGAGGTTTGTTTACAGCGGATTGAAGAGCGTGGACGTTTTGAAGAAAAACCAATTACGCTTGATTATTTGCAACGCATTGAAAAAAAATATGATGATTGGTTTATTAACAAACAGGGAATTGATAGCATTATAGCAAATCTGCCCGTGTTAATTTTAGATTTCACTCAAGACTTAGCCCAAAATAAACATATGCAAGAGCAATATTTAGGACCAATTAAAGAATTTTTAACAAAATTGAAATGAATCAACATTATGAAAAGTCTGAATTCTCGTTTTAAGTAGGGAATGATGGAAGAAAACAAGGATTTTTATGAACAAAAAAATATACATCAGTTTAATATTTATGTCGGTATTTTGTCTTCAAACGCAAGCGCCAATCATTTTTATTGAAGGAAACATTGGTGCTGGAAAATCAACTTTTGTTAAAATTCTTCAAAAGTATTTGCCAAATCTTGTCATTTCTTTAGAGCCATGTGATGAGTGGCAAAATGTGCAAGGGTATAATTTGTTATTTGAATTTTATAAAGACCCTTTTCGTTGGGGTTTGTTATTTCAAATTTATGCAAGCATGACTCGAATTCGCAAGCAGCAAAAAGATGGTGCATGTGCAGATCAAATTCAAATTATGGAACGATCTTGGTTTTCTGATCGATATTGTTTTGCTCAGATGTTGCATCAATTTGGAAAAATTGATGATTTAGGGTGGGCTGTGTATGGACAAATGTGGGATTGGTATATGCGCAATACCGATATTCCTTTAGGATTTATTTATCTTCGTGTACCTGCAGAAATATGTTTTGATCGGCTTAAAGAGCGTAATAGATCAGAAGAAGCAGGAATTCCACTGCAATATTTGCAGCAGCTTGAGGAATATCATGAAAAACTTTTGATGAAAAAAATGATTGATGAAAAATTTATAAATTTTTCAGTTTTGGTGTTAGATGGCAGTTTGAATTTTAAGGATGATGTGGCTGTACAAAGAGATTTTATACGACAAATTCTTGATTTTTTAAAGATTCATGGGAATATTGATCTTAGCATGGAAAATGATTTAAGCTCAATTTGAAAATGATTCAAAATTAAAAAACTAAGGGATATAAACATGGATGCAAATATCAGTGCATATGCACAAGCTGCAGTGTATGTAGGTGCTGCCATAGCAATGGGTATTGGGACTGTTGGGCCATCTATCGCGCAAGGTATGATTGGGGCAAAGGCTTGTGAAAACGCAGGAAAATATCCTGAATCATATTCAAAAATTCGTACAACAATGATTATTTCTATGGGTCTTGTTGAATCATGTGCGATTTATGTTTTAATTATTGCGTTACTTATCATTTATAAATAATGACCTGCTGATTTTGAGATAATTATGAATTTGCCAGATGTTACATTGTTCTTGCAAATAGCAAATTTTGCCATTGCATATGCTGTCATGCGCACATTAATTTTTGCTCCAGCTCTCAAAATTATAGGACAGCAAGATTTTTATAAAAAATCATTAGAGCAAAATATTGCAACTGCTAAAATGCAACATCAACATATATTAATGACACAAAAATCATCTTGGCAAAAAGCAAGAGAATCATTATATGCTTTAGTTCCAAAATTATCACGAATTTTTGTTGCACATCAGCAAATATCGTATCAAAATTTACCAAAATCAAGCACATTGTCATCACAAGAAAAAAAAGTTTTGGTGCAAAAATTGTGTGATCAACTTTCGGATGTGAAATTATGATCATTTCGATTGATAATTTTTTTAATTTTTTAAATTTAATAGTTCGCCTTGCAATATCTGTTTATTTGGTCAAGCGTTATGTTATTTCAGGTATTGCAAAATCAATTATTCGTGAAAAAGATGATTTGCAATATTTAAAAGAACAGGAAGAGCAACTGCAACAAACTTGCCAACAGATTCAAGAGCAAATTAAGCATGATCAAAAAATATTTATGACTTTGGAATCAAAATTTAAAATTTGGAATCAGAGCGAAGATCAAAAAAATTTACAAAAAAAAGCTGAATGTGCACAACAACAAAAAAATATTGAAATAGCAAGTTTGAAAAAAATAAACTATTTGAATTATCGAAAAAGCATTGAAATTGAAGTTCCTATGCTTCTTGAAGATGTTGAAAAAAAATTAGCAGTAGAATTTGAACAAGATGCAAATTTAGGCAAAAAATATCAGTCAAAAGTGCTACAAGCGCTCGAAAAGTTGCAATAATTATGAGATATTCACAATCACCTATTGCAAAAAAATATGCCAAAGCTTATATGGCAGAATATGCTGATACGTTAACGCTGGCTAATATTAAATCAATAAAATTAGCAATTCGTTTTTTTAAAAGACATCATAATTTTATGTCGTTGGTAAATTTGCTGGTTGAGCCAACAAAAACAAAAACTATTGTGCTTGATGAATTATTTGAACATTTTTCATTGCCACAAAATTTAAAAAAACTTATTGATGTTCTTGTGAATCATAAGCAATTAAAAATATTTTCAGAAGTTTTGTCTGATATTTGCTGTTTATATTTTCAGACAAATAATATGTTGGAATTGACCATTTATACTGCAACTCCACTTGAACATGATGAATTTGAAAAATTTGAAAACTTTTTTAAAAAACTTTCTGGCAAAATTACTTTGAGTACGTTGGTGCATGACCCATCCTTGATTGCAGGTGTTCGTATGCAAACTGACTTATTTTTGTGGGAATATTCCATTGCTGCTCGTCTTCGTTGTTTACGCCAAAAAATGCTGATTGAAGGATAAAATGAATACTCGAGATATTGAATTAGTTTCACTGCTGCAAAAAGAATTACAAGATAAACCTGCAAAACAGTTAGATCAAATTGGAATTGTGGTGCAAGTTGGTGATGGAATTTGTAAAATTTACGGTTTAATTGATGCTGTGTATGGTGAACTTGTTGCATTTGAAGGTGGTAATAAGGGAATTATTTTAAACATGAGCGAAGATTTTGTTTCTATTTTTGTGTTGTCTCAAAGTATTGCCGTAACTGAAGGTGAAGTGGTTAAACGAACTGGTGAAGCATTAAAAATTCCAGTGAGCAAAAATATGCTTGGTCGAGTGATTAATGCGCTTGGTGAACCTATTGACGGACTTGGAGATATCACAACTTCAGAATTTCGATTTGTAGAGCAAGATTGTCCTGCAATTATTGATCGAACACCAATTTCAGAACCTTTACAAACAGGAATTTTGGCAATTGATGCGTTAGTTCCCATTGGAAAAGGTCAACGAGAATTGATTGTTGGTAATCGTAATACGGGAAAAACAGCACTTGCGGTTGATATTATTTTAAATCAAAAAGATAAAGATGTTATTTGTGTGTATGTTTCAATTGGCCAACGTCAAGGAAACTTAGCACGTTTAGTCAGCAAGCTTGAAGAGTATGGAGCTCTTGAGTACACCGTGGTGATGAGTGCAGATTCAAGTGAAGCAGTTTTAAATCAATATCTTGCGCCGTATGCAGGAACTGCGCTTGCAGAACATTTTATGTATCAAGGTAAAGATGTTTTGATTGTGTATGATGATTTGACCAATCATGCTGTTGCTTACCGTGAAATGTCACTTTTGATGCGTCGAGCTCCAGGGCGTGAAGCATATCCTGGTGACGTGTTTTATTTGCATTCACGTTTACTTGAACGTTCGGCTTGTTTAAAGCAAGGTGGTTCAATTACTTGTCTTCCCATTATTCAAATTCAAGAAGATGATGTGACTGCTTATATTCCAACCAACTTAATTTCAATTACCGATGGACAGTTAGTCCTTGATGCTCAATTGTTCAAGCAAGGCATTCGTCCTGCAGTCAGCGTTGAAACTTCAGTATCTCGTGTTGGTGGTGCTGCGCAAACTGCGGCAGTTAAAAAAATGTCAAAAGCGCTTCGCTTAGAGTTGGCGCAGTATAATGAACTGTTAAGTTTTGCGCAGTTTGGAACAGAGCTTGATGAAATTTCACAACGACATTTGAATCGTGGTGCTGTTGCAGTCGAAATTTTAAAGCAAGGACAGTATGTGCATTATTCTTTTGTGGATGAAGCAATTATTTTATTTATGCTTCGACAAAATATTTTAGATAGCATTGCTCTCAAAGATATGTCGACGTTTATTTCAAAATGTACGAGCTATGTTGAGTCAGTGTACCCAGCGGTGTATGAAGAAATTGCAAAAACAAAAGATATTACTGATGCTGTAGCTGAAAAATTAAAAATTGCGACATCAGAATTTGCACAATTATTTAAAATACAGCAATAAAAATTATAACGCATTCAAATACGTATCAATTTTTTTAAGATGAAAATCAGCATTGTTTAAAGAGCTTTGCAAATCATAGGTTTGTTCATTCAATGTTTTTAAATTTTGTGCATGTTCATTTTGTTGATTTTGCAAATCTTGAATTTTTTCAATATATGTTTTTTCTTGTTCTTGAAGTAATTGTAATTTGTCATATGCATATTGTTCAGCTTTCCAAATATCGATTTGTTGTTTCAGTTCTTGTAATCGCTCATTGTCATCATGAATTCCAAAAGTTGTGAATTTAAAATCAGTTAGACGTTTTTCTTCGATTTTGCGAGCTTCAATTTGATATTCAGTTAATTTTTGAGTGACAAATTCGATATGTTCAGGAGTAAAGGTTTTTTTAGGATACTCTTTGAATATTTCATTTTCTTGATCTTTAATTCCTAAAAGCTGACTTTGTTGATCATCTTGTTGTTTTTTTAGTCTTGCAATAGATCTATTAATTTGTTTTTGTTCGTTTTCCATGATTACTTTTTTTTCTAAAAGTTTATTTTTCCAATCATTATAATCAAAATTTTGTTTTGGCTTTAAAGGGTTATCTTCCATTTGAGAGCCAATGTCTTCAAGTTTAAAATTTTTTGATGGCACAATATTTGGTTCATCAAAATTTGCTGGTTGAGCAGCTTTTAATTTTCGCTTTTGTAAAATTTTTTCTATCTGTTTTTTTTGTAAATTCATTTTTAAATTTTCAAGATCTTTGATAAGTGTGCCGCTTTTGTCACTATTGAACCATAATTTACTTGATCGATGTTTTTCGCGAGCAATTTCTTGATTTAAGCGGTCAACATCAGCTTTGGTTGTAAATTCATGATCTTGTGGTGTGACCAAAAGACGTTGTGTTGTTAAGGATAATGTTTGTGCATTTTTTAAATATTTTTCACGACGATGATCTTTGAGTAAAAGAGCATTTTCGTAATTTTGTTCTGCTTTTTTATGTAAAGCGTCTTGAATTCGTGAGATTTCTGCTTTTTCAGGATCAAGGGAGTGCTCGAGGGGTGTATATTCAGGAAGTGTTATTTCAGCTATTAAAAAGATTGGTAAAGCTAAAAATGAGAGCAACAAAATCTGTTTTTTCATAAAAAACCTTTTTTTGCTTAAAATACTGCCCGAGAGGTTATTGTGTAAATAGCCTGCTGTGTTATACTCATTTTGTATCTGTTCAGATATATTTTTTATGTGCGTGCCCGTAGCTCAGTTGGATAGAGCAACGGATTTCTAATCCGTAGGTCATTGGTTCGAATCCAATCGGGCACACCATTTGCAAAGCAAGTAGTGTGCAGGCACACTGTACAAATGATTTTTTTAGTACGAACCCTTTGGGTTCAAATAATTTTTAGAGTTTTAGTAATTTGCGCATGGTCGAGAGAACTTTATTATGAGCGAGTGCTTTAACTTCTTCTATAGTTTCCTATGGCTTTCGCTGTTTACTTAATTAACAAAAAATATACATAGTCTCAATAGTATTGCTTTTTTTAAGCATTCAATGTTAGTTTGTTAAAAAAATTATATTTTTTGAGGAGTAAAATGAAGAAAATTTTTATATTTTTATTATTGAGTTTCGACGTTTATGTTCATGCACATTTATTAGTTGTGCAAAAAAATGAAAAAAAATTTTTTGAGCCACTAAGTGATGCAAATATTGCAAAATATAAAGATGATATATTGAATGTTCTTGTTCATTATACCTGGCCATCATGCATAGCATATGATTTATCTGATGATGAAAAAAGCAAACTTTTAGTTTCTGAGCAAGGAGCAGAACAAAATTTTGTGAGACAAAAATTACAAGAAATAAATAAAAATTTAGATGTTATATTTGTGCCTACAACTCTTTATGAACTTTTTTATATCAATTTTTATTTAAATAAAATGAAAAAACAATGTGCAGAAAAATCATCAAGAGAAGAAAAATTATATTTAACAGATCCTGAATATATAGATTTAGAAGTTTCAAATGGTCTAGAAGAGATAGAAAATATTTTAAATCAGGATAAATCTACTGTTCAGAATATTGTTAATGAAAAAAATAAAAAGAGTCAAAAAAAGATATCTCCTGCAGAATATGTTAAAGAACAAATTAATGAATTGTCTCAGACTTGTAACCAAAAATTATTTGAAAACAAGGATGCTTTTGGATATCCAGACCTATTAAAAGTGCATCAAAAATTCGTTTCCATGTTATTTTCTGGTACAAATTTTAATGTGATAGCTGATCTAGAAAAATTCATATATCAAGGAAGAAGTGACATAAAAAATCGTCTCATTTTAGATTTGATGCAGACACAAAAAGATGTATCAAAAAATATAAAAAATTCGAAAAAATGCTCAATTTTTTATGATTGGATGACGAATACAGCCGATGAATATGATCCATCTATGAATGAATCATTGCCTGAATATTCTGGACGATATGGATTAATCCATATTCTAAATTTTCTTAAAAAAGAACAAGATAATCAGATTGTTCAAAAAGTAATAGATATAGAATATGAAGCAGCAAAGAGCAATAAAGGATTATTATTTAGGGGTTCTGATCTCATTCAAGCAAAAGGACCAGAAAAATCTTTAAAAATTATAGGGACTACGCAACATCTGGGAGCTACATTAGAAAGTCAGGGATTATTTTCAATGTCTTTTGGAATATCTTTATTTGCAGGAGCGTTTTTTTATATAGATGCTATGGCTTATGCATATTTAACAGATTTTGGGGGATATGCTCTTTTTGTAGATAAGTTTGACTATGTTGATAATTATAATTCAAATCTTTTTTTAATACCTGGACTGACGATAGAAATGGCTCTTTTCGGTGCTGGCGTATGGTTTCATCCTCGCAGTAAGCCTGTGACATTAGACAAATCAAAACATGATAAACCAATAATTGGTATTGTTACGGGCGCAATTTATGAAGAAGTAATTAAAGATCCTTATGGAATTTTTTTAATTACGCGAGATCCTTATCGTCAAGCATATTTATTTTCAAAATATTTAGTAGAAAATGGAAAAATTATTGGAAATTTAGATGTTTCATCATTGCTAGAAGATGAAAAAATTCCATTAGATATTTTGAATAATCAAAAAATTCATGCAGGAATGAACGCTCTTGAATTATTAGTCAAAAAATATAAACAGCGAAATCAACAGCCAAGCAAAAAGGAAAATAAACAACGAAATAATTCAAAAGCAGAAACAATTTCTAAGATTGCAGATGTTTTAAAAGCGCTTAACATTGAAATAAATCAACAAAATACAAGTAACGATTTCCCATTCATTCCTGGCTTTAAAAATCCAGAATTTTCTGGGCAAGAAAATAAAATTGAACGAGAAGAACAAAATAATGTACCAATACAATCAATTTGCAAGATTGCAGATGTTCTTCGAGTCCTTAACATTGAAATAAATGAAAGAATATAAACGGTTAATTTAAAATATTTTGATTCTTAAATTTAGTAAAAGCCTCTGAACTTCAGAGGCTTTTTTGTTTTTTGAAGAGTGTTTGCAAAAAATGATTTACGATATCTTTTTGACAAATTCAGATTTCAAACCTACTTTACCAAATCCATCAATTTTGCAATCAATATTATGATCTTCATCGACCAATCGTATGTTTTTTACTTTTGTACCAGCCTTTAAGGTTGATGAACTGCCTTTTATTTTCAGATCTTTGATTATTGCTACAGAATCACCATCATTCAAGATATTTCCATGCGCATCTTTCACAATCTTTTTATTTTCAGTATGTTTACTTTCTACTTCTCTGTTCCACTCATGAGCACATTCGGGACAAATCAAAATACCATTATTTTCATACGTATACTCTGAGCTACATTTTGGACACTTTGGTACATTAACCATTATTTAATTTCTCATAATAATTATTATTAAGGTTGTTTTTTATACATCACAAAAATATATTATTTTAATAGTATCATGAAATAAATGTTTAAAACTTTTTATTATTCAATAAAGGATTATGTATGAAAAAATTATTAGTCGTAGCAATAGTATTTTTATCAGGTAATTGTTTTGCTCCTGCGCCAAAAAATAAACAGACGAAGGTGTTATTGGTCTTGAAGCAAATGACATTTGAAAGACTATGTGATCAAGTGCCTGATCATTTGTGTGCTAAAGCCTTAAAAGCTCAAAAAATGGACATAGCGGAATATATAGGAATTGCATTTTTAGGTCCAAATTGGCGAAGAGCAGAAGCATTTGTTGATCACGTTAATCAATTAGAAAAACCATTTCTTGCGCAACAATTAGAAGAAGAACTCATGCCACGTGTACGTGAACTTATTATGCAACGGGTTGCTCAAGATTCACGCGAAGTTGCTCAAGGTTTACGTGAAAAGGTCATAGCATTTATTCGTGCAAATTCTTAATTTTAAAATAAGTATTCAACATAACTTTAATTATAAAAACGATACAAAAGTAATTGATATAAAATGGGTAAAAATAATTTACAGGCTTATGACCAGCTTTGTAGTCAATTTTATGATGCCACTGAAAAATATGCATCAGTTCAAGAAGTGGATTTTTTTGAAAAATGTATCAAACAAAATCAGGGCAAAATTTTAGAAGCAATGTCAGGTTCAGGGCGGCTGCAAATTCCCCTGATGCAGCGTGGCCATGTTGTTGATGGTGTTGATCATTCTCATGCTATGCTGGCGCGTTGTCGTCAACGTTGTGCACAATTTGGATTTGTACCAGAGCTTTATGAACAGTCACTTGAAAATATGAAATTACCTCATACATACAACACCATAATTATTGCTGCAGGATCTTTGCAGCTGATTACTGATGCAGATCAAGCTCTTCAAGTACTTAAAAATTTGCATGATCATATGCTTGCTCAAGGTGATTTATTCATTGACATTTTTACGCCTGATGTGACCATGGAGCCATTTTCTATTTCCATGATTCGTTTGGATGAGCATAAAATAATTCGTTTAACCAAGCGTCATATTTTTAGTATTGAAAAAAAATTAGCAAGTTCATTTTGTTTTTATGAATTGATAATTGATGGCATAGTTGCACAGCAGGAAAATGCACTTATCGAAGTTGCATGGCGTTCTGATGAGCAGTGGCAAGAGCTGCTGCACCAAGCTGGATTTAAAACTATAAAAATTCATGATGAAACGTTTAAAAAATTTGAATCATCACGAATTATTCATGCAAGGTCTATTATGAAAAATTAAAAATTGTTGGTTGCAATTACAACATTTTTTGAATAGTTGATAATTATTAAATTTTGTCTGTTGTTGGTAACCTTGTTGCATCATTAAATGCTTTTAAAGCATTTTTGCTAATCTTGCTCTAAAGATATTGTTTGCATTTTTTTGAGGTCTTTCGGGGAATGTTTTTCCGATAAGGTGGCTCAATTCATCAGCTAAGTTTTCTTGTAATGCTTTTTTTTCTATTGCTAAGAACAAATTTTTAATTTTGGGATATGATTTAATATCTAGAATGAATTTTTGCGGGGTATTGTTTATTTCCTTAATTTTGTTATTAATGACATCTAAAGCATTTTGATTATCTTTATTTTTTATTAAAGGATCTGCGCCAGATTCTAATAATATTGGTACTGCAGAAAGTCTATCATGGTTTATTGCGGCCATTAAAGGGTTTTGTCCTTGGTTATCTTGTAAATTTGGATCTGCGCCATATTGTAATAATATTGGTAGTGCCTTAAGGTTATTATGGTTTATTGCGATTATTAAAGGGTTTTGTCCTTGGTTGTTTTGTGAATTTGGATTTACGCCATATTGTAATAATATTTGTAGTGCATCAACGTTACCAAATTCTACTGCCGTTATTAAAGAGTTTTTTCCTTTATCATTTTGTAAATTTGGATTTGCACCATGTTTAAGGAGCTTTATTATTATTTCTGAATTGCATTTTTCTTTTATTGCTGCTTGTAAAATAGAATTAAGGGATCTATCTTGATAATTTACATTCATTCCTGCTTTTATGAAAAATTCTATTAAATTTGGTAAATCTTTTTCAAAATTTGGATAGTTTTCAATAAAGTAATAGTTCCTTCTAAATAATTTTAACAAAGGATATTCATAAATTAATATTTCTAAGTTTGTATTTTTTAAAAAAGAATAATCTTGTGGTATATTTAGCCGAGTCATTAAAAAGTTGCCCTTTGTATAGACATCATTATTAGACAAAAACGTGAAAATTAAAGGATCTAAAATATCCATATCCTTTTTGCTCATCTGCAAAGAAGTAGCTTGAAAGTCCTGTCTAAATTCCTGAAAATATTCTTCTTTTGCATATTTTTGTCCAGCTTGTACTAAAAATAATGCTAAATCTGGATTGTTTACAACATTTTCTAATGAAAATAGATTATAAAGGTTATCACCACCAAAATATGTATTATATTTATAAATGTGACTGTTTATAAAATCTTCTTTTTGTTTCTGAATAAAAGGATTAGCACCATATTTTAAAAGTTCTATAATTATCGATCGTCTTATGGCTTCTTCTTCTTCATTTAAATTTTTTAATTCTAAAGCACATTGTAGTGGGGTATAGTCATTGTCAAAAATATTTGTTATTTTGTAACTATCATAGTTACTGTCATTGTTAAGAATATCTTCTGCTTTCTGAACATCAGAGTTTTTTATCTGCAAAACATGATTAGGATCAGCTTGATGCTTTAATGCAAGTGCAACATTGTTAAAATCTAATGTTTTAATGGCATGAATTAATTTAAAGTTTAAATAATCTTTCAAATTTTTGTTAAGAAGAGAATCTTCTATTGTAATATCCAGATCTAAGCAGTTATCAATGATAGAATTTTTTATGATTATTGTTGATTCGTTAAGGTTTTTTAATTCATTAAAATATTTTTCTATAGTTTCTTTTGATAAAGGTCTTGCAGGTGGTTGTTCTGTGCTTGCATGAGATGGTGCAGTGTAGGCTGAAGTGAGTAGAATAAAGACAAAAAATACATTTTTCATAAAATAAAAACCTTATATAAAAAGTTGTTTTTATTAATGTAAGAGACGCAATAATCATATGTTAAAGAATAATTATGCAAAAAAGCAATGATTTAAGAAAATATAGGCTGATTGCTCAAATTTATTATGGAAGAGTTGTATGACTAAAATCCGTTGTTTTGGTAATGGTGCTGGAAAAGAATTTTATGCTGATTATCATGATCAAGAATGGGGTGTTGCAGTACATGATGATCAATTGCTTTTTGAAATGCTCATCCTTGAAGGTGCGCAAGCAGGACTGAGCTGGGAAACTATTTTAAAGCGAAGAGTGGGATATCGTGAAGCTTTTTATAATTTTGATGTTTCAAAAGTTGCAAATATGTCTGATCATGAATTGGAAGCATTGTGCCAAAATGCTGCAATTATTAAAAATCGATTAAAAATTTATAGTGTGCGTCAAAATGCTCAAGTTTTTTTAAAAATTCAAAAAGAGTTTGGTTCTTTTGATGCGTATTTATGGGCTTTTGTAGATCATACTCCGATTATTCATCGTTTTAAAAAATTGTCTGATATTCCAATTTTGAATGTAATCAGTGATGCTTTATCCAAAGATTTGAAAAAACGTGGCATGAAATTTGTAGGATCAACGATTATGTATGCGTATATGCAAGCTGTCGGATTGGTTCAAGACCACATTATTGATTGTTGGCGATATATTTAAAATGCAAAACGCCAAGATCCTAAAATCATCCAAGCATCATACGCAAAAAAGTGTTACGCATGTAATTTAATCGATCAAGAATCGCAATCTTCGGAGTTGCTTCGGCGCCAAATTTCCAACGACCTTCATATCCGTCTTTGCCGCCATGGTTTAAAAATTTATCGAATTAATCGTGGCAATGTGCGTCCTAA
>CAYOQO010000003.1:67167-94258 GCA_964406135.1 uncultured Pseudomonadota bacterium | reverse complement strand
TTTTTATGAAACTTGTAATCAAAATACTAGATTGTCAGGGATGAAGTAAACAGTTTAACTATTTTTACAGTTGTGTGTACTGGGTAAATGGATTTTGCATATCTTTGAGCAATGTTGCAAGTTGATCCATTTCTTGATTTTGAGTTACAGCTTGACTTGCAAAATTTTTATTTGATTTTTGATCACTAAACCATCCAATTTTCATTTCATCTTGACGATTTGCTTTGCTTCGAGCTTGTCCAGTGTTTGCAGCATCAAAAATAGCACTTGAGCTATCGTAGTCATTTTTTTGAAGATCATTGATTTTGTCTTCTAAGAATTCTGAAGCTGTTTCATCACGATCACTGTTAAAGAACCAACGGGTGATAGGATCTTTTAAGTTAGAAAAATTATTTTCTACATCAGCGAGCTGATCCACCATGAAATTTGACGCAGCCTTGGTAATTTTGCTCATGCCGCCATTTAAACGTGGTGCGCTGACGGTAGAACGAATTAAAATAAATAGCTGCGTTTTGGTTGAATCTTTGGTGCGTGAAGCAAATAAATTTCCAATCACGGGGATTGATTCGAAAAATGGTACCGATCGTTTTGATACTTGAGTTTGATCTTTGGTGAGTCCACCTAAAATAATCACATCGCCACTTTTAAGTGATACGTTGGTTTTTAAAGAACGAATTATTTGTGAACCAGAGTCAGCATCATCTGCAATAACCCATGTTTTTAAATCAAGATCTATTTGTAAATTTACGGAATTGTTATCACTGATCAGTGGTGTAAAGGTCATGGTAACTGGAGCAGTAACTTGTTGATAGTTGACCGTTGGGTTGGTTCCTGAAGTGACCGTACCCGTTAAATTTTTGGTAATCGAGCTGGTGACTGTTGCTGATTGATTGTTACTGATAAGTACCACAGGTCGAGTAAAAACTTTTGCAGAGTTATGTTGCGATAACATTTGAAAAAATGCCCAAACGCCATTAGTGGTTGCTTTACCGCCATTGAGCATCATGATGGTGCTGCCGGTAAATGTTGTTGGTCCACTGCCCGTAGGAGTGGTTGTGTTAATGGTGCTTGATTGATTAGGTGTTGTAAGTGTCGAGTTAGAAAAATCAGGATTTAAAATATCTGAAAGGTCGCCAACCAAAGAATAATAATCAGGATCTGGTGGATTCATAGGTGCAATCACGTTGTTAATCAAAAGTCCTGCTTGAGCTTGCATATTTTTTGGAAAAATTGAAGAAACAAGTCCACGAGTTCTGATTTGAGCACCAAGTTTTCGAATAAATTCTAAATTTAAATCAACCACAAGAGCTTCAACGACCACTTGTTTTTGAGGGATATCAAGTTGTTTGATTAAAGATTCAATACGTTGCCAATCACGGCTACCGCAGGCAATAACCAACTTGTTGGCACCACGTTGTACGGTGTTTTGCAAAGTTGCAGATGATCCTGAAGATGAAGAACTGGATCCAGGATTAATGGTTTCTGAAATAATTCTGATATCAGCATCAAATCCTAAATCAGAATTGAGCGTTCCTGTGGATTGTCCTGAACTTCCACCACCAGATTGAATTAAATTCTTTAAAACATTGGCAAGGTGTGATGATGATGCCCATTGAGGTTCAATCACATGAAAAAATGAATGACCTTGTTCTTGTGCAATATCCAAATATTTTTTAATAAATTTTTTAATTTCCTCAATATCTTGCATTTTTCCTATGATGATGATGGTATTGAGTTGCCGTTTATTTTCAGGATCTAAATTCTCTACACGAACATTGTCAGAAAAATATTTTGCACGAGCGCCACTTGATAAATTAACAAAACCACCAGTTTTTTTTGCTTCACCACCAGAAAGAACATCTTTAAATAGTTTTACAATGTCTGGAGCTTGCGTATATTGCAATTTTAAAAGTTGGACTGCTTGTTGAAATCCAGTTTCATCGAGCACTGAAATTAATTGCATAGCTGTTTTGATCAAGTCTGCGCGTGTTGTTAAAATGATTGAATTTGAGCTGTCATCAATAATGAATTGTTTATCTTTAAAATCTTGGGCAGGCAGGATGGTTGTTAAAATATTGGTGATATCTGATTTTGGTTTGACTGCAGAAATTTGAATATTGTTAAAATAATAAATATATCGAATTCTTTGCATGCTATCAGGTAGCTGATTAAAATCAACACCAATGTAAAGCGGCAATGGCTCTTGATATGATTTGGCATTTGCCATCAAAACATAACTGGTAGTTCCACGCATGACAAGGGTATAGCCAGCTTGTTCAATGATCATGGTGACAAAATCCCATGCTTCACTCATGGTAATTTTTTTGCCTGCATTAAATGATACGGTGGCTGTAACAGTTTCGGTTTCAGGATACAAAACATTGATATTTAATTTTTGTGCAAAATCATTGATCAAGTCTTTGAGTGGATACTCTGAAAAATTGAACTCAACTAATTCACTTGACATAAAAGATATGGATTTTTTTCGTTTGTTTAAAATTTTTTCTGCTTGCTGCAATGATCCTGTTTCTGCATTTTCATCCAACAGCATGGGATGAGCAATGTTGGTGATAAGGAAAATGAGAAAGCACAATAAAAATTTAATTTTCATAATGTCCTTTATTCTTCTGATCGCAGGGTGCCAACGATCAAGCTGACATTAATTTTTTTTGCTTGAGGTACATGGGTAATATCTACAGAAATGATATACATTAATGGTTGATTTTCAATCGCAACAATCAATTCACATAGTTGTTGTGTGTTGATTTGAGAAAGGTTGATGGCTAAACTTTCTTGAATATAACCGTTGGGTAGTTTTTCATATGAAAATTTTGAAGTAGCTTGCGATGCTAAACGTTGTTGATTCATCAAATTTTGAAAATATTGTTGAATATTGAAATTTTTGTTTTGTTTGAGTGCTTCATCAACTTTATTTTTTTGTTGTTGTACGGCATTAAAATTGGTAAAAATTTGCTGAATCTGACCGCGAGCTTTATTGAGTTGTTGTAATTTTTGGCTCCATTCTTGATTGATCATATAATATCGAATTATGATCCCTGCAACACAAGCTAAACAAATTCCAACATACAACAACCCATATCGCATCATCTCTTTGCGATCTAAATTTTGAATAAAATTTCGAATAGAATCTAAAAATATCATGCAGATTCCTTTGAAATCGTTTTTGGTTTAAATTGTACGGTAAATGAAAGTTCTCGAGGTTGTTCTAAAATTTGCAAAAGCTTTAATTCTTGAAATTCTTCTTTCAACAAATCAAGTCGTTGAAATTCTGTACCCTGAGCATTTTTAATATTTCCAGTCATGATCACTTTTTCATAATCAAGATGCATGTTTTTAATTTGAAGTTCAACAGCAGATCGATCAATTTGCATTGATAAATCTTGTAAATATTCGAGTACTGAATGTTCTTGTTGTGCTGAGAATGCAAACCATAATGCTTTTTCATTTTTTAATTTTTCTTCAGCCTTTTCAACAATTGTTTTAATACTTTTTTCATTGCGTAAATCTAATCGCATTTTTTGTTCAATTGCTTGAATCAGTTGGCGCTTTGAGGTGTTGTAGGCAGTTTCTTTTTCTTGCAGCAGTATTGAGCTTCTCCAAAAAGTTACACTGATACAGATTATGGTCATTGCAATGATCATAAAAAGTTGTTTGTTTAAAAGGGCTTGATTATTTTTTTGTGTTATTGATTTTAAAAAATTAACATCAGGTGCAAAATGTGAAAAAAGACCAATTGCCAAGCTGATAATTGAAAAATTATGATCATCAGATTTAATCGTAATGTTTAAACGTTGTATAATGCTGTTGCTTGCAATAATTTCTACAGGGTGATTTAAAAAAGTTTGTGCAAGATGCGCAAAGTCTGGAATATTGGTTGCAAAGCCAGAAAATAATATTTTATGTGGTTTAATAAAATGGCTTTGTTCTTGTTTTTCAAAAAATTGTAAGGTGCGTGCAATTTCTTCAAAAACTTTTTTTAGTTCTTCATGAAGTTCAGATGTAAGATTTTGCAGTGATGATTCTGTAATCATATTTTGAATGATATCAAAATACGGTTGTTCTGTTTTTTGACTGATTGCTTGCGCAATATCATAAATTCCATTTGGAATCATGCGTACGGCAGTTAAGCTATCATCTTGAAAATATAAAACTCGAACTGAATCAAATCCAAGATCTACAAAAAGTTCTGCTGATTTTGGTTGGTATTGCAATGGTGACTCTGTAGAAACAGGTGCATCAATTTTCGGTTTTTTTATTAATTTTGCATACAACTTATGCCACAAGCCAACGATTGATGATGATTTTATATCAAAAGAAAATGGTGATGGCTCTGCAGGAGTTTTTAATGCATTTGAAATTCCAGCTTTATAAATTTCGTACAGTGCAAAGATATCAATAGTCATCGTGTCAACTTCAAGCTCTGCTTTTTCAAATAAATTGAGATGATTCGTAAGGTCTTGCGTGCGAATGGCAGCAACCAATAATTTTGATTCTTTTTTTTCAAAATCTTGCTTGGTTATTATAAAATCAATAATCGATTCTTCAAGTGCAAATGGTAGCAATGGTTCAACTTCAAAAGGAACAATCATGGCTAATGCATCACGACCAATAAAAGGAAGTTTTAATTCTTTGTACACAATCGCAGAATTTGACATAGTTGTAATAATTTCATCATACTTGCCAATATTTGATGCAATTTTTTTTAAAGCATTGATTTGTGTTTGAGCTGAAAGATCTTTTAAAACAATTGATTGTTTATTTTTAATTTGAATTGTTGAGCCCATGAATTCAACTAAAAGACCTTGCACCATCATAGGAGTGATTTCAAAACTTAAAACTTTTTTACGTTGGAGATAATAATTACCGATACGTGATGGTATTAAAATATCATGCAACATCGGATACTCCTTTGCTGATATTATTTTTCATGCGATTTGATGGATAGTCGTTGATTGTTTGTTCAATATTTTCTTTTTGTTTTTTCTTTTTTTTCGACTCTTTTACTTTTTTTGTTTTTTTCAAACGCTTGTTGCGAGATGTTTCTTTTTTATCAATTTTTCCATCAATTGCTTCACGCTGTGCATAATTATTTCCGGTTCGTAGTTCTTGTAGTGCTCGTGCAGATTCTTTTGAGCCAAAAAATGCTTTTTGAATTGGATCTTTGCTTGAAGTAAACCAATCTGATTCATCAATTAAATCAACATTTTTTTGAATTTCGTTGAGTTTGTAATCAGTGTAAGGATCAATTTGACCATATTTGGTGAGTGGGTCTAAGATGCGAGGACAAATGAAAATTAAGAAATGATCGCGAGTGACTGTTCTTGTTTTTGATTTAAAAAACCAACCAAGGACGGGAATATGTTCTAAAAATGGAACACCAACAGATTTTGAAGCATAATTTTCTGTCATGATACCACCAAGCACCAATGTTTCACCATTGGCAACGCATGCTTGAGTTTCAACGCTTTTGGTATCGCGAGGAACACCATTAACATTATTGATTGCGGCATCATTAAATTCTTGATTTTCTACATGAATTTTTAAATTAATAATGTTGTCTTTGTTAATGGTTGGCGTGAGCTTAACTTTTAATGTTGCCTGTACAGGGACTAAACCTGTTGCTCTCACTGCAGATGATGAAATAACGGTACCGGATGATTGTCGACGCTCTTGTCCACTGGTAAGAGATACTTCGCAGTTGTTGGAAACTACGACAAACGGATTAGTGATGACGTGTGTCGAAGTAATTGTTTTTAAAATTTTAAAAATTGCCCAGATTGGCTTTCCAAAAGTTACCAGTACCGAGCCAGCTTCATTGAGTACATTGCTGCCTAAAAGACTTGCTAAACTTGATTTGATTGAAAAATCTGAAGTAGTTGAAGAACCATTGGTAACCACAATTGGAGTGCCTGA
This sequence comes from uncultured Pseudomonadota bacterium, assembly GCA_964406135.1. Lineage (GTDB taxonomy): Bacteria > Babelota > Babeliae > Babelales > Chromulinivoraceae > JACPFN01. The sequence goes on along the minus strand of CAYOQO010000003.1, from coordinate 88,324 downwards.
AGGAACACCTGATGTTTGAGCTGAAAGACTTGGCATAAATGTTGGACCAAATAAACTTGCGCCAGGAACTGTTGAATTTGCACCATTCGGGCCGCTGATTTGTGCGCCTAAAGTTTTGACATCAATATCACTAACTCTGACAAATAAAACTTCAACACCAACTTGCTTTTGCGGAACATCAAGTTCTTCAATAAGTGGTTTGATTGCTTCAAAATCTTCAGGCGTTGCATTGATGATTAATGAATTTGAATTTGAATCAGCAATGATGGTCATTTTTTGGAAATATTTTAGACCATCACGCACACCGCCATATTTTCCAGCATCAGTGTTTGCGCCATATTTGGTAACTTCATGTAAAAGCGATGTCATATCTTTTGCATTGGTGTATTGCAAGCGATAGGTAAATATTGGTGGAGCATCACGGTCAACCGTAACATCAACATGCTGCGTAATAAATTCTTCAATACGAGCAACATCTTTTTTGGTACCAAGCAAAATTAAAGAGTTCGTACGTTCGTCAGCAACCATGACTACATCTTGCGGAAAATATTCCAGTGAAGATTCTTTTTTATTGTTTGCCCAAACTCGTTGTGGTTGTCCTGCGCTTCCATCAGTTGGCTTGAGTGATCGATAAAGTGAAATAACATCTTTTGCATTAGTACGTTTTAATTTTACAACTGATAAAACTTCAGGAAGTGCTGCATGATCAAGTTCAGAAACAATTTTCATTAAAGATTTAACTGATGATGCGCGATCCGTGAAAATTAAAGCTTTTAAATCAGCATACACATCTAATTTTGCAGAACCGCTTTGCATTTTGACCAAAATAGGTTGGATTTTTGCAGGATCAATATTTTTTACAAAATAAACATAACGAACGACCATATCGTTATCAGGCAAAAGTTCACAATCAATTCCAATGTAGGTTGGAATTGGCTCATTGTTTGCTTTGGTTAGTGACACTAATCGGTAAAATCCAGATTGCATCATGGGAACAACATCAAGTCCTGCAATGTGTAAAAATGTAACACACAGATCCCAGCTTTCTTTGCGGGTAAGTGTTTTATTTGTACGGAATGTAATTTTGTGCCCAGCAACTCCTTTAGGATCTTTTGCTGTTGGAATAATATCATCGGTGATAAATTTAATATGATGCACAGCTTCCATGTAAGATAAAAGATTTGATAAATTTGCATCTTCAAAATTAAATGCGACTGTTGCAGGTTCATCATCAATGTAACTTTGATTTTGATATAAAACTCCAGGCTCTCGTACAGGTTCAATTGATTTTATAGAATTTATTTTTGTTGCAGATACTTGTTGAACAGCTTGATGATCTTCAGTTTCTGTAACTAATGTGTTTTGTGGAGTATCTAAATCATTTTTTGGTAATAATTCAGAATCAATTTTTGAAATATTGTCAGTAGTTTTTAAAGATGTATTGAGATTTAAGGATTCTGTTTTTGTTGTGGTCGTCAAAGGTTTTTCATCAAAATTTGGCAATGTTTCAGAAAAATCTATGGAAGATGTTGATGACTTTACTGCAGGAACAGGATTTTTTGCAACACTTGAAAAAATAGTGTTTTTTCTTAATTTTGTGGAAGCGTCATCAGGATTGATGGCATAGAAAAGTGTCATGCACCAAATAAAAATTAAGTTTTTCATATTCATAATTTATCCCCGAACCCCTGAAATAGTATGTACAGCATTTTGGTTGTTGATATCTGGTGTATGTTGTTTTGAAGCCATAAGTTCTTTATGACGAGCATCAAACATTTTTTTACGTTCATCAAGAGCTAGTTTATGTGCGGTTGGTGCAAATTTTACTTTTTGTTCTAATGTTTTTTTGCGAGCTTCTTCAAGATTATATAACATTTGTTGATCAAGAACAGGTTGATTTTCAGCTACTGTTTTGTTGGTAGCATCAATTTTGGTTGTTGCTGGTATTAAGTTTACATTGTTTTGTTCTGGTGCGTGTGTTAATTCATATATGATCGTAGTTATTGATCCAGCACGTTCAATTTTAACATGAATCGTATCACCAATTTTTTTACTTAAAATATGATCAAAGACTAAAAGACGACTTGCAATATCGGTAACTGGTAAATTATCAATTTGTTGAACAATGTCTTCAGTTATAAATCCAAGTTTTGAAGCAAGACTATCTTTATCAGCTTTACCAATGCGGCAACCAATGCTTTTACCTTTTTTATATACGGTAGTGATGTGCATTAAATCTATAAATTGGCCAAGTCCTTTTACATGAGCTGCAAATGTTTCTACAGGAATTTGATGTTTACCATTTTTTACGACAACATTTAATGTTGCGATATTTTTTGCAGTATCTCGAGCAAAATCTTTTCCTGCATCATCTTCTCGCAGATATAAAGTTTCACGTTGGCCATTTGCTCGCACAACCATAATGCGATTTGGATAAATTTTTAAAATTTGAGCATCGTTGATTAATTGTCCTGTATGATAATTAATCTCTTCTTTTGAATCTTGAAATTGAATAATAGCTACACTTTGTTCAGGTCTATCGTGAAGATACATGACACCTTTCAAAATTACCGGCAATGGCGCAATAAATACTTTTGGAGTTTCGACAGGAATAGCTAAAGGAATAATATGTGGCGCATCAGGAATTGGAGGGATGTCGGGAACAATTGCTTTGGGTAATGTTGATATTGGGACATACGTATCGAATAGATCACTTGCACCATAAATTTTAGTGATGTCAACTTGGGCGACAATTTTTTTTTCATGGAAAGGAACTGTATCTGGCTCAATAGAAATTTTGCGCGGAATTGGTGTTTGGATGAAAAGAAACACCAATTGTCCAAGAATACAGAAGAAAAGTAAAGAGCTATTAATAGCCCACAATGGTTGTCTCATTAATCTTTTTTTCCTTTCGAAAGGTTCACAACAAAATACCCGCCGCAACCTTGCATTGTCAAGAAAACTTTAAGGAACGATGACAGAATCTAAGATAGTCTTGATAATTTTTTCAGTGGTCATATCTTCTGCCGCTGCTTGATAGGTCATAGAGATTCTATGACGTAATACTGGAGTTGCAATAAATTTGACATCATCAGGAATGACAAAATGTCGACCATTCAAAAAAGCCAATGCTTTAACGGCTTGTAAAAGTGCAATAGATGCACGAGGCGATGCTCCACAAGCAATCAAGGGAGCTAAATTTTTTAAATTATATTTTGCAGGTTCCCGAGTTGCAAAAACAATATCAAGTACATATTGAATCAAGCGATCATCAATGTACACTTGCTGAACCACTTCACGTGCATATACCAAATCTTTGTGTGACAAAACTGGATATATAGTTACTGGTACATTGTTGCGTTTTAAAATTTCTCGTTCTTGATCCATGGTTGGATAGGTTACGGTTAATTTAAACATGAATCGATCAACTTGAGCTTCGGGAAGTTGATAGGTACCTTCATTTTCAATTGGGTTTTGTGTTGCAAATACTAAAAAAGGATCATCAAGTTTAAACGTTGTTGATCCAATGGTAATTTGTCGTTCTTGCATTGCTTCAAGCAAAGCGGATTGAACTTTTGCAGGAGATCTATTAATTTCATCAGCTAAAACTAAATTTGCAAAAATTGGACCTTTTTTGGTTTCAAAGTCCATAGTTTTTGGATTGTATACTAAAGTTCCAATAATGTCTGAAGGTAAAAGATCAGGAGTAAATTGAACTCGACTAAATGAGAGTCCAAGCGCTTGAGCAATAGTTTTGATCAATGTTGTTTTTGCTACTCCGGGCACTCCTTCAAGCAAAATATGGCCATTGGTTAAAAGTCCAATGCAACTCATGGTGATAATGTTGTCTTGTCCGACAATTATTTTGCGAATTTCATGTTTTAAAGAATCGAATTTTGGATTGACTTGTTTGATATGTTCAACAAGTTTTACAGAGTCATGTTGTTGCATACAAAAATCTTTCTATTTTTTAATTACATTTTATTTTTATCATCAGGAATTTCTTGATGAATTGGACCTTGTGTTAACCCACGAATAAATTGATAAATGTAGGGATCTTTTGATTCCCAGATTGTTGCTGCATCTACAATACTGACAATTTGTCCTTGGTAAAGTAATGCAACATAATCAACAAATTTAAAAATTTCAACATCGTGAGAAATAACTACAGAGGTAATTTTTAATTTTTTTTGCATATCAGCAATCAATTCGTGCACAACGCATGAGGTGATAGGATCAAGACCAGTTGTTGGTTCATCGTACAAAATAATTTCAGGATTGCCCATTAAAGTACGTGCAAGACCAACTCGTTTTTTCATACCACCAGAAAGTTCTGATGGAAATTTATCAATAGTGTCTTCTCGTAAATTAACCATAGATAATTTTTCTTGAACTTTGGTCCGTACCGTTTCAGGATTTTCGCCATTTTCAAGTTCGACAATTCCAACATTTTCAAAAACGCTCAGTGAATCTAATAATGCTGCAAATTGAAAAACATATCCGAATTTTTTAAAATTATTTTCACGAGCAATACCTTTTAAAGGTACAATGTCGACATCATCCACAAAAATAGATCCTGCATCAGGTTCAATCAGTCCAATGACTTGTTTTAAAAGTACTGATTTACCTTCACCAGATTGACCGATGATACAGGTCGTTTTGCCTTCAGGAATTGCTAAATTAAGATCATTTGAAATCCAACGACCTTCGTCAAAACGTTTTTTAAGTCCAACAATTTTAATTTTATCCATGCTTATGACTTTTCAAATAACATTAAAGCTAAGAAATAATTTGATATCAAAATTAAAATAGAAGCCATAACCACACACTGTGTTGTTGAAATTCCAACTCCTTTGGCACCACCTCGAGTGTAGTAACCAAAAAAAGAGCCAATTGATGTTAAAATAAATCCAAAAACGCTTGATTTAATAAGACCGCCCGTAATATCTGAAAGTTCAAGAAATTTTTTAATTCCTTCAACAAAATCGATAGGATTTAAGCCAAACCAGTACACATAAATGACATAGCCGCCCCAAATTCCAAAAAATATTGAAAACATTGTTAAAAAAGGAAGAATGATAATTCCTGCAAGAACTCGAGGAATCATTAAATATTGAAAAACATTGATACATAAAGTTTCGAGCGCATCAATCTGTTCTGTGATGCGCATGGTCCCAATTTCTGCAGCGATGCCTGAACCGCTGCGACCAGCAACCATTAAGCCGGTGAGCACAGGACCAAGTTCTCGAGTTAAAGAAATTGCAACGACAGGACCAATCATATTTTCTGAGCCAAATTTTACAAATGCATTATACGTTTGAAGTGTTAAAACTGCTCCAGCAAAAACTCCGGTAAGCACACTGATCATAAAAGAATCAACGCCGATATTTTCCATCTGAACAATTAATTTATGAACTTTCAATCGTTTCGTGCACATAACCCAAAAAGTATGAAATACAAATTGTCCATATTGACCAATGCTATTGCAAATCTGTAATGAATGAATTCCAACAAGATTGATAACATCAAAAATCATGTGCTCCTTTTCTACGATTTTGAAAAATCGTTATAGCTCATCAGGAAATTGATCTTGAGAAATTGGCATTGATGTGCGTGCGCTGCGAGATTGATATGATCCTGCGCCTTGTTTACCGCGTAAAATTGCTAACACTAAAGATCCGCCAAGAAGTAAAATTAAACAAACCCAGGTAATTTTTTGAAAGATATCTTGACCGCCAGAGCTGCCAAAAATTGCTTGATTGCCGCCACCAATATTTCCCATACCCATGTTTCCTTTGCCACGTTGCATGAGTACTAAAAGAATAATGAACAAACATAAAAAGCTGTACAGAACTGTAAAAAGAGAAAGGATAAACATTGACAATCTCCGTCATGCTAAATAAATATTTATAAAAATTATAGCAAGGATCTTGCGTAAAACAAGTTTCCTGTCGGAATGGGTAGGGCAACGTTAAAAATGTTTTTAATTTGAATCTCATTGTCGATGTTTGTGATTTTTAATTTTTTGTGATGATTTTAAAAAATTATGTTCAATGAAGCATTATTTTTTCAGGTAAGTCTGATGCTGGAGCATTTGGATCGTAAAATTCTTTCACACACATGATAATAATAACTAAAAAACTGCTCAGGTATGCACAACGTTTTATTTTTATTTTCCAGGAAATTTTTGGATCTTGTAAGGTGGTTGATACATATTGAGCAAAAATTTTGCTTGCCATTAAAGCATGTTTGCTTGTTTCAAGAAGTAATTGATGGTGAAATTGATCTGAATTTTTAAGCATTCCGAAAAAATAGAGCATGGTTGTTTCAATAATTTTTTTGTAAAAATCACCAACAACATCACTTAAATCGATGAGAAGTTGTTCATCTTTGTTGATGCTCTGTTCTTGAGTGTCTTCTTCTTTAATTTTTAAAAAATTTTGCACTAACATGGCATCTGACTGCAACAATGTGCAAAATAATGTAAAAAAAGTAAGATTCAGTTGCTGCTTGATAGCTATTTTACCCATAGATCTATCTTCCGATTTTTAAGTCATGATATCTTTAGATGACCAATTGTTTTAAACTGTATCGTTTCTTGACGTTGTTTATTCAAGGAAATGATGATGGAATTTAAAAAAAATCGATTTTGCCTTAATTTACCTGCGATAAGTTTGTGCTTGTTTGCAGTCATTGTGCATGCAAAGTCAGAAAATATGACCTTTGTGTATAATGCTGGGCTTGTTGTGAAAGATTTGCGATTGCAAGCAATTACTTCAAAATGCCGGCTGATTGTTATTCCAAGTCTTATAGCGTTGACATTGTATTGTAATCAAAAAAAAATGTTTGAAATCATTGAAACCTATCCGGTAATTTTTTGTTTATTGAGTTATTTTTTAGGAAATTGTGTTATTGATTCAGTTTTAAAATATCGCCAAATTGATCAAACTGTAGAATTTTTTTTATTTTCTCAAACGATGAGTCGCTATATGCTTTGCATTTTTGCTTTGAAAAATACCATGAAAAAGTTGGATACTTTCAAAAAAAATTCATTTAACGAGCAAGATTTTTTAGCAAAAATTATCGAACATACGGGATATTCTATGCAGGAATTGGAAATTTTGAGCACTGAATTGTTGCGTAGTAGTATTCAAGGAATTTATAAATTGTGTATAGATGTCAATGCTGCAGATATGGAAGAAAAATTTTATACAGTGCTTAAGGAGCAAATTACGTTGGAGCAAATGTTGTTGTTGTGCAAAAATGATAGCGCAGCCTACTGTGAGTTACTAAAATTTCATGAAAATCCAGAACAGAAATTTGATGAAGTTATGAAAAATTTATGCTTGTTGATTCGCAAGCATTTTAATTTTTTTATGAAAAATTGAAAATATCTTTTTAATTGAAAAAAGAGGGTTGTATGAAAATTTTGAATATAGGAATAATTTTTTTGTTTGGATCATTAGAGTTGATTGCTGTGCCAAAAATGCCTGATGGTCCATCGCCAATAAAATCTACTCCGGTTGCAGCGCCTATTCCAGTAAAACCGGTTATTCCTCAAGCTTCTGTTATAGAATCAAAAGAAATTGCGCCAAAAGTGATTCCGCCAAAACCAATTATACCAAAAGCAATTGTTGCAAAATCTGTACCCGTAATTCCGGTCAATCCAGCAGTAGCCAAAGTTATGCCAAAAACTGTACCAGCGCCTGTTGTAGCAAAGACCGTGGCAGTAGCGCCTGTGGTTACAGCTCCTGCTGTTGCTGTTAAGCCATTTGTTCAACCAGAAGTATTGGCATCTCAAGTTGTTGGAGTTATTACCGTAAAAAATAAATCAAAATATAAAGCTTCATGGACTGGTTGGAAAACAAAATATAAAACTGAAAATGGCCAAATTCATTATAAATTACATACTTTAAAAACAGCTCATGAATTGCAACCGATTACTCAAAATAAAGTGGCACAGACATTGCAGGAATATACCGTGCATAATCTTCCACCACAATCATTTGTTGAAGGAGTTTCACATCTTTTGATGAGTGGGCAACCGGTATTGGTTGAATATCAAGGTTCTGCTTGGATGCCAGGAGTAACTGATGCAATTTATATTACCAGTCAGGATGGTACAATATGGACACTTGATAAAAAAGCAATGGACAAAGATTATAAGAAAATAAATTTTGGTATTAAAAAATCAAAAAAAGTAATAAATGTTGAGAAAAATCCTCTTGCGGTAACTTCTACCACCAAAGCAGCATCAGTTCCTGTCGTGCTTAAAGATAAAAAAAATAGAAAAAAATTTAAAAATATTAAAGAATAGTAAAATAACAGGCCAAAGCCTCATATAAAAGGATTTTGTGAAAAAAATGAAAGGGTTTATTGCGATTATTTTTTTAGCAACTTCAACATGCAATTATAGCGTGAATTGGCTTAAGTGTTGCTGTTGTCTGTTTTTTTTAAAAAGAGAATCACAAAAAAATCGATTTTTAAGTGAAGTTTTGCAAAATAATGTTCGGCAAGAAATAACAACTGCTATGGTAGACTCTGTGTCATCGCCCATAGAATTAATAGTTTTCCCTCAAAATTTGCATATATCATTGGATGACGAATATAACAAAATAGAATCTTTTCATGAAAATTCTTTGCCATTGCCTGCAAGATCAATAGCTTTGACAGTTTGCAATAGATCAAAAAATAGGGAAAATGAACAGCAAGAGTTTGTTATTGTTGATCGTTGTAATGACACAAGAACTCCACCATTACCACACGCACAGACGAAAGAAGCAAGTTTGGATGATTTTGAAATAATAAAATCATCATCTATCGATACTGTAGATTCTACAGATACTGTTTTTAAATTACTGCTTGATTCTAGACAAAGCTTACGAAAATGTGATGATTGTGAAGGTTCTTTTGAGTTATTGCCATCAAATCAAGAAGATTAAACAATGTCGTAAAATTTCTAAAAAATCAAATTAAACTTGATATTTTTTGTGTATTTGTAAGTTTATTGCGCATGAATATTTGATGGTTTTTGAAATTAAGGAAATGAAATGAGCAAAAAAAAATTATTGATGGTAACGATGCTTACATTATCGATTCATTCCCAAAACTTTTCAATGTTGCAGGCATTTAAAAATAAATTGGATCTGTTTGCAGATAATTTGTCTTTAGAATTAGATAAATTAGATGGCTATGAGGATTTTCAAGTACCAGAAAGAATTAGTCGGAATGAATCAAGATCTACCGTAATTTTAATTCCATCGGAGGAGCCAAGAGTTCAATTAACAGGAATTGATTGTGCTCTAGCTTTTTTTATGTGCCTGGTTACAGGAGTGTGCTTTGAAGTGCATACCCAGCCTCAAAATCGATTGCCTCTCCCTCGTAATGTTTCAGACGAACTTAAACATCAAGAAAAAGTTGAGCAAGAAAGACTTGAACGTCTGCAAGGATTGGAAGCTGCACAAAATACGAGTGTAAGGTCAAAATCTTCTACACCAAAATCAGAAGTAGATGAAGCTGAACAAGAAATTCTTAATATGGTATCTTCAGGACAGTTTTATCGTACTGAATCAAGCGAAACGTTTGATTCAGTAACATCGCCTGTAAATGATTGGGTAGTTATTAATCATGATTTTTTAAAAAAATAAAAATTTTAATTTAAATGTTTTTTCAAAAGTTCTTGCATAATTTTTGGGTTACCTTTGCCACCTGATGCTTTCATGCAAGCACCTACAAAAAATCCAAAAACATTTTGTTTTCCTGCTTTGTATTGTTCAATGAGTGCTGAATTTTCCTGCAAAACTTTGAGTACAATTTTTTCAAGTTCGTCCACAGAGCCGATTTGTTTGAGTCCTTTTTGTTCTACAACTTCTTGTGGATGTGCGCCTGTTGTTGCAACAACTTCAAATATTTCTTTTGCTCCAGCATTATTGATTAAACCTTCATCAACCATTTGAACAATTTGTGCTAATTTTTCTGGCGTAATTTTACAATCTTTCAGTTCAATTTTTTGTTCATTGGTCAGTCCAATGACATCGCGCAAAAACCAATTTACGATTGATTTTTTAGGGTAGATATTCATTGCTTGTTCAAAATAAACAGTGAATGAAAATTCTGAGACAATGACATCAGCTTCATAGGCTGATAAGTTCCAATCTTTCATGTAACGATGAAATTTTGCATATGGCATTTCAGGCATATTTTCTTTGACTGATGCAATATGTTGAGAAGTTACTTGAACAAGTGCCAAATCAGGATCTGTGCAATAACGATAATCAGCTAAATCTTCTTTTGAGCGCATAGCCAAACTTTTACGATTTTTATTGTCCCATAATCTGGTTTCTTGGCGAATTTTTTCACCAGATTCAAGTGCTAAAATTTGACGTTCTGATTCATACTCAATAGCATCTGCAATAAATTTAAATGAATTAATATTTTTTAATTCGCAGCGAGTTCCAAGTTTTTCAGAATTTTTTTTACGAACTGATAAATTAGTGTCTGCTCGAAATGAACCTTCTTCCATGTTGCAATCACTAATTCCTGCATACTGAGCAATTAAGCGTAAAGCTTTTAAGTATGCTTTGGCTTCAGCAGCATTTTCAAGATCAGGTTCCGTTACAATTTCGATTAGTGGAGTGCCAGTACGATTTAAATCAACATAACTTTCACCGGTTAAATCTGAATGAGTATTTTTTCCTGCATCTTCTTCAATGTGAATACGGTTGATGCGAATTTTTTTTTCACTGCCATCATCCAGCCTGATCATGACATAACCGTTTTTGCAAATAGGAAAATTATTTTGGGTGATTTGATAATTTTTTGGAAGATCTGGATAAAAATAATGTTTACGATCAAATTCTGAGTTGAGCGAAATTTCACAATTGGTCCCAAGTCCCGCCATAATTGCATATTCAACAACTTGATGATTCAGCACCGGCAATACACCAGGATATCCTGCACAAATTTGGCAAATATTTTTATTTTGTTGATCAGAAAGTTCATTTGAGCATGAACAAAAAATTTTGCTTTTTGTTTTGAGCTGAACATGAACTTCAATACCGATATCCATGCGATAATCAGGATATTTTTCTAGTGTGCCACGCTCAATGGTTGTTTTTTCTTCCATCAGATTCCTTTAAAGATGTTGAATGCATCAAAAGTTTAATTTTTTAAATTTCTTTAATTTTAAAAGTATGACGATCAATTTGATTGTTGCTTACCAAGGTGATTGTGCAGTTAAATTCACGTTCAAGTTCCAAAACTGAATTAAATTCGATGCTTGAAACAAATTCAAAAACTGCTTGATTAACTTCAAAAAATAACTGTTTTTTAGAGTATTTTTTTTGTTGTAAATTTGTTTTGAGTGTTCGCAAAATTTTATAGCTTTCTGCGCGTACTGAAGGTAAACGACCAAGCCCTGAACAACAATGACATAAATCAGTCAGTTGTCGCATCAAAGTTTTGCCAGAACGTTTTCGTGTCATTTGAACAATGCCAAATTCAGATACTTGTAAAACAACGGATTGAAATTTATCTAGCTCTTTAAGTGTTTGTTCAAAATAGGTAACCAGTTTTAATCGATTTTTTTGATTATTCATATCAATAAAATCTATGACAATCAGTCCGCCAATGTTTCGAAGTTTGAGTTGCAGTACAATTTCTCGAGCAGCTTCAAGGTTTGTTTTTAAAATGGTGTCTTCCAGGTTGCCTTTTCCGGTAAATTTACCGGTATTGACATCAATGACTGTTAAAGCCTCTGTTGTTTCAATAACAATTGAACCACCAGATTTTAAAATAACTTTTTTTTCTAAAGCTTCTTTGATTTGTTGATCGATGTTGTAACGTTCAAAAAGATCGCTGGTATCTGTTAACAGCTTTACTTTGTATTTAAATTCAGGTGCAACTTTGCTTAAATATTTGTAAATATCATCATGATTTTGTTTGCTGTCAGTTACAATTTCATCAATATCACCATCAAGATGATCCCGAATTACTTGGAGTGCAATATTGACGTCTTCATAAATTTTTGATTTTGGTGCAATCGTTGCATAAGAAGTTAAAATTTGATTCCAATCAGAAATTAAAAAGCTTAAATCTTTTTGAATTTCATCAGCATTTTTACCTTCTGCAGATGTTCGAATAACTGCGCCCATGCCAGCAGGTAAATGTTGGGTAATGATTTCTTTAAGTCGTATTCGTTCTGCACGATCTTCAATTTTTTTAGAAACACCGATACGCGCAATGTTGGGTGTTAAAACAATGAAACGACCAGGAAGTGTGAAACATGTTTTAAGTTTTGCACCTTTTTCATCAACGGGCTCTTTGCTGACTTGAACTAAAAGATCTTCACCTTCATGAAGAATTTTTGAAATATCCAATTTTTCAGAAGACATTTTTGGTTTTGGTTCATCATCTAAATCTTTGAGTTCTTCAACTTGATCAGGACTCATGATTCGATTAATTGCCAGATCATGATCAATTTCTGAAATATGTAAAAAACCGGCACGTTCTTGACCAATATCAACAAATGCAGTTTGAATTCCAGGAAGAACTTTAATAATTTTTCCCTTAAAAAATGCTCGTTCAAGTTCAGTGTCGGTTGTTTGACCAAGGAATAAATTTTCAAGAACATTGTCACGGACAATGGCAACTCGAATTTCCCAAGGATTATGATTAATTAAAATTTTTTTCATACACTTGTATTTTTTTTAGATATTAAAATTTTTACTCCATGTTTTTTAGTATACACCATTCCCTAAGACAACGAAACTTTCTTCAAATTTAATTAAAAAATGAAACAGCTCGGCAAATCAAAACCTCGATCTAAAGCTTGATATCTTGATTTTGTTTGACAATTTCTTTAAGTTGCCTAAAATAAACTTCAAAATCATCTAGCTGCAAAATTTTTATTAAAAATAAAAAAAGGCCAAACCTCATGCAAATGCATTCTAAAAAATTTCTATTTTTGTCAGTAATCTTGTTAACGATTTTTGCTGGTTGTAAAAAAAATCAAAAATCTGAGACTGAATCACATTTTTCAAAATCTTCTAAAGTAAAACGTGGTAAAAAAACTGTTGACCAATCAGCAGATGCTTTCGATTTGGATGCAGACTCAATGAAATCATTTGCACTTGATGATCAAATTTCAAAACATGCAGGCGATCGATCAGTTTCAAAATCAGCAGAAAATCCAATATTCTCTTGGGAAAATTTGAATGCTGAAGAAAGCAAGCATCAATTTAAAACAATTTATTTTGATTTTGATAAAGACGTGATTGCTGCAACGCAACATAGTGCTTTAAATTATGACATTGAAGAAGCAAAAAAAATGATTAAGCAAGGTAAAATTATTGTTATTGAAGGTCATGCTTGCCATTCAGCAGGTTCTGCAATTTATAATTTAGCATTATCTGAACGTCGCGCTCGCTATGTTGCACAAAAATTTGCAGAGGCAGATATTGACGCATCGCACATTAAAATTGCACCACGTGGTCAAGAAATGCCTGTGCGTAAGGGTGGCAATAAAGCTGAGCAATGGGTTAACCGTCGTGTTGAAATTTACGCGATTGATGCTCAGTAAAAATTTAAAACTTACAATAAAAAAAGCTCCTGAATTTCAGGAGCTTTTTTTATTTTCCAACGCAAAAAGTGTCAAACACTTTATCAAATGCTTTTTCGCTAATGCCGCGACCGGTCATTTCACTTAAATGTTGCAAAGCCTCACGCAATTGATGAGCCACTAATTCATAATCCACTTTTCGTTTATCAACCATCGGCACAATTGATTGTAAATTTGATAAAAAAGTAACTAAAAGATCATGTTGTCGTTTGTTTAAAAGACAAGTAATGTTGTCAGCATCCTTTAATTTTTTTGTTTTTTCTTGAATGGCGACAAACAGGTTTTTAATCGTTTCTGGCTGTTGTGTGCAAACTGAAATTCCTGAAAATTTAAAATTGTTTTTTTGCAAATCAGTTTTATTTTCTACGACGATAATTTTGGATGCATAATTTTTTAATATTTTTTCATAAGATTCTTGTGTTTGTTCTGACCATGAAGCAGAGCTGTCAATCACCAGTAAAATAATGTCTGCATGTGCAGCTTGAGCAAAAGATCGATCAATACCTTCTTGCTCAATCATATCATCAGTTTCTCGAATTCCTGCAGTATCAATCAACGTAAAAAATTGGCCATCTCGAAAAATTCCAGCTTCAATGCTGTCGCGCGTGGTCCCAGGAATTGGTGTGACAATTGCTCGATTTTTTTCCAAAAGTGCATTAAATAATGATGATTTTCCAGCATTAACTGAACCGATCAGTGCAATTTTAATGCCTTCTTTGATGTATTGTTGTTTAGGAAATGTTTGAATGAATGTTTCAATTTTGTGGATTAGTGCTTTCGCTTTTTCTGCAATTTCACCAGAAAATTCCATTTCTTCATCTAAAAATTCAAAACTTCCTTCACAAAAAGCTAAAATTTCAAGAACTGAATTTTCAATGTCTGCAACCCATGATGATAAGCTACCTTCAAGTTGTGCCAAACTGTATTTTAATGATTCTGCAGTTTGTGCATGAATTAAATCGTTTAAAGCTTCAGCTTGCAGCAAATCAATTTTTCCAAGTTGTACTGCTCGTTGTGTAAATTCACCACGATGCGCCAGTCGAGCGCCACAGGCAATGGCACGATCAATAATTTTTTCAATTAAAAATGGGTTATTGTGACAGGTAATTTCAATCACATTTTGACCTGTAAATGTTTTTGGTCCATGCATGATAAAAAATAAAACTTGATCAATATGCACACCTTGTGCATCAATAATCCAGCCATATGAAATGGTATGTGTTGCATGATCAATCAATCTTTTTTTGTTGGCAGTTTTGCTGAAATTATCTGCAATTTCAAATGCATGAAGACCAGAAAGGCGAATTAACCCTAAAGCTCCAGCACCATGAGGAGTGCACAAAGCAACAATGGTTTGATCCTGAATGGGTAAATTTTTATGATTTGGATGAATCATTATTTTTAGAAGGCAATGGGCGAACCATTAATTTTGAGGCATCTGTTTTTTCTTTTGTGGGCGCTGGTTGATTTGGCTTTTGTTGCTGTGTTTTGCGTTGTTCAAAGTTTTTATTTGGTCGTTGTGGTGTCTGATTTGGCTTTTGTTCTGGTTTTGATGCAGTCTGTTTTACTATCTGTTTTTGCTGTGGTCGTTGTTGTGTTGGTCGTGGTTGTTGCAGCTGAGATTGCTGATGTTTTGGTTGTTGTGGCTTTGGTGCAGAAGGCTGTTGTTTTGGTGCGCCAACATGTTTTAGTTGATCTTCAATCTGCTTGTTGAGACTCTTGCTTTCAAATAGATCTTGATAGCTGTCTTGGCTTAAAAGCCCATCATTTTTATAATTTGAAGGATTTTGTTTAAAAAAGAGTGCAATTTTGGCTTTTTTTGCTCCAAAACCTAAAAAACCTGCTTGCGCATCTTCTAAAAGTTTGACAAAAAATTCAGCAGGTTGACCTGCTTTTTTTAAGGCTTCTTCGACTGCTTTTACTACTGTTGAACCTTGAGCTATAACCGATTTCATTGGATTCCTTGTCCGCATATTTGTCTGCCCCCAAAAGAGAACTTGCTTACTTACTTATTATAATACTGTAAAATTGATCTTTTTTACAATGGATTTAGGTTTTTTGTTACCAAAATCTTTTTTTTGCAAAAGCATTACCTGAGCCAACTTTAATATATTTTTCAAATTTTTTTGCTTTTTCTTGGCAATCAAAAGCTACATAGGTTACAAGTTGCCAAGGACGATCATTTTTGGTAAAAACAGAGCCGCCAGAATTATGAGTTTTTAGTTTTTGATCAATATTGGTAGAATATCCAATGTACGTTTTTTGTGGATTATTGATGGATTTCAGAAAATATACAAAATACATGATTTTTATTTTTTAATGACTGCCTTACTACAGACTTACTGCACTATCGTTTCGTAAGTTAGTTTCGTAACGCATACTTCGCGATTTTCTATTTTGATTTTGTATTCATTAAGTTACTGGCGATAGCCATACGAAGCTAGTTACGATAAGTAACGCGAAGTATGGAGTGGGAAACGGGACTTGAACCCGCGACCTTTGCCTTGGCAAGGCAACGCTCTACCAACTGAGCTATTCCCACAAAAAATCAACTCTTAAATTCTATCAGAGTTGATGGTCATGTCAAACAACTTTTAAGCATGTTTTTACGAATAAGGCTTATAAAACTTTAAAAAGGCATTATATAAGAAATAGCCTTTCAAATTATTGCTTCGAAAGACTTTTTTGTTAACCAAAAAGAGATGATTATTCTATGCTGTGTAAGTAAACTTTCACGCAGTTGATACCGTCGTTGGAGTTGAAGGAATATGATTGAAAAATTGGATGTATCGACAGCTTATCTGGTTGTCCTGCATTATTTATAACCGTACGAGTTCCCAATTGTGTAGTTCCTTTATAGGTAACTGAAGTAGAAATTGTATCCTGATGAGTAAAATTTTTTGATATAGAAGGGTCAGAAACGGGTTCTCCAAAGATGTCGGTTGGAATTACATTATGATGTTTAAAATGTTTTGTAATAATATTTTGTCGTTCTTTTTCTATGCTTTCTTGATGTTGACGTGATAATAGATTCAGTCTTGTTGTAACCTTTAATATTATATTAATTGTAGGATGTTGCTTGTAGCAAGATTCGTTTTTTAATCTTGATGCAGAATAGGTTGATGCACCATAGATAGTTACAAGAATAAATAAAATATTTTTTTTCATAGAGTCCCTAAAATTATTTTTGTTACAAGATATCCCGTGTGCAAAAAATATATCAAAGTTGAATTTATGTTCAATTTTATTTGAATCGTGGAGCGTTAATTATAATTTGAGTGAGCTGAAGATTTAAAATTTTGTATGCTTGTCGATCTATTTTTTGATGTAAAGTTTGCTATGATTTGATCAAATAATAATTATGAAAAATGGAGATTTGATTAATGTTAGCATCTATTTCTGGAATCGTAACTTACATAGCTGAATCAAAATTGGTGGTGGTGCAATCTGGCATTGGTTTTGAAATGCTTTGTCCCACAGCGGCTCAATTAAAATTAAATCAGTCTGTCACGTTGCAAATATATTTGCATTGGTCACAAGATCTTGGACCGAGTCTGTATGGTTTTGCAACGATGATGCAAAAAGATCTTTTTTTGATGTTGATTGATTGTCAGGGAATTGGACCAAAACTTGGTATTTCAATTTTACAGCAAACTCAAGAAGAGCAACTTTTACAGATGATTGCACAGGATAATGCTTTAGGATTAAGTCAAATTAAAGGGCTTGGTGCTAAAAAAGCAGAGATTTTATGCATGCATTTGAAAGATAAAGCGCCAAAATTACTTTTAAAATATCCGCAACTTGGCGCAACTAAACTTGGCGTGTGGCATGATCTGCATGAAACCTTAATATCCTTAAATTATTCAGTATCTGAAATTAAACAAGCAACTTCAGTTGTCAAAGAAATGGTACAAAACGAACAAGTGCCTTTCGAATTGTTACTTCGAAAAGCACTTGTATTGTTAGCTAAAAAATAAAATTATTTTTATGGGTTAGAACTGCCTTTTGCAATTTCTGGCGTGTTTTGATTGTTTTGTTGTTCGACCAGTAGATTTAGATATGAAATTTGTTTTTCTAAGTTGGTCTTTAATTCTAAACGACGAGCCTGAAATATACCCTCTAAAGTTTTGACCTTAGAAAGATTCAAATATTGCTTCGTGCGGAATTCTGTCTTTTCAGCTTGTGATGTTGGTTGCAATCTTGAAAGTATCTTTCCTTCTTGCTCTGCAGCTTCTAAGTCACGTTTGGCACGCATCATGCTCTGACATATTCTTAGATTTTCATTGACTTCCTCAGGTCCGTAAGATGCTACAACTGGTGCAGATGTTGCAACTGTTAGAGTTGTTTGAGTATTGTTATTTGAGCTATATGTGATACTTGTTGCACATAAAATAAATGCTGCAAAAAGAATTATTTTTTTCATAATTTCCCCTAAAAAAAATATGAGTTATTATTGTATTATAGCTTATAGAATAACATTTTTTTAATTTTTTAACAAAAGGTCGGCATAAAAAATGATGCTTATTTTATATCCAGCGTTGTGTCCATTGCATAGGATCAATTGCAATATTATTCACGCGAATTTCCCAGTGTAGATGATCGCCACTTGCATAACCAGTCATACCCATGCGTCCAAGCGGTGCTCCTTTTTTGACTTTTTGACCAACTGCAATGTCGGCAAAATCATGCAAATGATAGTACATGCTCAAAACTCCACAACCATGGTCAATCACTACGGTATTGCCAGCATGCGTAAATCTATCTTTCAAAACTACAGTTCCGTTGGCACATGCCCAAATAACGCTTTTTGGATCAGCAACCAAATCTAAAGCTTTATGAACTCTGCGGCCACGTTCTTGGGATGTACGAATCACGCCAAAGTCAGTTGTAATTCCTTTCATCACAAGTGGAATATCAAATAGTCCTGACCAAAGTTTTTCTGTTGGTGATTGTTGAGCAAGTTGTTCAAGTGCTTTTTCAAGATCAGCTTCTTGCAGTTGCGTAAATTCAAGCTCTGATTGTAATTTATTGCCAGCAACGTTTAAAATTTTTCGTTTAAATGGAAAGCTGATAATTTCAAATTTATTTTCTAAAATCATTTTATGATCTAAGCGATCAATGACTTCAATGGTGATTGGGAATTCACCTGCATCTTGTTCACATTCAATTGGAATCATGACTTCATACAGACAAGAACCTTTACGTTCCAAGAAAAAATTATACACATTGTTGAGTACTTTTGCTTGAGCGAATTTAATTGGTTTATTGGTTTGCAATTGTAGATATAAACAGCGGCCTTGATAAACTCGGTAACCATTTGCAACCGGTACCAAGTTTGCTTGCAATTCTGCATTATCAGTATAAAAATTTCGCTGCAATTCAGTTTTGTTTTGATGCTTTGTTCCGTCAATAATTTCAAATTTTAAAGTGTGAGCGCCATCAGGAATGGTATTTGCAGGAATTGCAATTGGATGATCAATGTGGCGACGATTAATTTTAAAATTATGGTGAATTAATTTGTCATCAAGCCACATAGAAATGTGTGCAATTTTATAGGGACTTGAGCCTTTGAGTGAACCATTGATATCACCTTGGTAGCCTTTTCCATCTTCAAAACCAAGAATCGTTACGTGTGGAGGTGTTGTATCAAAATAATACAAATGTACACGACGTGCAACATAACCAGAAAGAGCTAAAAATCCAATAATTAAAATATAGCGACCGTGAGGAATCATGAATAAATCCTTGTTTTCTGTATCTCATCCTTGCGAAAGCTTGGATCCATTCTTTTTTGAAATAGATTCCCGTCTTTGCGGGAATGAGGAGTGTGGATAAAAAATTGATTTTATGATTATTTATTGTAACAAAAAACAAAAAGAAAACATTGCTTTTTTTTCATTACTTTTTTATATCTAAAAAAAATTTCAAAAAAGATCATGAGTGGTTATGATGCAAAAAAAAATTGCGTTTTATGTTCTTGCATGGTTTGTGCAGCAGAATTTTATGCAATGTCAGCAAAATTTGCCAGGATCTGCAGGAACAAGTACCAGCTCTGAAATGTTGATGTCTCTTCAAGTGCCCAGCACGATGCTTGATGCTGCCAAAAAACTTCATACAACGGTGACCTCATATCCCATTCGTGGAGTTTTTGATGATGGAACAGTTCAACAAGGAATTTTAAATCGCACGATTAAAGCAATGCCTCCTGAAAAAACATGGCCAATTTTATCAAAAGGCCATTTTTCAGTTTTAAGACCAAAAAATGAAGCATTTAAAAATTATCCATCAGGTGCGGCTTTGTTTGCAGGGTATGCAGACGCGTCAGCAAAATTTGATACCATGATTACAATGTTTCAAAAAAATCCACAATTTATTGCATTTTTTCGCAAAGTTCATTTGAATGTTTTAAATGAATTGTATCATTATTTAATGAGTATTTACGTAAATTTTAATTTGCAACATACCGGAATTGCTCAAAATAATGATGGATCGCTGCGTGTTGATATTCCTGCATTTGTAGCCTCAGAAAAAGATTATGCTTCAAATTCCAAAACATTAATTATAAATCATTTGATGAATGTTATCGAGTCACAGTTTAATGGCTCTATTCGATCATGCGTGCCTAAATTACCACAAGTGTATGCATCATTTGTAGGAAAAACGTTGGTGCATAATGATTACAGTATTGATTTAACTCAATTTTTAGAGCAAGAGTTGGTTCCTGAAATTGCTGCAAATCGAAAAATGTATCTGCAAGGTTTGGCAACATACGTAGATTTTTTTCAAACTTTTACAGCATATTTAAATCAGCCGCATCCTAAAAAACGACGCATGTCGTCCCCGGCTTTAAGCGGGGAGCCAGATTCATTTGTTGCCTTTGTCGACATTGCAGAAAAAATAAATCAATTTCTGTATGCAGATGTTGATCCGACTGCAGATAAAAATTTGATTGCAGTTTCAAAAATGAATCCGCCTTTATTTTGTTTTAATTATGATGATATTCGGGCACTCAAAATGATTCCACATTTAGCAAAATCATTACCAAAAAATAGTTTAAAAATTATGTGGCCTGAGCAGATGGTGCAAGCTGCAAACGAAGGAATTATTCTTGAGTTGCCAGGTCAAGCACCACATCCTTTAGCTTATTTTAGAAATAGTTTAGACACTGTGGTAACCAATACGACCAATAATCCTGATATAAAATTATTTATGTGTGTTCGCAGTGGCCAAAATCTTTTTGAAGAGCAGTTGATAGCAGAGCCTGAATGGTTAAATTCTTGGGATGGAGTGTGCAAAATTCTTCGTGCATGTTTTGGAGATTTTTCAGCATTGATTGGTCTTGATATTTTAGATCCATGCATGGAATCACTTATCAATGTTGTGCTTGCAGTTCAAAATGGTCAAGATCCTGCAACGCTGCAAACAACATCGCAAGTTTGCTCAAATTTAATCAGCATGTGGAAAAAAAATGAAGTTACAACCACAGCTCCTGCAGTATCAAATAATTTTGTAGGAATTTCTGGAGTATCAAATTTACCA
>CAYOQO010000003.1:12080-67067 GCA_964406135.1 uncultured Pseudomonadota bacterium | reverse complement strand
AAATTTACCATCATCGTTGCCAAGTTTGCCAACCCAAGGATAACCAAATGCGTTTAAAGATTTTAATATTGTGTTGTCTGATGGTGCATAAAAATTATGCTAACATGATGAAAGATATGGCGGTTATGATGGGAGCTCAGGTTGGAGCATCCGCAGCAAATCAAGCAGTAAGTTCACAATTTTCTGATATGCAAACAGCGCTTGGTAATTCACAAAATAATATTTCTAAAGCGATGAATAATTTTTCAACTGCAGTACAAGCAGCACAAAAAACAGAATTAGATAATGTGTTTAATCTTTTTTCAAATGCACAAACAAATATTTCAAATATTTTAACATCGCAGCAAGATCAAATGAAAAGCATGGATGCCTATCTTCAAGCAGCCATCAGCAGACAACAACCACAGCAGCAATATTTGGTTAATCCAACAAGCCAAGATCAATATTTTTCTTTAGGTACGATGTATACACCGCAAGGTCTTTTGTGGAAAAATCCATTTCCTGTTGGAAATTGGGAATATGATGAAAATTCAGATAGTTTTTGGCAGATGTCGAATGTTGCAATTGCTCAAAAAGCTTTTAATAATTCTATTTTTACTGAGTGGATTTCACGTGCAGGATCATACGAAATTGCATGTGATATAACATTGTATCAAGTTTCATATCCATTTTTTGCAGGAATTATGTTTAATAAAGCACGATGGATTTCAGGAAATGAGTCGCGATTACAAAAATATCGATTGTTTGGTTTGTATGCAGATGCAAATCAAAATATTAATGTATGTTTTGTAGAAGCTATGCAAACTGCGCAAGCAACAGCACAAAGTGGTGCAGTTTGGAGTTATCCTTGGGATCAAATTGTGGCAGGATCTGGTATTTTGAAAACAAAAAATTTGAAAAATCTTGTACAAAATGTGCAAAAATATCCGATTTTGATGCATATAAAAATTAAAAATTCTGCAACTTCGATTCAGTATAAATTTTGGTTATCCACAGAAGAAGAGCCGGTAAATTACGCAAGCATTAAAAGCAAAAATACGAGCTTGTATTTGTATCATGGTATTGGTTTTATGGCGCCGGGTACAGTTTCTGAATTTAAATTGTTGCAACCATCGCAAGTATTATTTTCAGATGCAGCGCAAACACAATTTAAAGCTGAAGTAACATCGTTGGTGCAAAAAAAACTGACACAAAATTTTGCAAAAACTATTGATACTTTAGCTGGAGCACCATGATGAAAATATTAAAGTGTTTGCTGATAATTTTCTTGTTGTGCTCAAAATTTTATGCAGTAACCACACTCAACAATCATGAATCGATTGGTGCTTTGTCAGTTGTCAATATTCCTATTGATGCAGTAACTGATGCATTTACTAAAAATATTTTTGCAAAAATTGATGCAATTTATGGAGTCAAAGGAATTGGTTTAGATTCTTATCAAATTCAACATTTGAAAAAAACATACTTGTATCTCATTTTTCTTACCAAGATGGCAAAAGTACAACAAAATCCAACGTATCAACCGTACAAAAAAGATTTTTCAGATTTTTTAAAAGATAATCAAACATCGTTGCCACATTTTCCAACTCAAACACTTTTAGCATCGCAAGCATGGAGATCTGTGATCGTGACAGAACAAGATTTGCAAAATTCTGTTGCTTGGCAATTGTATTGTAAATCGATGATTGCAGATATTTATGTTTATTTTTCTACCGTGCTTCAAGTGGTTCATAATGTTGAAAAACAAACATTTAATTATATTCCGCACTTTGAAACATCATTTTATAATCAGGATTATACCAATTTGCGAACGCTGAACGAAATGGCGCGGACACGATTAGTGATTGAAGAGTCGTTAAAAAAACGTTGGGTAGCACAATGTTTGGCATGGTCAAAACTTACAACAGTTGATGAGGCGATAAAAAAACCAATAACCAAAAATATAGTAACGCTTGAATCTGAAGTTATTGCGTTTCGAGCAACACAATTTTACAAAATTACGCATGATAAAAATTTTGCACTTGGTGTTGATTCAAATCAGCAGATTTCAGATGTGGATTTTTTAAAAGGACAGCAATTGGTCAGTCCTTTAAAAGAGCAGGTGTGGTGTTATTACATGATTTATGAAGCATCAGGGCAATTGACCAGTTTTTTAACACAGCAAAATTTAGCAAAAGTTTTAGATATTTGTTCTCCAAAGGACTTAGATTCCCGTTCAAAGCTGGGAATGACAGGAAATTTACAACCAAATATTTTTCCGTACAAGCTGCAAGATTATGTGTTGTTGGATGAGCTGCTTGCAGTCAAAAGTAAAGCTGAAGGAACTCATGTAACTTCTGTGCATCCGTCACCACAAAATTATAAAATTGATGAAATTCGAAAACCGCAACATTTGCAGCAAACCTATCGAAATTATCAGCGTGAAGTGAGCGCTCATTTAAAAAAAATAAATGAATCTGCGGTGCAAGCTCAGATGTGGTCATTTTTTAAAGATCTTGGTCATGATTTTTCAAAAGCATTTGATGATGTAAAAAGTGCTGTTGAAGCAGGAGTTGATGCTGTCAAAAATTTTGCAGTTGCTGCAGGACAAGGAATTGCAGGTATTGGAGCAGAGCTTGTCGGTGCGTTAGCAGAAATTGGTGGTGATGACAAAATTACTGATTGGGCAAATGCAGAAATGAAAAAAGAAGAACAAAATTTAAAAACTGCAACAACAGATTTGACCAATTGTGTGAATGATTTTGGAAGTGCACTTAAAGATGGATTTGTTGCACCTTATGCAGAGCTTCAAGGAGATTTAGTTGGATTTATTTTAGATGATTCAAAAATTGGTCAAGATATTTCAAAAACGATTGATCAAGTTGCAGATACTTTAGTTGATGCTGCAACAACATCGTTAAATGTGATGGATAATGTTGCAATCAATGGGGTTCAAAGTGCATTTCAATCGGTGCAAATTGGTGAACAGATGGCAATTACGATTGCTGATTCAGCATGGGAAATTTGGACATCTCATGGTCGCCAAGAATTACTCAAGCAAGGTGAGCAGTTAGGAAAAGAATGTCTTCGCGCAATCACTGAAGTGTATTCAACCTTTAAGGGTATTGGTACTGCAGTCATGAAAACAATTTTGACTGGACTTGGCACGATTGTGAATGCCATTACGACATTGTTTATTGATCTTTCGCGAGAGATTACTTATTTATTTACTGGTGGAATTTTTAAAATGCTTGGGCTTGGTTCAATTCCAGGATTCAAACAAGCGGCAGCATATGCACAGCAAACTCGAGATCATGTAACGTCAGTGCTTGAAGCACATCGATCAACAATTAATGATGTGATGGGTGTGGTTGCATGTATTGCAGCAGATGCTGTAGTTACTGTTGGAACTGGTGGTGCCGGTACTGCAGCAGACGCAGAAATTGATGCTTCAATTATGGGTGCCGCAGAAAGTGCATCAGAAGAAGCAGCATCAGCATCAGAAGAGGCTGCATCGCTTGCGGCAGAATCTGATCAAGCAAGTGTGGCAGTTGAGTCTGCAAAAAATGCATTAAATCTTTTGAAAGCATCAAGTGAAGCAACGCAAGATGAAATTGTTCAAGCGCAGCAAGTATTAGACGATGCTTTGGCAAAATCTGAACAAGCTGATGCAGCAGCACAGCAAGCAGCAACTAAAGCAAGTAAGCTTGAAAAACTTGCAGATTTAGCAAAAACTACTGCAAAAATGAAACAAGGGGTGGTTGATGGTGTCAAGCAAGCACTTGAAGATCAAAAAAGTTTTGCAGAAAAATTATCTGAAAAAGTTTCTCAAGTTGCATCAGAAAAAGCAGCAGCTTTAAAATCGTTAGTTGCAGATATTCCAAAAACTACAGCAAATCTTTTTAAATCTGATAAGGCAGTTTTGAAAGCGGCACAAGAAGTGTTTGATAGTTTGCCTGAAGATGCAACGCCTGAAGAGCGCGAAGCTGCAGAAAAAGCAGTCAATGATGCACAAAAAATTGTTGATGAAACTAAAACGCAAACAGCAAAACGATATGGCATGAATGTTTTAAAAACTTTGGGCAAAGCAATGTCTCCGGTTGGTATGATCATGAATGTAACTTTTAATATGGGGATGATTATTGGTGGTGCAAATCAAGATGCGCAAAATGAATTAAACCTTGAAACCCAATCAAAAATATTACAAAATTTGTGGGCATTTCATAATGCCAACAAGATTGCGATAGCGCAGCAGCAATTATCATACCTTGAAGAAATGGAGCAAAAATCAAAAGCTGAAGTTGGCAATCAAGCATTATCATTAGCCTTAGGATCAAATACCATCAATGCAAATATTTTAAATTTACGATCACAGATGGCAGCACTTTTTGCACCATTGTATGTACAGCTTTTAATACCAGATGCGCAGACAGGATTGTTGATGGCAAATATTGGAACTTCGTGGAAATTGCAAACTGATTATGTTGATTTGTATCCGTCACAAGGATTTTTCACCACAACAACAGGTCGCGCTGATTTTCCATTTGCGCAAGAAATTGCACAAGATCCAGAAGTGACTAATTTATTACTTACAGATTCAAAAGGACAATCAAAACTTTGGTTTAATCAGCGATGCAGTGCGCGAGATTTGATAACAGAAACTGGAGCTGTAAAAAAACCAAAAGATCCATTACTTGTGCAAGTTGATATGCAAATGTTGTACACGCTGAATTCTGCATTTCATGCAGGATTATACCTTGGTGGAAATTATCATGATTACACTGCACAAAATTATCTTTCAAAATATTTGGTCAACACGACTGTTGCTCAAGTGCAGACATTGCTTGGACAAGGAAACAGTATCCAGGCAAGCAACATTGATACCAGCATTGTTGATTTTGATGAAGCTCATTTTGCAAAAATGGTGGTATTGTATCGAGATGGTGCGACATCACCATTGATGCTTGGTGTGTATGAGCATGAAGGATTTGGCTGGTTGTTGCAAAAACAGCTTGATGTGGATGCTCAGCTTGATAAACCACATGTGTACAGATTGCAAGCAACTTTGAACACAACAGAATTGGTCGTAAAGTTGTTTGTGGATGGTCAAACAAATCCAGTGATGCATGAAATGTTGCAAGTAACAGCACTGCAAAATCAACGAACCTATGGTATGATTTGTTCAGGTGCTGCAATTGAATGGAATCAAATTACACCAAAATCAATGATCAAGACTCAAGTTCGATCAAAAATGCCAACAAAAATAACAGAAATTGAACGGGAGCAAGCAAATAAAGTATTGCTTGCAGAATTGAGTAATCCAAAATTTGGCGTATTTACATTAACTCCACTTTCAAAACAAGCAATTTTGCTGGGTCAATATTTGTACGCAACATCAGATACTGATTTAAAAAAGATTTTGCCAAGTAGTCCAATTGATTTTGTGATGTTTGCAATTGATAAACCTGGGCAGTTGCAACTTGGAATTGATCCAAAAACTGCGATTGCAGCAGGAGCCCAAGCGCGACTTGTCAGTGTTATCAATGGCGCAATGTATGATGTTTCAGGAAAAACAGTTGGTACTGTTAGCAATGCTTGGACACAGTATCAAAAATCAAGCGCAGGACCATTTTCAGATAAGCTTGATACGTTTATTAAGCAGCAACAATCTGAAATTGTTACAGCACTTGCGCATGTAAAATTTGGTGATTTTTGGAAGTTGGATATTATCAATCCGCAAGCGTTAGCTAATGGTCAATATCTTTATACATCACTTCAAACGCTCAAAGATGCAGTAGGAAAACCGATGCTTGATTATTTAGTTTGTGCAAATTATACAACAACAGGATTGACTATTGGGATGTCACCATCTGCAAGCAATGCAAATGCGTTGTTTAGTTTTGTGAGTGGTAATGTGTATGCAAAAAATATTGGTGTTGGTAAAGATTCAATTTTAACTCCTGTAAGCACTGCATATCAAGGTTCAGGCTTGGATATTCAATTTGGAAATTATGCCAATAAAAATAATTTAATAAAAGATTCGATTTTTCAAACAATTATTGCAGCACAAACGGTGTATAATGCTGCGCAAGCAGCAGCCGTGCAAGCTGCAGCAGTTCAAATAAGTTCAAACACGTCTGCACAGATTGATCATTTTTCAAAAAACGCGCAACTTGCATTTGTTGGATCTCAGGATGGATATGCAGTTCATGCACCAGGAATAAAACTTTCATTTGGTAAGCATGATTTTGATCAACGACAACAGGCAGCTGCAGGAAAAGCTGGGTATCAGTATGGTCAAAAAAAAGAAATAAAGTTGTCATTTGGTAAAAAATAATGATAAAAAAATTTAATATCTGGATCCCGGCTTCCGACTTCGCCAAGGCTTCGACGGACTTCGCGCGGCCGGGATGACTGGTTTAGTTTTTTTATCTTCAATTGTCATTCCCGACTTTGAACGGGAATCAAAATCCGTAAATGTGTGTTTGCAAGATTGGATTATATGTTAATCAAACCTAAAAAACTCACCAAACGATCAGGAGTTTATCTTTTTAAAAATAAAGATGAACAAATTATTTACATCGGAAAAGCAAAAAATATTGCAGATCGAATTGCATCATATTTTGCAAATCCGTATGAATTTAAACATGAACTGATTTTGTCTGAAGCAATAGCGCTTGAAACTATTCCAACTAGTTCTGAAGAAGAAGCATTGTATCTTGAAGTTGATTTGATCAAGAAATATCAACCAAAATTTAATCAGCTTCTAAAGGACGGTAATCCATTTATTTATTTGTATTTTGCCACTCCCTCATCCCCGCGCAGGCAGGGATCCATGTCTTCATTAAATTCTTCACTTCCTATCCTATCCATTGTGCGTACGAAAACAAAAAAGAAAAAAGGAATTTATGTTGGTCCATTTTTAACCAAAAAAGCAGCACGAAAAGTATTTGATTATCTGATGAGTACGTTTCAACTTAAGTTGTGTAAAAAAAAGATAGAACATGGTTGTTTGCAGTTTCACATTGGCGTGTGTGCTGGTTTTTGTTCACCAAATTTTGATCTTGAATTTTATAAATTCCGTTTTAATTTTGCCAAACATTTGTTGATCAAAGACCCAAAATCTGCACTTAAAAATATTGACCAAGAAATTAAAGAAGCTTCTAAAAAATTGCAATTTGAAAAAGCTCGTAATCTGCTTGAGTACAAAAAAAACTTTGAGCAATTTGCAGCAACAATCGCAAAGTTGTCAGAGATGCCGAGTAAGCAACAAAAGCCTGATGAGGCAAAAAATTTATCAATTCTGCTTGCTATGCAAAAGCGTTTGTATTTAAACCATGTGCCGTATGTGATTGATTGTTTTGATATTTCGCACATGCAAGGTCATGCCATTGTGGGTAGTTGTATTCGATACGTGAATGGACAACCTGAACCAAAATCATTCAGAAAATTTAAAATTAAAAGCTTGGTTGATCAAAATGACTATGCAGCACTTGCCGAAATTGTGAAACGTCGTTACAAAAGTCAAAATAGTTATCCCAATTTAATCATTGTGGATGGTGGTAAGGGTCAGATCAGTGCAATTCGTAAGTTAGTTGGCACTGCAGAACTGGTGGGTTTGGCAAAAAAAGAAGAAACCATAATTTCTGCAAATTTTTCTAAATTCATCAAACTTGATCATGTACGGCCAGAAGATGCTTTAATTTTACGAATTCGGGATAAAACTCATCAATTTGCAATATCATATCACCGAAACAGAAGAACATTGTTGTGATCTGTACTTGTGTTCATGTTTGTGATATTGTTTTATCATTTTTAATCAATGTTTTTTATTAATGTTTAAGGGTGATGTTCATGACAAAAAATTTTAAACGATTACTTTTTGTGTTGAATGTATTGGGTTCAGTTTATCTTTGTGCTTCTCAAGATGAATCTTCGGTAAGTGGTAAAGCTCAGGATTTTGTTAAGTTTCAAGCTGATGTACGTGCTATCTCTGCTGAAATAAAAGATCACGAAGAAAAGCTAAAAATACTTCGTGAAACTTTTGATACGACTTGTTTGCAGATTCGACAAGAATCTATGAGTATCGACAGATGTAAGCAAGAATTTAATGCTTTGATTCAGAGAGCTGGTTCTTTGAAAATTGCAGAATTAGATCCTATTCTTGCTAACATTCAAAATGCAAAATAAAAGAATTTTAATATGAAAAAAAATATGAGGCTTTGGATTTTTGCGTTTAATGTATTGAGTTCAATTTGTGTTTTTGGTTCTGAACGTGAGTCTTTTTCAAATTCTACAAATGTGAAATTACGTGAGACGTTAGTTTTCCGAAAAAAATTGCAAACACAACTAGCCAAAGCTCAGGAAGAATTTTTGGAAAGTCTGGAAGCGGCTATAGATTTACAAGTAGAGTTGCATCAAACAAGAAAGAAGTTCGTACAATCTACGGGTGAATTGATTGCTTTTTATCTGAAAAATCCAAAATTAACTCATCAGGATTTAAAAAATATTTCTGCTTTCATTGAAGAAAAAATAAGCTTTAAAGAAAAAACAACCTAAAAGGATTTTGATATGCAGATAAAATTTACTTTATGGATTGTTACTTTGAATGTATTGAGCTCGACTTGTGTCTTTGGAGCTTCGAATCAATATCCTGATCCAGTTGCTTTACACACAAGAATCGCAGCTCTAGAATCAGATCTTGAATTTTTAGAATTAGAGAATAATCGTTTAAAAAAGATGATATCAAATATTGATTCTTTAGAATTAGAGAATAAGCGCTTAAGAATCATGATATACGATGGGCCTATTGCAAATAATTATAATTGGCGAAATGAAATAGAAGCTTTGAAAAAGCTATTAGATGAAAAAAAAGAAGAATTAACAAAACGTGATAAAATTATTGCTAAATTACAATTAGAGCTTGCTAAAAAAAGAGTTGATGAAGCACAAGTTGCATGGAGTTTGGTTTCTTTGATTGTACGAGTTCAAAATTTAAATAATTCAGATTTAAATAGAATGTTTGTTGCAATTCAAAAAGAAAAAAGACATAGAGAAGAAGATGCAAAATAACGTGAAATTAGGTCTTTTATGATATTTAATTTTAAAAAAGCGTTTTTGATAATAGTTTTGGGATGTTGGATAGATACATTTGGGGCAAATGTTGATAGTTACTCTGATGATGCTCGAAATTGTCGAAGTCTTACTATTTCTGAAAAAAACAGGCAGCAGGATTACTTAAAATTGCGCGTTGATCGCAATCGTATCATGAGAACAACTTGGACAGATCAAAATCGATTGAAAGTTTGGCGATTTATGCATGAGATGCAACAAAATTTAATCTTTGATGATAGAGTGGTTATAGGGACTGATCAAAGTCCTACCGATGATTGTTACTCATAGTAGACTTTACAAAATCAATCCATGAAAAGTTGTTAGAATATAGTGTGCATGGTGAGATTGTTTTTGAGCAAAAAACCGAAATTATTAACAATGGGAAAGTGGCTTAAAAAGCTTGAAATAGGGCTTTTTTACGGCAACGTGCTGTTTACATAGTGGTTGATTTTTGATATATTATTTTTAATATCCTTTTTTAGGGAAAATGAAGTTGTTTTAGGGTAAAATTTAGGGGGCGCTATGCGTTTAAACTTATTTAAATATTCAATTTTTTTAGTGGGCCTGCTTCAGGCGCATATTTTTTTTGGTGAAACTTCAGAAGGTTTATTATCTAACGGCAGTATTTCTGCTACACAAGCAGGTTTCAGGGTTGGTCCTGAATTCAGAGAACTTTTTAGAAAGTATGTACCATCAAAGCGTTTTAATTGTATGCCTCGAATTGAAGATTATGTTCTACAATCAATGGGCACTTTTCCAATGGCACAACAATTAGCAATGACCCATTTGGGGGAAGATTGTACGGCTTATAAAGTTGAAAATAACGAGTTTATGAGATTAGATGAAGTTGAAGAAGCGGTAGATTTAGTATTGCGATCAAAGAATCTAAACAGCTTATGTGATTCTGAATTTGTAAAAATTGCAAATTATTTGAGCGTATTGCTTGCGGGTGCATATGAAAAAAGGCCTGAAACTTCTTATATAGCTAAACTAAATATGAAAAAGAACGAAAAAGTGTTGAACGATAAGCTCATGCGAGCTTTTTGTGAAACATACAACAAGGCGTCCAAAATGAGAAAGCCTACAATTATGGGTAAAATTGAAGAATTGACGGTAATCAAGCAGGAACATGCAAGATCGCAGCGAAAGTATTTTGAGGCAAACAGACGCAATGGTACAGATGCGTCTCCAAGATACATAAATTGTGAACTTAAAGAGGCAGAAGCTATAGAAGAGATTAACACTAAGATACGTGCTTATGAAAAAGTGTTAGAAAATAAAAAACAGCGTTGATTTCGCGAATGTCAGAGCAGTCGTAAATTTTATCAGTAAGTTATTTTCTTAAAAAATCCAAGATTTTTTGATCTTGGATTTTTTTTTAAGATGAAATTTTAATTCTAAATAATGCTGACTTTTTAATCGTAGTCTTGACTTTGTTTATGCAAAAAGACTACAACCAAAGTAAACAGGAATGATTTTAAGTTCTGTTTTGGGGTTAAGGGGGATCAAAATGAAAAAAGCATTCGTGCTTGCAATTTTTTGCATAGCCATTGTTGGTTTTTGGATTTGGACAAAATCTAAAACCAGCATGACCGTGGTACTTCCTGAAAAATCAGTTTTTTTTATTGATCAAGATCTTTCAACAGATTTTAAAAAAAACATAGAAAGCTCAATTGCTTCAGCTTATTCTGTTTCAAAAAATCCCCAAGAGGTTATGGATCAAGCAACAAAGCTGTTTCCAGAAATTTTATCAATGAAAGTGCAAATTTGTCAGTCTGATAAAATATGTTTTTATGTGGATGCTTGTGATCCTGTTTTTTTACTGAATGATGAATTTGTCGTTTGTGGTAATGGAACAAAAACTGCTAAAAATAACTTTTCATCAGAAATTGTTCAAAGTTTGGTTCAGGTTTCTTGTAAAAATGAAAATAATTTAGAAAAAATCATTATGTTTGTAACAGCGCTTTCAGAAAAATTTAAGCAGGAGTTTTTGATTGAGTGGTTGGATCAAGACAACATTATGTTGCAACCAAAAGATGGCAAAGATTGTATTTTGCAAGCAACGATTGAAGTGATTCCAACGTTGCAAGATTTAGAATTTTGTCAAAAAATTGCTCAAGCAACAGCTGCAAAATCAAAAACTAAAAAAAAGCGTGTGGTATACGATGTAAGATTTAAAAATCAAATTATTGTTCGATAGGGGGGAAGAGTCATGTCAAAAGTGTTTCATTCAATTATTACCGCAGTCGATGTTGGAACAACAAAAATTTCAGTACTCATTGCTCAAAAATTAAGTGATGATTCGGTTGAAATTTTAGGAATTGGAAAATCGCCATCAGATGGTTTGGATAAAGGGGTGGTGGTTGATATTGCGCGCACAGTTCAATCAATTCGTCAAGCAGTTAAAGAAGCAGAGTTGATGGCAGGTTGCAGTGCAACACAAGCATACATTGGAATTTCGGGAAGTCATATCAGTTCATTTAACACACATGGCGCAGTACCTATTAAAAAATTGCAAGTAACTCAAGCAGATATTCAAGCAGTGCTTGCAGTTGCACAAGCAGTACCTATCGAAGAAGGTCAAAAAGTTTTGCATGCGCTTGCGCAATATTTTATGGTTGATGGTAAAGATCGTGTTGCAAATCCGCTCGGACTTCATGGTATTCGGCTTGAAGCAATTGTGCATGTGATTACCGGAGCTGTTGCTTCAATTCAAAATTTGGTGAAATGTTGTGAACTTGCAGGTGTTGCAGTTAAAGATATTGTGCTTGAGCAATTAGCATCAGCTGATGGCGTGCTTAGTTTTGATGAGCGTGCTCTTGGCGTGGGAGTGCTCGATATTGGTGGAGGAACTTCTGATTTTGCAGTGTATCAACAAGGCAGTATTCGTTACACGAAAGTTTTTCCAATTGCTGGAAACTATTTTACCAAAGATTTAGCAGTGGGTCTTCGAGCTACGATTCAAGATGCTGAACGTTTTAAACGTGAGCATGGATTTGTCGGAATTATTTCATCAGAACATGATCAAGAATTTTCAGTAGAATCGGTTCAGGGTGGAGCAACGCACAACGTGAGCAAACAACAAGCAGGATATATTTTACAAGCTCGAGCTCTTGAACTTTTTTCAATGCTTCATGAAGAGATTAAACGTTCATCACTTTCTCCCATGATGACAGCAGGATTGGTACTCACTGGCGGTGGAGCATTGCTTGCAGGAATGGATGAACTTGCAAATAAAGTTTTGAAAATGCCAGTTCGAATTGGAAAACCTCGCGTTGATTGTTCATTTGCTTCCGCTCTGTGTAGCCCTGTTCATGCAACTGGTTACGGACTCTTGAAATATGCACTTCGAAAAGATAAGTATGAGGGCATGGATCAAATGGAAGGCCCAATGGTCCAAAAGATCTTAGTAAAAATGAGATCCTGGGTAGACAAATTCTTTTAAGGAGTGATCAATGATCGACTTTGATAACTTAAATGAACAAGTGCAAGATTCTTCAACCGTAAAAATTAAAATTTTGGGTATCGGTGGTGCTGGTTGTAATACGGTCAACAGCATGATCGAATTCTTGGATGTTGATGGAGTCAGTTTTGTGGTTGCAAATTCTGATGTGCAATCGCTTCGTCAGTCAAAAGCAATGAATAAAATTCAGCTTGGTGTAAAAACAACCAAAGGTCTTGGTTGTGGTGCAAATCCTGAAGTTGGCCGTCGAGCAACTGAAGAAGATTTAGATCGTATAATGGAACAAATTGGTGACGCAGATATCGTGGTTATTGTTGCAGGTATGGGTGGCGGAACAGGTTCTGGTGGCGCACCAGTTGTGGCAAAAGCATTAAAAGATCGTGGCATTTTAAGCATTGCGATTGTGACAAAACCGTTCAGCTTTGAAGGTAAGCGTCGCATGATGGTGGCTGAGCAGTCACTTGAAACCTTAAAAAAAGAAGTTGATACATTAATTGTGGTTCCAAACGAAAAACTTTTAGGCCTTGTGGATCGTTCAGTATCAATGATTGCGGCATTTGAAATGATTAATAAACTTTTGATTCATTCAGTCAAAAGTATCTCATCAATCATTTCAAGATCAGGTCATATCAATGTTGATTTTGCAGATTTACGTACGATCATGAAAGGTATGGGGCTTGCAATGATGGGTACGGGTAGTGCTCATGGACAAAATCGTGCAATTGAAGCTGCAAAAAAAGCAATTTCATCAGAGCTTTTAGAAAATATGGATATTAAAAGTGCGCGTGGCGTGTTATTAAACGTTTGTGGCGGTACAGATTTATCGTTGCATGAAATTAATGATGCTGCAAATGTGATTTATGATGCATCAAATGCAAGTGCGCATGTGATTGTCGGTTCAGTAATTGATCCAACGCTTGAAGATGAAATTATTGTGTCTGTGGTAGCAACAGGATTTGCACCAGCTGCTTCAATTGTTCAACCTGAAAAAGTTGTTGCATCGGTTGCTCAACCAATTGTGCAATCAAAGGTTGAAGAAAAAAGATTCTATGCAGAAGAGCCACAATTAGCTAAAATAATGACAGAACAGGCAGAAATGCATGCATCAGATTCACTTGATGTGCCAGCGTATTTGCGCAAACAAGAATTTTCAGATCAAACAATTGAGTAATTAAAAGTTCAACATGAATAAAGACAGTCGTGACTCGCGCTTAATATTTTTTGGAAATAAAGAAACTTCTCTATTTTTGTCAGATATTAAAGAGTCACGATTTTCTTTTGAATTGCAAAACTTAGTACAAGATTTTGGATTACAAAAATTTATTGCGCTTGATCAAGTTCATGGCAATTTAGGAGTTACTGTTACGAAAGATTTTTTTTCTGCTTTTTCTGTTCAATTTGAGGATCAAGGCATGAAAAAAAATGTTAGTTGGTTCAATCATCAAGGTGATTTTTTAATAACTGATCAAAAAAATATTGGGTTAGTGGTGTTGACTGCAGATTGTGTTCCATTGGTTTTGTATGATCCTGTGTTGCATGTTGTTGGATTAGTACATGCCGGGTGGAAAGGTTCTTATCTGGGAGTGCTGCAAAAGGCTGTGCAAGCAATGCAGCAAAATTATGGAACTGAGATAAAAAATTTACAATGCAGTTTTGGGCCAAGTGCACGATTGTGTTGTTACGAAGTTTCACAGCAGTTTGTGCAGGATTTTGAAAAAAAATATTTTGAAGAAAAACTTCCATTTTTAAATCGAAATTTAAAATATTATTTTGACAATTGTTTATTTTTGCAGCAACTTTTGAAAAAAATTGGCATACCTTCTGAGAATATATACACTGATAATGCGCTTTGTACTATATGTAATGCAGGCTTTTGTTCATTTCGCAAAGAAAAAGAATCTGCGAATCGACAGGTAACTATGGTAGCATTGTTTTAAATTGAATTGATATTTGAAGGTGAAAAATTATGATTACGCAGATTTTGACTAAAATATTTGGCAGTGCAAATGATCGTGCTGTACAAAAATTACAACATATTGTTGATCAAATTAATGTTTTAGAATCTTCAGTGCAAAATTTGTCAGATGATGAATTGAAAGAAAAATCAAATCAGTTTCGACAGCAAATTGTTGGCGGTAAAACTTTGGATGATATTTTGCCACAAGCTTTTGCAGTTGCTCGTGAAGCATGTAAACGAACTTTGGGTATGCGACCGTTTGATGTGCAATTGATGGGTGCGATCGTGCTTCATCAAGGAAAAGTTGCAGAGATGAAAACTGGTGAAGGAAAAACTTTAACAGCAACATTAGCACTTTATTTAAATGCATTGTCAGGCAAAGGTGCACATTTGGTGACCGTAAATGATTATTTAGCTCGTCGTGATTCTGAATGGAATCGGCCAATGTATGAATTTTTAGGGTTGACCGTTGGAGTGCTCATGCACGACATGAATGATCATGAGCGCAAAGCTCAGTACAATGCTGATGTGTTGTATGCAACGAATAATGAATTAGGCTTTGATTATTTGCGCGATAATATGAAATTTCGATATGAAGATTATGTGCAGCGTGAATTAAATTTTGCAATTATTGATGAGTGTGACTCAATTTTGATTGACGAAGCTCGAACTCCACTCATTATTTCTGGTGCTGCAGAGCGATCATCAGATTTGTATAAATTAGCACAAAGTGTTGTGCGTGATTTAGTCCCTACGATCGATTTTGAAATTGATGAAAAAGCTCGTTCCATTCAATTGACTGAAGTTGGTCATGATAAAATTGAAAATCTTTTAAATGTTAAAAATTTATATGCAGTTGAAAATATTAATTTGCTGCATCATGTAACTCAAGCGCTTCGTGCAAATTTTTTATTCAAGATTGATGTTGATTATGTTGTTCGTGATGGTGAGGTACTCATTGTTGATGAATTTACTGGACGAATTTTATCTGGTCGTCGTTACAGTGATGGTTTGCATCAAGCAATTGAAGCAAAAGAAAATGTTAAAATTGAACAAGAATCGCAAACATTGGCATCGATTACACTTCAAAACTTTTTTAGAATGTACAACAAATTGGCAGGTATGACAGGTACTGCAATGACTGAAGCTGAAGAATTTTCAAAAATTTATAAACTTGATGTGGTTTCTATTCCAACAAATCGTGCCATGATTCGTATGGATAAAGATGATTTAATCTTTTTAACTGAGCGTGCAAAATTTAAAGCAATCGTAGAAGATGTTAAAGAGCGACATAAAAAAGGACAGCCGGTACTCATTGGTACCATTGCTGTTGAAAAATCAGAAAAATTAAGCGCAGTTTTATCAAAAGAAAATATTGCACATGAAGTGCTTAATGCAAAACAGCATGCACGTGAAGCAGAAATTGTAGCGTTTGCAGGACAACCTGGCAATGTGACGATTGCAACCAATATGGCTGGGCGTGGAACTGACATTAAATTGCATCCAACATCGCTTGCAGCTGGTGGTTTGTATGTGCTTGGAACTGAACGTCATGAAAGCCGCCGTATTGATAATCAGCTTCGTGGTCGTTCTGGACGTCAGGGTGATGCAGGTGAATCAAGATTTTATATTTCGCTTGAAGATGATTTGATCAGAATTTTTGCTGGAGACCAGATGAAACGTTCTATGGAGCGTGCTGGCATGAAAGAAGATGAACAGATTGAATCACGTACCGTTTCAAAATTGATAGAACATTCTCAAGAAAAAGTTGAAAAACATAATTTTGAAATTCGAAAACATTTGATTGAGTATGATGACGTGGTCAATCAACATCGCAAAGTTATTTATTTGTTGCGTCAAAATATTTTAAAAGATCCAAAAAACATTTCAGAAATTACCGGGGATTTAATTTTTGCAACGATTGCAGATTTGGTGATGGCTCATTGCCCAGATCATACGATTTCTCAACTGCAAGTTGCTCAAATTTTGGAAGCTGCGTCGTTGGGCTTAGGAATTTCATTGGATGAATTGAAAGAGGCAAAATTTTCAACAATTAATGCAATTGACTTTGAACGTGATTTGGCAAATTTTGTGAATGCAAAATTTATTGCATTTAAAAATGAAGTTGGAGCAGAACAAGTTCAAGAAGCTGAAAAATGGATTATGCTTGAAACTATTGATCAAGCTTGGAAACAGCATATGATCAACATTGATCACCTTAAAGAAGGTATTGGTCTTCGGGGTTGGGGTCAAAAAAATCCATTAATCGAATATAAAAAAGAAGCATTTGAAATGTTTGAAGAAATGATGAAACAGATTCGTGCAGATATTGTGCGTCACTTGTTCCATATCAAGCCTGAAGCATTTGATAAATCTCGTTTGATTGCGCGCAGAGAACGTGAACTTCATGATATGAAAATGAATGCAAGTGATAATTCAAAAGCAGAATCAGGATCTGCATCTGCTCGTCGCGAAGAAGACAAACTTGGCCGTAATGAACCATGTTCGTGTGGTTCTGGCAAAAAATTTAAAAAATGTTGTGGAAATTAAGCACATAATTATGATAAAGGAGCAAAAAATTGTTCCTTTATTTTTTTACAAGGATAAGGCATGAAAAAAATAATCAGCGTGTTCATGATTTTGATGAATTTAAAGTTTTTTGCAAGTTCAAGTTTTACAACATTTCATATACCATCTAAATGGACCGTTCAATACGTTTCTCGGGGTTTAAAGCAGCGGAATTCTAAATTAAATAGATATTTACGATATTACGAAGAAGAAGATAACGCGAGAGTAAATTGGGAGCAAGATGAAATTTGGTTTCAAATGTTGATGCCTGGTCTTATAGTAGATGAGGCTGCATATAAAATGCGACTCAAGCTGCGCGCAATGCAAAAAAAATTTTTAGAATAAAATTTTGTAAAAAAAGGAAAAATGTATGATTTCAACCGTTGGTGCAAAAATTAGTGGATATTTTTTAGTTTAATTTTTTCGTATAAAAAAAGAGAGTCTGTATGAATGTTGATTTTTTTTCATTAATTTCACCGTTAATGATGCCTTTGGTTGCCGTGATTGCTGGATTTTCTACTAGAATGTTTTGGATAGTGATTGGTTCAATTATTTTGGAGATAATGGTTGCCAAAAAATTATTGCATAAACCTTGGGTTCCTCTAGCTTTTCAATTATTGTTGATCGATGTTTTAGTTACGATTGCTCAAATTGGTTTTGTGATAATTAGCGTGATGTTGTATTGGAAAATATTAGGATTTCTATTTCCTGGTGTAACACCTCAAGAATTATCAACTTATTGGAATCCTTACGGAATTTTTTTCGTAAGTGTGTTTGGAGTATGTTTTTTATTATGTATTCGATGGAAATTATTTTGCAAAACTTATGAACTTTTTGATAAAAAAATGAATCAACAAATAGTTTCGAAAGCAATGATGTGTGTAATTATTGCAGGATATGTTTATAATTTTGTGTTAATAAAAATTAATAATTTTGGCGTATTACCTTTAAATTTGTAATTGAAGAACATAAGTATGAAACAAATAATTA
Organism: uncultured Pseudomonadota bacterium; assembly: GCA_964406135.1. Lineage (GTDB taxonomy): Bacteria > Babelota > Babeliae > Babelales > Chromulinivoraceae > JACPFN01. Next base: position 48,996 of record CAYOQO010000003.1, on the reverse strand, counting down.
AAATTTTATTATGTACCTATTTTGTAGTACTTGGAGCATATAATCCGCAACATGTAAAAATTTTAAAAACAATGATAAAAAATAAAAAATTTATTAATTGTTCACGATGTGATTTTCGTGGAACAGGAGATCTGCTTAAAGGTTTAAAGTTCAATAGTGCGCAGTTTTCAGGTGCCATGTTTTCAAAAGTTCCAGCAGCAACAAACCCAAAGCCAAATTTAATTGAAATTGCAAATAAAATTTGTGATTTATCAAATGCAGATTTTTTTAATGCAACATTAGTGTCAACAAGTTTTGAAGGTGCAAATTTATCAAATGCAAATTTTTATGGTGCAGATGTTGCTTATGCAAATTTTGCAAACGCAGATTTGACTGGTGCAAAACTTGATGGTGCAATTAACTGTGAGCTAGCATTGTTTTGTGGGGCCACTATGCCTGATGGAACAAAGCCTACGGGATCAATATGGACGAGCAAAAAAGGTAAAGTTTTTTATATGCGGTGTGCGTCACAGGGTTGAAATGTTTTAATGTCTGGATCCCTGATCAAGTCCGAGATATCGAGCGGCAATTTTTGCATTCGCGCGTTGCATTTTTGTGTGCTTTTGTTATCTTGCACATGGTAGTAATCTTACATCGTTTCAACAGTTTTAAAGGAACAATTTATGAAATCTTTCAACACTTTTCGCACCTACTCTTTGGTGTTTTCTGTTTTCGGATTATTAATATTTGCTGGTTGTGATTGGATGTCAAAATCAGAAAAATCAGGATCATGTTCAGGTTCTGATGTGCTCTTAGAAATTAATGGTAAGCCAGTTTTGACGGCTCAAGAATATGAAGAACAGTTGGACATGGCGCGCAAAGCAAATGCTCAAATTGATATGTTGATTCAAATGATGCCAAATGCAGAAAAAGATATTTTATTTCGTGGAATGACCACTGCAAAATTAATGGAAGCTTGGGCAAAAGAAAATGGCATTGATAAAACTGAAGAGTTCCAAAAACATCGCAAGCAGTTGCATGATGCAATGGATTCACAACTTTACATGAAACATTTTGATGATGCGCATCCAGTTGAAGTTAGTGATAGTGACGTTGCACAATATTATCATGAGAAAAAAGATATGATTCCAGGACTTACTGCAACTCCTGGTGGCGTTGACATTTCATTTGTGCGCTTTGAAGACAAAAATAAAGCAGAACAATTTTTAGCAAAAGTTAAAGATGTTAAAAAAGCAGCAGCATTCAAAACTATGGCAAGCGAAAGCAAACAAACTCCAGGTACTGCATTAATTAACGAAAAAGCTCCATTTGCAGATGCAATTAAAAATACGGTGCTTGAAATGAAAAAATTTCCATCAGTCAAAATGATTAAAGTTGGTGATGGTGCATACTGGGTTGTGCTTGCGACAGGAAAAACTGAAACTGTGTATCGTGATTTGCAAAATCCAGAAATTCAACAAGGATTGAGAAAAATGCTTTCAGATGAACGCAAAGGTCAACAACTTGAGTCAGTTCTGGAAAAATTAAAATCAGAATTAAACGTGGTTGAGCATTCAAAATATTTTGAAGATAAAGCAATGAAAAAACAACAAGCGTTGCAAGAAATGTCAGAAGATATGGATGAACAACAAGCTCCGGTACAAGTATGAAATCGACTATCGTCGTCCCCGTGAAAACGGGGATTCAAATCCTTAAGATGGTTTTGATTAGTTTTTTAGTAATTCTGCCTGGAACATTTCAGGCAGAGCTGTTTTTAATTGATAAAATTGAGTGTGTGGTTTGTGGGCCTGCATGGAATAAACCATTTGTAGATACTGATTTTACATGGAAACGAACTCTTGATAATCAATTTGTATCTTTACAAAAACAGATTCAAGCAGATATTGTGATGCAACAAATTGCAAGTGAAAAAATGCCAATTGATCCAGATGGCGCTCCAAAATATATTGAAGGGCTTAAAAAGCAACTTAAAATTAATGATGCTGAATTTGAGACCTTGTTTTCAGAAGTTGGCAGAACTATGGCTGAAGGCTTGGAAATGCTTAATATTTTTTATAACACAGAATTTTTTACACATTATAAATTTAAATCTCAGTTGGTGCCTACCGAAGATGAAATTTTAGATTATTTTAATGATAATCCAGAATTTGTGGATGGATCATACGAAATTTCGATTGCTCGAATTGATTATGAAGGCGATGAAGGTCGAGAAGATATAAAAAATAAAATTGAAAAAGCTCTTGTGGATAATAATGATGGTGATGGATTGATTTCATGGGGCAAGGTTATTAAAGTTGCCGAAGAAGATTTGCAAGATGATCAAAAATTTATCAAAACTATGCAACCAGATGGTGTGTACATTCAAGAATCAGATGGATTATTTGAGTTAGTGAAATTGGTTGCTTATGATCCAATACGCATTAAAACTTTAGAAGAACGAAAAAATTCGATTATTGATGCATTGAATCGTAAAAGATTAGAGTCAATGCTTGCAAAATATAATCAATCAGTGAGTGAATTTGTAGATATTATTTCATTTGATAATTCTGAATCAAAATTGTCTGAAGGATAAGTATGAAAAATGTACTATTTCTGATTGCTGTTATGACTGTTGTATCTGTTGAATTACAAGCGTTTCGTCGTCATTCTGACAGACAATCAAGAATACATTCTGATAAAAATTTATCTGAACATGTAAAGCAATGGCAAGGTTCAACAAAATTTACTCGTTGTGATACAAAAAAACCAATACATAAAAATTAAAAATAAGATAAAAATTAAGGTTGCTGTAAAAGGTGACCTTTTTTAATTTTCGACAGTTTCATTTTTTTCGTATAAATGTCCAATTTCTTCTAAGTTTAATGCTTTTTGTGTCAATGTATCAGCTCGTTTTTTGAGTGCTTCATGTGCATCAAAATAAGTGTGCAGCAACGTTTGCAAGTTCATTTCTTGGCGAAGTAAATCGCGATGAGCGCGAGTTTGAATCGTGCGAATTGGAATAATTCCCACCAAAAACATAGCATCGGCGCAATCTTTTTGAATTTGTTTGACATCAACATTGTCAGTGCAAGTGGTAGGAATTTCGTAGGTAATTTTTACAATTGCATCAGCGATTGCATGCTTTGCCAAAACTTTTAAAATTTGTTCAGTTTGATCATCAGTATCATTTAAAATGACATCAATTTGAATAAATGGTCGTGTTGTAATTTCGATATGTTCAAACGTTATTTTATATTTTTCATGAATTGTTACGTCGCAAAATCCTTTAGTTTCTTTTCGTTCACCAAAATCAATGCGATCGATAGATCCTGAATAAACAATAGGAATAATTCCATCCGGATTTACATTTTGAAAGCGATGTAAATGTCCGAGTGCAACATAATCAAATGGTGAAATTGCCAATTGAGATGGTAGTAAAATTGGATCATGGCCATATACAGCTCGTTTTTCAGAACCTGAAAAAATTCCTGCACTCACCGTAAGATGTCCTACTAAAATTGCAGGTAAGGTTTGATCAAGTTTTGTTGCAAAATTTGCAATAATTTTTGCCAGTGATTCTGAAATATGTTGTGTTAATTCACTTGCTGAAGTTAGTGCGTGTGCAGCATTGAGAGCTAAATTGTGTCGATTTGGCCAAGGAATGCCAACAATTTGAACAGGGCCTGATTTGGTTTGAATCGTGCGTGTTTCTGGTTTTGCAAATACATGAAATCCATCAATGGGCAGATGTGCAAAAATATCTAAAGCGTTTGCTTTACCAAAACTTAAAGGATTGTCATGATTTCCAATCACAATGATTACGGGAATTTTTGCTTGATACAAACGCATGAAGGATTGCATTAAAAGTTTTTGTTGCGTTGGACTTGGATTTGCAGTTTTGTAAGCATCGCCTGCAAACACAAACAGATCAACATTTTGTGCAATAGCATAATCAACACACACATCAAATGATTTTTTAAAATCAAGCAATCGGGAATGAATTCCGGTATGCGGATCAATGCGGCCGTAATTTTCCATGCCAAAATGAATGTCTGCGGTGTGAATAAATCGTATCATGTGTTTTTAATATTCGTGATGATTCAAGTATCCTGTTTTGAGTGCTCCAGTAAACAGAATATCCTGTTTTTCTTTAATTGCCATACCATCAATTTGCATAAACGGTTTTAAATTCATTGACTTGGTCACAATTGAATTAGTGATAATAATGTGTGCAGGAATGATAACACCTTCTTCAATGATGCTGTTTTCAATATGTGCATATGCACCAATGGTAACATTTTTTTTAATGGTAGTTGCGCCGAGCAGTAATGCTCCAGAACCGATATAAGATCCAGGTTCAATACGAACTTTATTTTCAATTTGAACATTCAGGGTATGTGCAAAACGAACACCATGATTCATCCAATGTTGCAAAAGTTCTGAGCGTTTGATGTGTTCAACTACCCATAAATCAGCTAAAGTATCAATGCTTCGTACGATGTCGAGTGATACTTGCGTGGTTACAATTTTTTTGTGTTGTTGACTTGCAATATGAATTAATTCAGGAAGATAATATTCGTTTGTTGCAGGATTTTTTTCTAATTTATCAATAAATTCTTCTAAAAAAGATCGTTTTGCTAAATAAATTCCTGCGCTAATGCAGCATTGATTTGATTCATCAATTTCATCAGAAGCTGGTTCTTCCATTACTTTAATTTGATTATTATCAATGACAACACGAGAATATTTTGTTGCATCAATATCCATGGTGTGTGCTGTAATAAAACTGATATCGGCATCTGTTTTTGTGTGTTTGCGAAGTAATTTATTGATGATGTCAGGAGTGATTAAAGGAATATCTCCATTCATAATCAAAATATGATCCTTAAACCATACTGGTTTGGTAAGTTGTGCTGCATGGCCAGTTCCAAGTTGTTGTTCTTGAATTACAAATTTTACACTTGATGCATGATCTTGAACAATTTGTTTAATTTGTTCTGCTTGCATTCCAATAACAAGCGTTGTGGGAATATCTAAAGATTGAAGTAAGTTAATTGGGTAAAGAATCATTTCTGTACCGCAAATTTTTTCAATAAATTTTGTTTTTCCTGTTTGAAAGCGTTCTGAATTTCCGCCTGCAAGAATAATTGCTTGTATATTTTGTAGCATGATTTTCCTTTATTCCTTCTACCATAATGTATGGGTGGTTAAGAAATTTTGAGCACCAAAAAATCTACTAAAATGTAGTATAAGTTTAAATCATTTATGAAGACAACATAATTTTATAAAATAAAAAATTAGTTGCGATCCTATTTTTATAAAAAGAGTTTTTAAAAAGCTTAAAATGATTTACAATAAAGGAAACAGTCTGCAGATTCAATTTAGTTTTTCAAAGTCTAAGGATAAAAAGTGATTGTAGCAACAAGATTTTGGCGTTTTTTTCTCATGCAAGTTCTGCTCCTTTTTGGATTATCATCCACAATGTTTCCTATGATTTGGGATAATCGTTATTTCCCATGGTTCGATCAATTGTACACAGGATCTGATAGTCGTCATGGTTATTTAGATTTTAGTGGTTTTTTTGTAACAAGTAATGATTCTTATCGTTTTGATTTAAAAGCAAACAAAGAAGATCAAGTTGTCAGTATTCCAGAGTTGTGGGGTCCAGTTAATCTTACTGATATTGGCGCAGCCATGACACTTGCAGGGTTGACCAATCCAATTCCACAAGATTGGCAATGGCTGAGTGATTTTCCTGCATTGACTCCTGCTACATTTCAAGGTCAAGGTGTTACATTTTCATGTTATGCACCGATTGGAAAACATTTTGGGCTTGGTGCAAATGGTTTTATTATGCAGCTTCATTCATTTATGTGTGTTTTACCAGGTGCTGATGCAATTAAAAAATTAAATTTAGGTACGCCGGGCAATCAAACATTATTTACGCAGATGATGAGTGATATGTATGATGAACTTGGAATTATTGCAACATCATCTCAGCAGGTTGGTCCTGGTGATGTGGTTGTGTATGCAGCACTGCATGATACTCATGAATACAAATATAAATTTAGAAAACTTGATTGGGGACTTTATTTGGGTGCAATTATTCCATGTGGTGTTAAGCGTGAACTTAATAATCTTGCATCAATTCCGTTTGGTTCAGAATTTGGTTTGTGGGGTTGGTTTGCATCTTTATTTGCAGAATTTGAATTAAAAGAAGATTGGAAATTTGGAATTTTAGGTCGCGTTACTCAAAGAATTGATAAATCTGTATCTGTTCGAGTACCAATTGGAAAAGAACAACCTTTATTTGCTCCCGTGATTGCACATGCAGCACTTGATTCAGGAATTACTGCAAGCATTGCGCCGTACGTTGTATTTGAGGATTTACGTGCAGGATTCGGATTTGAAGGAAAATATACGATTACCATTCATGAACAAGATTCTTTTGCAGCACGTTTGGGTGATGGATTGATCGCAAAAATGAAAAAATTAAATTACTATTCTGGTTGGATTCAAGAATTTGCAACCGTCCGATTATTTTATGACATTGCTCATGACAAAGATTGGAAAAAACGACCGTTTGCATATTTTTCATGGGATATTCCTATGAATCATATTGCAGGTCGTGGATTTGCAAAAACAAACAGAGTTTCTTTAGGTTGTACTATTAATTTTTAACTCGAGAAGATAATGGGAAAAGATAAAATTCAAGGTATTTTGCCAGCACGAAATTGGTTTGGTTTATTTTCAAATGATATTGCAATTGATTTGGGTACTGCAAACACGTTAGTTTATGTTCGCAACAAAGGAATTGTTTTAGATGAGCCGTCAGTTGTTGCAATTAAAAATAATACTAAAAAAGTTTTAGCTGCAGGAAAAGCTGCAAAAGAAATGCTGGGAAAAACTCCTGAAAGTATTACCGCATGCAGACCAATGCGTGATGGTGTGATTGCAGATTTTGAATTAACTGAAAGTATGCTTCGATATTTTATTCGTAAAGTTCACAATAATCGTCGCACCTTGGTAGCACCTCGTATGATTATTGCGGTTCCTTCAGGAATTACTCAAGTAGAACGTCGTGCGGTTATTGATTCAGCAAAACAAGCCGGAGCACGTGATAAGCCGATGACTATTATGGAGCCAATGGCTGCAGCAATTGGAGCAGGACTTCCAATTCATGAACCACATTGCAGTATGATTGTTGATATTGGTGGTGGAACAACTGAAGTTGCAGTAATTGCACTGAGCGGAGTTGTGTTCTGCAGATCAATTCGTATCGGTGGTGATGAAATGGATCGTGCTATTGTTTCCTATGTTAAGCGCAAATATAATTTGCTCATTGGTGAACGTACTGCAGAAATTATTAAAATGCAGATCGGAACCGTCATGCTTGATGGTAACGAATCAAAATCACTTGAAGTTAAAGGTCGTGATTTAATTACCGGTGTTCCAAAAACAATTACACTTACTGATGCTGAAGTTAATGAAGCATTGCTTGAAACGATTTCAAATATTGTTGATGTTGTTCGTGTGGCGTTGGAAAATACACCACCAGAACTTGCATCTGATTTAGTTGATCGTGGAATTGTGATGGCAGGTGGTGGATCATTACTTCGTGGTCTTGATCGTTTGCTTGCAAAAGATACTGGAATTCCAGTTCGCATTGCAAAAAATCCACTCTTGTGTGTTGTTGAAGGTGCTGGAAAAGTTCTTGAACAGCTAGATTTCTTTAAAGAAGCGTTAATGGATTAATATGGGTTATAAAAAGCCACATCGCCAAGGTATTGAACTTAAAAAAAGATATGGACAACATTTTTTAAAAGATCGATTTTTTGTTGACCGAATGATTGATGCTGTACACCTGGATGATACAATTTCTGTTATGGAAATTGGATGTGGTGAAGGAATTTTGACTGGTGCAATTTTACAAGGTCCTTGTAAACAATTAAAAGTTTTTGAAATTGATGAACAGTGGGCATCATACGTTGATAAAGTGTATGGTGCCGATAGTCGTTTAAACATTGTGCTTGATAATGTTTTGGATGCTCAATGGGATTTACTTGCGGATCAAGGACCTTGGGTTTTACTTGCAAATTTGCCATATCAAATTACGTTTCCTATTTTTCACAGAATTCAACAAAATCGTGCACTGTTTCTTGAAGGTGTGGTCATGATTCAGGAAGAGGTTGCGCAAAAAATTGTTAAAACTACTGGTCGTGATTATGGATATTCTTCATTATTTTTTCAACATTTTTTTGAATTAAAATTATTGGATAAAATTTCGCCTGGTGCATTTTATCCACCACCTTCAATTTATTCACGATTGCTGTATTTTAAACCAAAATTAAATTTGCAAAAAATTGAAAAAGAAGAAGAATTTTGGAAGTTTATCAAACTGTGTTTTCATCAACCGCGCAGAACGTTGCGTAATAATTTAGCTCAATCTCATTTTGATCTTTCGCTTTTGGAGCCAGAACTTTTATTAAAACGTGCACAACAGCTTGGTATGCAAGATTTTTTAAATATTTGGTCAATATTTAATTCATAAAATTTAATACGTTTTATTTTTAAATTCTTCGAGCACTTTTGGAACTTCTGCTATAATTGCTGTAATTTCTTGTGCAGCTGCTTGTGTTATATTTGGAATGGACAATAAGATACTAGCAGTTTCTGTTTTCGCAGTTTGTAGAATTTTTGCGATTGCAACAAATGGTAAAGTTTTTTGATTTGTTCGTAAATGTGCTTTTGCAGAATAATGAGTTGTGCCATTTCGATGTTTAATTCTGTCAAAATCTGCGCTGGCATCATCCCAACCTGGATCTTTTTGTAAAACATCATCCCAACTTTCAAAATTTGAAGGAATGTTCGGTTTTGGTTGAACAGAAGTCACTGGTTCTGCCGGATCTATATGAATTTGTGCTGTAGAAATTGGACTATGAGATGGAGTATAAAATTTTGGAGACCCTTCAATTTTTCGCGCAGTGCTTGAACTGCGACTGCTTGGAGATTTTGATTGAGATTTTATTCTTGGAAATCCACGAAGTAGGTTTGCGGCATTAAATTCTTCTGATGATCGATTAGGACGCAACTTTTTAGAATTTTCAGCACTCAATATCTTTGAATTACCATAAAAAATACTGATCATAAACAAGATATACAGCATCATATCCACAATTCCTTTGCAAAAAATTGCTTCGTTTTTTTGAGTTATGATAACCTGTTTTTGTTGCAAAATAAAAGTTTTTAGGGGAATTTATGAAAAAAATTTCAATAATCTATTTGTTTTTATTGATTTTTGGATCGTTTCAACTGTTTGCGTCGGATAGTGATTATGTTTTAGTTTCAGTTCCTGTAACACCCATAAAACGAGATCGAGTTGCTGCAATACCGTATTCTGGTACAGCATTTCCAACATTTTCATTATGGTTACAGGAGTGTAACAAATCGAAAAAAAATCGTGATGGAGCTCAAGCGCAGTTTGATTCTGGTTTTAAATCATTGGGAACCAAAGAGCAGCAATGGCAAGAATTTTATCGCGTTTTATCTGCATGGTTTGAAATGATGGTTTCTGGTCCACTCAAAATTGAAAGGTTATGGGAAATTTCAAATTTTGAAATGCAAACAAAACCTTCAAAACAATTTTATGATGTAAAAAATTTGCTACCAGAATTTACCCCATATGCTCAAAAAATTATTGCCGAGCCGGGTGATCAATTTTTTATTCGTGGTGATTTGCATGGAGATATTTTCTCACTTCTTGCTCAATTGAACAAAATGCATGATGAAGGAGTGATTGACGATAATTTTAGAATTATCAAAGATAATATTTGGGTTTTATTTTTAGGAGATTATGTTGATCGTGGTCAGTATGGATGCGAGGTGTTGTATACTATGATGCGATTGGCGTTGGCAAATCCTGATCGAGTTATTTTTGTGCGCGGTAATCATGAAGATATTGGAATTTCTGCAAAAAATGGTTTTAAAGAAGAAGTTATGCATAAATTTGATGATACAACAGGGTTTAAGCATAAAACAATTTCACGGATGAATGATTTATTGCCAGTTGTATTGTATCTTGGCTGTCAAGATTTAAGGCATCCTGTAAATTCTGAATATCAAGTGGCACTATCACAATTTCAAACAAATTATTTGCAATGTTGTCATGGAGGTTTGGAAATTGGATATAATCCAAGACCATTTTTAGATAATCATGCAACAAGTTATCAATTTTTGGGAGTATTGCATCAACTATTTTTTATTCAAAAATTTATTTTAGACTGTGATCAAAAAATTGCTGGCATGGTTAATTGGTTTAAAAGTTTTATGCATAGCAATCCATACAAAGAAAAGAAAAATGCTTGGATAGCATCATGGATGCCGGTTGAGCATTTATTGAAAGATGATTATTTATTGAATGCTCCGACAAATGAAGATGGATTAGCATTAGGTTTTATGTGGAATGATTTTGATGTGGCAGATTTACGTTCTGTTCAACATTATCCAGGTCGAGGTTTAATATTTGGCCAAGATTTAACACAACAAATTTTAGAATTACAAAGTTCTACAACGAGCAAAATTTGTGGTGTTTTTCGGGCTCATCAACATGGTGATCCTGATATGATGCATTATTTAAACGTAAATAAAGGGGTGTATAAACTTTGGCGTTCTCAAGATAATGCTGTTGCACGTAACTGTGCAGATGAAAAAAATTACAGGACGCTTCAAGGTGGTAAAGTTTGGACCTTTAACGTTGGTGCAGATTCCGTGTATGGTCAAAATTTTGGATTTAATTTTGATGCCTATGCACGATTGATTGTTCAGCAAAATTTAAATGATTGGAAGTTGTATGTGTTTAACACGCAAGTGATTACCAAGTGATTTTTTTACGTAAAATATAGACAAGCAAGAACCAAATTCCATTCATTGTTGCAATTGATCCTGCGATGGAAACATTAAAAATATGAGCCATGATGCAGCCGCTAACAGCGCCAATCATTCCAAATAAAACACCCATGATAAGCATGTGCGTTAATCGACGACTAATCAGTTGTGCTGTTGCTGGTGCTGTGATCATAAATGCTACAACTAAAATTGCTCCAGCACATTCAAAAGCTCCAACAATGGTCCAACAGGTCATCATCATGATGACATAATGAATTGCATGTGGCTTAAAATTGATAATTGTTGCAAAATTTTGATCAAAGGTTGCTAATGCGAATGCTTTAAAATTGGCAACAATTGTGATGATATTTGCAATCAAAATTGCACCCATGATCCACATAGCATATGATCCGCAATCAATACCTGCAAAGTTAATTTGTTTGAGTGGTGTGAATGTAAGTTCACCTAACAGTACTGCATCAATATCTAAATGTACTGAGCTTGCAAAAATATTGATTAAAATAACTGCAATGGAAAAAAGAAGTGGAAATATGAGACCAATGGTTGCATCATGATGTATTCGTTTTGTTTTAATCAGCATTTCAATGATGGCAACTGTTGCCAAGCCAATGAATGTTGCACCAATAAACATGAAAGGGTGATGAAGCTGCTGAATGATAAAAAAAGATAGGACAATCCCAAGCAAAACTGCATGACCAAGTGCATCACTCATAAAGCTTGTACCGCGTAAAACTAAAAATGTTCCTGGGAGTGCACAAGATGCAGCAGTAAGTAGTGCTGTGATTAAAAGTTGTAGATAGATAAAATTCATGATTTATCAACATAATGTTTTTGCAATTGTTGTAATCCTTTTTCTGTCAGCTGCCAGAAATTTTTCTGGGGCGATACAATTAAATTTTGATCTGCTAACCTTGCAATAATTTTATTGGTACTTTTTTTGCCAACAGCCTGTAAAGTTTTTAAATCATGGGCATGAAATGGGTTATTGAGGCCTTCATTAAATAATAAAAAATTTTTAAGCATTGCTTGTTCATCCATTTTTGCAGTTTCTTTTTGCTTTTTCCACCAAACAATTACAGTTCCTTGTGGTGCAAAAAGTATTGAAAAAAAAGTTATCAATGTTGCAACAATCACAATGGTTGGTCCTGTGGGTAGATGCAGCATGCTGCTGCTGATTAAAGTTCCGATTGTTGTTGAAATCATTCCAAAAAAAGCTGCAAGTTTGAGCACTGTTGTAAAATTATGACTCCATTGTCGTGCGGCACTTGCAGGTGCAATTAACAATGCACTGATTAAAATTACGCCAACAGTTTGAAGACCAATAACAATGGTCAATGTTGTCAGGAGTAATATGCTGGAAGAAATTGCATCTGTTGTAATATTGGTAGTTGCTGCAAATTCAGCATCAAACAGTATAATTTTGAAGTGTTGAAATACCGTAAAAATATAGAGTAAGGAAATGAGTGTGATGCATGTGATCAATAGTAAATCTTGATGCAACAGAGTTGATGCATTGCCCAGTAAATATTTGGTAAGTCCTGCTTGATGGGCATCAGGAATTGTTTGAATTTTGCTTAAAAAAACTGTCCCAATTCCAAATGATGTTGCAAGTATGATTCCAAGAATGGTATCTTTTTTAAGTTCAGTTTTTTGTTCAAGTTGATTGATGCACCATGTTGCAAAAAGTGCAGAACCTGTAGCAGCAATGATAAGAACAATTGGATTTTTGTTGAGGGTTAAAAAAAATATTGCAGTCAGTCCTGGCAGTGTTGCATGTGCAATGGTGTCACCAAATAAACTTTTTTTTGAAAATACTAAAAAAGTTCCTAAAATTCCGGCATTGATTCCTAAAATTCCGGTAGTCAGCAGAATAAAAAATAATGTTTGATCAAATTGAATCATGAGTCACTTTAAATGTTTTTGCAATATTGAATTGCGTTAAAATTTCTGCGGTCGGACCACATGCAATATGTTTTATATTCATGAGAAAAGTCCAATCAAAATATTGTTGAACTGTTGTCAAATCATGATGTACAACAATGATTGTTTTTCCTTGGCTTTGAAGTTTTTGCAGTAGTTTTAAAATTAATTGTTCAGTGATCATATCAATTCCTGCAAATGGTTCATCAAGCATAAAAATATCAGTTTGTTGTGCAAGAGCTCGTGCTAAAAAAACACGTTGTTGCTGTCCGCCTGAAAGTTGACTAATTTGTCGATTTTTAAAAGGTGACATTAAAACCTGATCTAAGGCCCAAGCAACAATTTCAAAATCTTTTTTTGTTGGTCGTTGCCACCATGAAAGAGCGCCATAGCGTCCCATCATAATCACATCATGAACTGAAACCGGAAATGTCCAATCAACAGAATTTTTTTGTGGGACATAGGCAATTTTATGTTGTGATTTATGAAATGGTTTGTCAAAAATTTTTATACTGCCGGTGATCGGTTTAATGATTCCTAAAATTGATTTTAAAAGCGTGGTTTTGCCGCTGCCATTTGGGCCTACAATGCAGCACATGCTACCTTGAGGAATTTGTAAATCGAGATCCCAAATAACTGGTTTTTCATGATAAACTACCGTTAAATCTTTAACAGTAATGATGGATTTTGATATTTTTAACATGCAAGTTTATGTTAGGTAAAATTTTACACTTTTAAGTATAACACTTTTTATAAAGTAAGTCCTTGTACAATCTTTTCAACATTGTACGTAAGCATTTTGCAGTAATTTTCTTGTGCGCTGCCAGCTGATCCTAAAGCATCTGCAAAAAGTTCATGGCCAAGTTTGACGTTCCAGTCCGAAGTTTTTGCTCCTTGTATAAGAGCTAAAAGATTGCGTTTGGGAATGCATGATTCTGGAAAAATAGTTTTAATTTTGTGTTGTACAATAAAATTGATTAAATTTTGGACATCACAAGTTCCTGCTTCACTTGCGGTGCTGATTCCTTGCAAGCTGATGACTTTAAAATTATATGCTCGTGCAAAATATGAAAAGGCATCATGACCTGTAATTAAAAATCTTTGATTTTCTGGAATTTTTTTCATCAGGTCTTGTGTTGTTTGATAGGTTTGGTGAATTTTTTCAATATAATTATTTTTATTTTGTTCGTATCTATCGAAATATTGTGGCAAAAGATTTTGTAAATTTTTGCAAATTGTTTCAACGGCATAGATCCATAATTCAGGATCAAACCAAACATGAGGATCGGGATAGTGATTAAATTCTGAAGAATAAATCAACTTATTTTGTGGCATGTTATCAGTAACGCTAATAGTTTTTTTTCGTGTTTTTATTTGAGCAAAAATATCGGCCATTCGAGCTTCTAAATGAAGTCCATTATAAAAAATTATATCTGCATTACTGATCGTAATAATATTTTGTTCAATTGGTTTGTAAGTGTGAGGGTCAACACCAGGCCCCATTAAAATTTGCAAATCAATAGTATCTTCTGCAATATTTTGAATTGCATCTGCAATGATGGTGGTAGTACAAACAACAAGGGGTTTGTTTTTTGAAGTAACAAGATCTTTTTGTATGAGTATGAAATAAAATCCGATTAAACAAATCAGGATTGTTGTTAAGCAAAGAAAAAGTTTTTTGAATGACATTAATTTTTTTAAAATCTTTTTGAAAAATAATGAATAATATCACTGCTTTCAAGCATGCCTATACCGTTTGGTTCATCAAGCAAATAAGGTGCTTGAGTATTGCCACTGTTTAAATTTTTCAATTCTTGCATGTTTGAAGGATTTGAAAGATCCAAAAGAGTTATTTTGTTTAATTGACCGATTTGTTTTAAATAAGAAATTACTTTGTTGCACCAAGGGCATCCATTGTACACAAAAAGTTTAATTTTTCCTTGTGCATTTGGAGTTTTGATGGTCATAGCTTCCATGTTTTCTGGTTTGATGGTTAAAAAAACATGAGAAAGTAAAAAAGTAGTTAAAAATAAAAAGATTATTTTTGATTTCATGTTGTAAACTTTCATTTTTAATGATTAGTTATGAAATCAAGGTAGCACGTGATAAGTTCTTGGTCAATTTGATGTTAAATGTCCTTTAAACTTTGAATCATTTTTATGTAAATTAATTTTAGTTTTTTTATTGTGCCCTTTTTTTTCTTTTTTTATCAATTCTTTAATTTCTTTCCATTCATGTTCTGCAATATCCATAGCGCCGTAAACTTTTTGATTGTACATTTCAAGATTGTAATCATCAGGGACAAATTTTGAAGCATGATAGCGCATGTGTTGAAAAAGAATAGGATCCATAAACGATAAAATGTCATGATATGATTTCTTTTTCATATGGTACGGAGTTATTTCTAAAATATTGCATGCAGGTTTTAAATGAGCAACAATGTCATGCGGTGCTGTAGGATGATCTTGAAAATATTGTACAATGATGGGAAGGAATGTAAGAACTGGTAATGGGTATAAAGGAAATGTTTTGCGATAAGTTAAAATGGTCCATCCCATAAACCAAAGTTCAAAATGACCAGGATCATAACTGACTGCTTTAAAGTATTTTTTCAAATTTTTATCATCCATGCATGGAGCTTGTTCAATTTCATAATTATTGCGAATTGGTTCATATTCGGTAATTTTTAAACGAACTTGATACAGTTTTTCAGGTAATTTAAAATTACTGCGTTTTGAGAATTTTTTACGTGAAAAAAATCTTTTAAATGAAAAAAAATCAAGCATTTGAACACTATCTGCTCGAGAATAAAAATTATAAATTTTTTTGAAAATTGGGCTATTGATTAAATAATCAGTTTCAACTTGAATTGGAGTTCCTAAAAGCCATAATTCATCAATAAAAAATTGTTTTGAAATTGGCTTTGTTGTATGAAGTGCGCCGAGTTGTAATGCTAAATTTCCACCATGACTGTATCCAATCAATCGAATTTTTGGTTCAAATCCTTCGGCTATAGTATGTTGAATTAATTTTTCTAAATCTTGATGTAAGAATGCAGATTCTAGATATCGAAGTTTGTTGCTTACAAGTCCGCTCCATCCAAAAGTATAATATTGATCTGATGGTTCATGTCCAACAAATTGAGAAATTTCTTCAAAAGAGGCAGCAAGAATTGGAGCTGCAGCATTGTTGTGAGGATGATGTAAATCAATTTTATGTAAACCTAGTCCAGACATTGCTTGATTTTTGTAAAAAAATGGATCACGACGATTAATTTCTGTTGATCGATAGTAAACAGATTCTTCAATCGTATCATTGAGCATTTTGATAATATTTCGAATGGTTAAGTGTGGCCTTAAAGAAAAAGATCCATGAATAAAAACGGTGATCCAACGAGTTTGCAAGCTATGAGCATAATTGCTTAATATCAGAAATGTTAAAAATAAAATTTTTTTTACATTCATAGTTCGGTCCAGGTTACAAGGGATTATTCTTTTTTTGATAGAGTGATATTACATATCCAAGTATGAATCCAAAAAGTGAACAAATCAGAGCTCCAAGATCCTTAGTAGTTATTGCAATTGAAGTAAAATTTAAAAAATTATAAGCTAATAGCCCAAAAATAATAGAAAGCCAAGCTGGCAATGAATTTTTTGGTTGGCTAAAATAAGCAATAAAAATTGGAATAAATAAACAAACAACAGAAATTCGATAGCTCTGTTCTAGAATATACAAAATATCTCCTGATGCAAACAAAGAAGTTATAAGGGCACCGAGTCCAACAAGTAGTGCAATTATTTTTACAGACAAAAGTTTATGGTGTTCCAGGTGAATATAAGTTGTAAAATCTTGAATAATATTGGAATTGATTGCACATAAAAGTGAACTTGCTGTGGCCATGATTGCAGCAAGAATTGCGCAAATGATTACAATAAACATCCATTCAGGACATATTTTTGCAAGAACTAAAACAAAAGGGTTTCCGCGTGAAATGTTGATTGCTTTAAGTCGTGCTAAAATTCCAAAATAAAGAGGAAAGCAGACTAAAATCATAAGAAATATTGCAGTTAAAAACGAAGATATTGTTGCGGTCATTTTTGATTTGGCAGCAAAAAATTTTTGACCGATATCTTGAGATATCAGTGAAAATAAAATAGGCATGCACAGTGCCGGCAGGATGCTATAAAGATCGATATTGGTGTTAAATAAACGATGTTGAACATAGGCAAGTTTTTCAGGAGTTAAATAAAAACTTAATTTTGCAGGAATTAAAAATTTTCCAGCAATGGCAAAGATTGTGGTAATAAATAAAAGTTGAATCATGTCAACAAGAACAATTGATTGAAGTCCGCCGAGCATGGTGTAGACAATAATAAATAACCAGCAACTTATAAAAATGTAAGGATCTGAAATTTGAAGTCCTGAAAATAGTGCTTTTGATGCTACCATTTGTGCAACCAAAATTCCCCATAAACTTACTACTGACAAACTTGCAGCAAACATACGAAGTTTTGTTGAATTATAATGTGTTTGAAAAATTTCTGCAGTTGTTACGATGTTGAGTGATCGCATACGTGCAGCAATACCACACCCTAAAACAATAAATCCAAAACTAAGTCCCATGGTGTATAAAAGACTCCAGAACCCAATAAAATATGCTTGATATGCTGTACCTAAAATCATGCCGCTGCCAAGCTGGCTTGCAACAATAGCAAAAGTTAATTTGATGATTCCAAGATTTTGATTTGCTAAAAAATAATTTTGCAAAGTTCGAACTGAGCGAGCAGACCAAATTCCAACTGCAAGATATAAAATAGCTAAGCCGAAAAGTACATAATAAAATAGATCGATATTAATTTTAATCATAAATCCTTACATCGTTTTGTGGCTTAAGGTGTTTACAATAAATTTTCAATAATGAGCTCATCATAATGATCTATAATATAGTCAGCTTGTGCAAGAGCTTGGCGATCTTTGCCAGTGTTTATGCCTATACAAAACATTCCTGCAGCTTTTGCTGCAGCAATTCCATGGCGTGAATCTTCAATTGCGATACAAAATTTTGGATCAACTTGAAGTTGTGTTGCGGCAAAAAGATAAATGTCGGGATTTGGTTTTGGTATTTTGCCAATTATATCAATTGAATAAATGTGTTCTTTAAAAAAATTATCAAGTGGTACGTATTGCATTACTTTATCAAGTGATCGTTGATTTGAATTTGTAGCAATTGCAGTTTTTAAATTAAGCTGAATTATTTTTTTATGAAATCGATCAAAGCCATCAATCAGTCGAGCTTCTTTTTTAAATTTTGAAAATGCTAAACGTTGTTTTTCTTTGATAAGTTCATCAATTGTTTCTGAAGTGTTGAATGTTTTTTTTATGAAATTGCAGGTTGAATATAATGATGCGCCTTTAAGTATGGGCATAATGTTGTGACATTCTTCATCGCTTAAAAAACCTTTAGTTTTAAGTAGATGTTTTGTTGCCTGTTCCCAAGCATCATCAGTGCTGATGATCGTGCCATCCATATCAAAAATTATAGCTTTATATTTCATGATAAATCCTTTTTTTGTCAATCTGTACAATAGTGTATGATTCAAGTAAACTTGTTGTTACAACATATAGTATCAAAAAATTGAGTAAAAGTTTTATGCAGAAACTTTCATATATTCCTATTTTGTTCATGATTTTTCTTGCAAAAATGATTCCATTTAATTGGATCATCGGTTCATATCATGCAACTTTTTCTTGGACTACCATGCTTGCTCCTGCACTGACGAAATATTATGGCTTTGCGTGGATAAGTTTATTTTTTATTTCTCCTTCTCTTATCCTTGCAAAGGCTGGGATCTATACCATATTATTTTCTTTTTTACATCGCACGCCATTAATTTTTGCATCTCGCGCATACCATATTCGTCATTGGTCGACGTCATTGTTTCTTCCAGCTCTGTGCATGTTGCTGTTTGTGCTTCATGATGTGGGATCTGTTGCGTGGTGTTACAGTTTGTACTGGCTCATTCCGATGGCACTTTATTTTGCAAAAGATTCTATAATTTCACGATCACTTTCTGCATCTTTTGTAGCGCATGGTGTTGGATCAGTCATTTGGTTGTATACCAAAACAATTCCTTGCGAAGTGTGGCTTGGATTAATTCCTGTTGTGATTTGTGAGCGACTTTTGATGGCTGGCGGTATAATAATTTGTGATTTTGTAATTGTTAAAGCATTTCAACTGCAGCCATGGACTCGTGCATGTAAAAAGTTGGGATGGGCATGATTTCACATTTGGCATTGATCATGGATGGAAATCGTCGCTGGGCAAAACAACAAGGTATGTTTGCTTGGCTTGGTCATCGCCAAGGCGCAAAAAATGTTGAAATGGTTATCAAATATTGTATCGATCACAAAATTTCTTATCTTTCACTGTACACATTTTCTCTTGAAAATTTGCAAAATCGTCCTGAGCAAGAACGTTCCTATATTTTTTTGTTGATTCAAGAAGCGCAGTCGCGAATTCATGAATTTATAAAAAATGATGTTCAAGTTCGATTTGTGGGTGATTTGTCTGGTATTCCTGCAGATGTGCACAAAATTTGCATGAACATGCAAGAAAAAACTGCACATTGTGCAACCTTAGTCTGTAATTTTTTATTTTGTTATGGCAGTCAGCAAGAAATTATTGCTTCTGCTCAAAAAGTTATTGATGCTGGTGAAAAAAAAATAACCAAAGAACTGCTTAAGCAAAATTTTTGGATGGGAAATATTCCTGATCCAGAAATTATTATTCGGACGGGTGGCGTGAAGCGTTTAAGTAATTTTTTGCTTTTTCAAGCAGCATATTCTGAAATTCGCTTTTTAGATTGCCTTTGGCCTGATTTGACACAAGAAATTTTAGATCAAATAGTTCAAGAATGCCTTCAGGCAAATAAAAATTTTGGAAAATAAAAAATTATTGCTGTGTTGAATTTGATGGCGAAGATTTTGATGGTTCGTGAGTATCAGCTCTTGATTTTTCAAAATGTTTGCTTGGTGGTAATCGATATGATCCATTTGCAGCGCGTTCATGATTTTGACTTGTGTAAGTTAACGTTGTTGTGATTAAAAATAGTGTAAATTTTAATACATTTGTTTTCATGGTTTTTTCTTTAATTTTTTTCCACTTCCAATTGAACTATCAGTTCATTTTTTAAATTTACAAAAGAACCAGGCAATGGTTTTTGTCCAATGATTTTGCATGGTGGATAGGGTATATCAATTTTTTGATTGTTCAAAAATATGGAAATGTTTTTGGTATATTTTTGTAAAAATTCTAAAATTTGTTCGAGTGGCTTATTGATGAAGTTGGGCATTAAATAATTGTTTGATTGATCTTTGGCAGTGTAGGCAATGATTTTTTTATCAGGAATTTCTTGGTCTTTTTGTGGTGTTTGACCGATACAAGTGCCGGTTGGTAGAGGGTAAGTTTGAGCATAAGTTTTTAGTTTCATGCGTGAGGCTGTGCAAATTTCTTGAGCTTGTGGTTCTGATTTGCCAATCAAGTCAGGGGTCAATTGCGCATCAGGGTGTTTGCAGGTGACTACAATGATTGATTGATGAGGTTTGATCAGTCTGCCGGGTGCTGGTTTTTGACTGATGATGGTGCCGTGAGCAATGCCAGGGCATTCTTTTTGAGCGGCCAATGATACATTGATGTGAAAAGGTGATGTTTGCAGTATGGCATCATGTAGCGTAACGCCAATTAAATTAGGGGTTGGATAAGATTTATTTCCAATAAAAAAATTTGAAATTGCGTATCCGATGGCAAAACAGCTGAAAGGAATGACGAAAAAAAGGTAGTTTTTAAGATGAGCACTCATTGCATATCTTTTTTAAATAAAATCATTGGCAGACAATAAGCCGGATTCTGTATTGCAAATTGCTTTGCAGTGGCAACCATTTATCTATGCGACATACCCGCAAGTAAGAGACTAAGCGCTCTGCTTGCTTATTTTGTCTTGCTCCTGAAGGGGTTTGCCCGATAGGCCCATTGCTGAGTCTATCCGTGTGCTTTTACCACACATTTTCACCCTTACCTGTCATTTTTACATGCTAGGCGGTCATTTTCTGTGGCACTGTTCCGTCAATTTAGGTTAAAAATTGCCCTGAGTTGAAGTTGATTGGTTTGGTCCAATCGACTCTTCGCAGGCATCATGCTCAGTTGGAGTCCGGACTTTCCTCGAAGGATTTGAGTCCTGCGCGATTGCCTTGTCTGCCAAATTTTTCAAATTTTGTACGATAGAAACAGTTTATCATAGAGGGCCATAAAATCAAAGAGATCTGCTTGTTTTAAAATCTATTTAATTGAATTAAGAAATGTTTTTGATCATTGATGAGGCTTGTTTTTGAGGACTATTTTGTTTGACAAAGAGAAATCCTCTGTTATTCTTTCTCACAGAATTAAATTAGGTTTCTCAGTTATAAAATATTCATAAATTTTTCACAAAGGATTTTCAATGAAAAAATTTATTTTAGCATCAATGTTTGTTGCTGCAGCTTCTTCAATGGTTGCATCTGAAGGTCAACCAGCACCAGTTGCAGATCAAAAATCTGCGCCAGTAGTAGAAAAAGCTCCAAAAGTTTCTTCAGAAGGATATCTTGCACAAGCTTGGGCAAAATTTCCAGATTGCCCTGAAGTTGTTGTAAATGCAAAAAATTCAGTAGAAGCTAAAATGATTGCTTATCCATGGTACTCAGCAGCAGCAGTAGTTGTAACAACTGTTTTGGTTGTTAAAGCTGTTGACTATGCTTTGGCATCAGAAGATGAAGAAACTGGTTTTTAGTTTCTCATTTTAATTAAAAAATAAAAAGCCTCACGAATTTTCGTGGGGCTTTTTTGTTTTACTGCGTTAAAAAATTGTTTATTGTTAAATCAAGAGCTGAATAGCGAAGTAAAACCATACGAAGCAAGTGAAACGCGTAGTATGGTTAATCATGCAATGGTTGTTTGGTCATTATCCAAATCATTAAAAATAAAAAACAATTTTGAATTATGCCTAAAAAAAGTGGGCCAAAATGAATTGGGTATGCGATATGCCATTTTAAAATTATGTTATAAAAAATGGCATATAAAATAATACAAAACCATGGAATAACAATTTTATTGTACATGTCATCTTTAAATTTTAACGCAATCCAAGAGATTGGAACTAAAAATAAAATAGTTAAACCAAAAATACCGGTAATCAAATAGGTTGTCATGTCTAAAATTAATGCAAGAGCTGTCAAAATAGTTAGCGAACAGTTGGTCATTAAAATATAAAAATAGCCAATGAGTACAGGATTGAATTGGCTGTGACTTTGATATGAAAATAAGCAAAATTGTAAGCTGGTAAGCATGATCATAATGATTAAACTTATCAGTACGGTAAGATATGGTTTCATGATGAGTGTTTCTATATTTTTATGTTATACTACATAATAATTTCAATATTTTTTCAATTTAATCGTAATTTTTTATGCATAAATTATTTAAAATCTTTGCATGTTCTGTTTTTTTAATATTTTGCATTGGTTTTGGTGCGTTATCTTTTTTTCTTCATAATCATACGATCGATTTTTCAAGCTTGCAACAAGATACGCATGCAAAACCATCAATACTTCTTGATTGTCATGGAAAAGAATGGGGTAGATTTCAAGTTGATAAACGCAAATATGTTTTACTTGAATCAATTCCAGAGCATTTAATTCATGCGTTTTTAGTTACAGAAGATCGATCTTTTTTTGAACATCCAGGAATTTCATTTCGTGGAATTTTGCGTTCATTGCTTGTGAATTTGTATTCTGGAAAAAAAGTTCAAGGAGCAAGTACTATTACGCAGCAGTTGGTACGATTATTGTTTTTTGATGCAAAAAAAACCATGAATAGAAAAATTAAAGAACAAATTTATGCAATTTTGGTTGAGCGATCATGGAGTAAAGAGCAAATTTTAGAAGCATATTTAAATAATGTTTATTTTGGATATGGAATTTATGGTGTTCAAGCTGCATCGCAACGTTTTTGGGGTAAAGATGTTTCAGAAATTTCGCTTGATCAAGCAGCTGTTCTTGCAAGTGTTATGAAATCGCCGCAAAAATATTCTCCAATTCATGCAGCACATAATGCTGTATCTCGTCGAAATTTAATTTTGGCAATGATGTGTGATCATGCAATGATTTCAAAATCAGAATATTTAGATGCTCAATCGCAATTGTTGGGAATTAAAGAAGGTGAATCAAATATTTTAGCTCCGCATTTGAAAGAAACCATTCGAATTTTTATGGAAAATTTGGTTGGACGTGAAATTTTATACACTGGTGGATTAACAATTCAAACAACAGTTGATAAGCACATGCAGCAAGCGGCAGAAGAATCATTTCAGTCACATGTAAAAAGTCTTAAATCAACATTTCATCAGGAAATTGATGGTGGTTTTATTTCTATGGATAGTAAAACTGGAGAAATTCGTGCGTTGATTGGTGGCTTTGATTTTAAAAAATCGAAATATAATCGAGCTTTGCAAGCAAAGCGTCAAATGGGATCAATTTTTAAAGTTTTAGTCTATGCTGCAGCATTAGAGCAAGGGTTAAAGTTAAGTGATGTTGAAATTGATGAGCCATGTGAGTGGATTTCAAATGGAACTTTGTGGGCACCAGGAAATTATAATGATCAATTTTTAGGATTGATGACACGTGCGTATGCCTTGTCACATTCTAATAACATTGTAGCTATTAAAACATTGCTTGAAATTGGAGTTGATGCTGTGATTGATATGGCTCGGCGTTGTCATATTTCTGCAATTATTAAGCCGTATCCTTCAATTGCTTTGGGTTGTGTTGATACAAGTGTGCTTGAAGTTATTGGAGCTTTTAATGTGGTGGTTAATCATGGAAAATACGCGCAGCCTTATTTTATTTCTTGGGTTAAAAATGAATTAGGTCAAAAAATTTATAAATCAAAAACATGTCAAGAGCAAGTCATGGATCCTGCTATTGCCGGTTCAATTGCAAAAGTTCTTACGTTTGCACTTGAACGACGTAAAAATTTAACGAGTGTCCCATGGTTTTCAGGTCAAGCTCTTGGAAAAACAGGAACAAATAATGATTTTAGAACTTGTTGGTTTTGTGGTGCAACCCCAGAATTAACTACTGCAATTTATATTGGATGTGATAGCAATGAATCGCTTGGTAAAAATATGTTTGGTTCTCGAACTGCATTTCCTATTTGGTTTCAATTTCATGAAAAAATTGCTAAACCTGGATCTAATTTTTATTATGATCCGAAATTGCACGAGCGAACAATTAATTGGAGAACGGGAAAAGATAGTAAAGATTTTTCAAATCCTGATGTGGTGACATTACTTGAGATGTAAAATTAAAAAAGGAAGTGTTGTGAAGAAAAAAATATTAATTTTGATGTTGCTGCATTCTTTCAATATCATGCCAAATTCTTTGGATACGATGAAAGGAATTTTGAGTACTGTTGAATCTTTTCCAAAAAAATTTGCAGGTTTTTTTAAATCCTTAGGACAAAGTTTTGGTGCGCCACCATCAGGGTATGTGTATAGCTTTGATGTGTACAATGACATTGTCAATCAAAATATTTATGTTGCGGTCAATGAAATTATGTCATTGATGGGTGGAGATTTACCAAAACCACATGGTTGGACTCAAGCAACTGTGACGCCATTTACTCATTATTCGGTGAGCAATCAAGATTATTATTTTGAACTTTTTATCAAATCAACAGACAGAGATTATTCATCTCATATGCCATATGTGCCGCATGATAATCTGTTGTTTCGCCAGGAAGTAACTGCGCTTGAAGGGCAAAAAAGTTCACAAAAATTACATTATTTTCGTTCATTTATGGGCAAAACATTGCAAGATGGTGCTTATGTTCATACAGCTCAAGCAGAAAGTTTGGGATATTTTAATCAAAATCCTGCTGATGCAAAATCAGATCCTGGAAATGTCACGATTGGTTCTACATTGTCATCACTGACGATTTTTAACAGTAGTTCAAATGATTATTATGTTGGATTTGTGCCAGCACCTTCAGCTGCATCAATGACTAAAAAAAATTGTTTTGCGTATGCTTTGGTTGCAAAAAATTCTTTTGCGGTGTTGAACGCAACAACGTCAATGACCAGCTTGAGTCCTGGAACTGTAGGAATTTTTGATGTAACGTCTGAAAAATTAATTAAAACATACAACTTGCCATCATATATTTTTTGCACATTGCCAAACAATGTTTCAATGCCCTACACGCTCGAAATTTATCAAGATGCTCAAGCAAAATCTGTAAGCATGAATTTGCAAGGATTAATGTCGGGAAATTATGATCAAGCAATTGGACAGGTGCGTGATATTACTCCAGTAACTTGTGTGCTGTGGTATCAATCAGTTGCTCAAGCTGGAGGTGTTTCAGGCTTTATAGATTTAACTTTGGGAAAAGTTTGGGTGGTCGTTGTGCAAGAGACTATGCAAATCATTGCAGGTGCAACTCCGGGTCAAGCACTACAATTTAAGGTAACTCGTCCAGAGTCAGGTAAAAAATTGTGGATTTATTTTATGTACGTTGCAACTAACAGTGATACGGTTGCTCAACAATATTTACAAAAGTTTTTTACAGGGTCTGTTGGAAAAAATATGCTCAGTGATTATTATCGGCAAGGTGATCAACAAATCAAGCTTGCTGCTGCACCTGGAGTTACTAAAAAATCAGTACCGCAAGATTTACTTGTTCAAGCTGCTCAAGGAGTGTTGAGTTTGAATGGAGGATCAACGATCATTGATGGTGTGACAGGATATTTTCTGGGTGCAGATGTGTTGACATCAATTGGTGTTGGATCTGGCCCAATGTACTATATTTTGGAGCCATCGCAGTCAAATAGCGACAATCTTGTAGTTCCTACTGCGACGGTACAAAATCAATTTATTAGTTCTGCAGGATCAACAACTGCTCCAAAAGGAATGCCAGCGCCAATTATTGTTTAAGCTATAGCCTGATTTGGTTTTGAAATTTGTAATAATTCATAAACTTCATCAGCATACAGCGTATTTTTTTCAAGTAATCTTTCAGCTAATTTGATGAGTTTTGCTTTATGCTCTTTGAGCAGTTTCATAACCTTTTGGTACTGTTGATCTAAAATTTTGTTCACTTCGTTGTCAATTAACGTGCGTGTGGCATCAGAAATATGATTAACGTTATAAATTCGTGTTCCAAGTTCAGACATTCCATAGCTGCAAACCATATGGAATGCAATGCTTGATGCTTCTGTAAAATCATTATGAATTCCTGTACCGATTTCTCCAAACATCAATTCTTCTGCTGCTCTTCCTGCAAGAAGAGTTGAAATTTCAGCTAAATGTTCTTCTTTGTTTGAGCTGTATTTATTTTCATTTCGAAAAGATAGTGTTATGCCAAGAGCTTTACTGCGAGGAACAATGGTTACACTGTAAAATTCTGAAGTAGTTTCTGGTTGAAGTAAATGAAGTAAGGTATGTCCTGCTTCATGATATGCTGTAATTTTTTTCTCACGATCATCCATTTTGATACTTGTATCAGGTGCTCCAAGCGTGATCAGATTGATTGCATCATGAAAATTTTGCATGGTTACACAGTCTTGGTGGTTTTTTGTTGCAAGCAGTGTTGCTTGATTTACGAGCTGAGCTATGTCAGCGCCTGTAAATCCAGGAGTTTGTTTTGCAATAATTTCTAAATTTAAATCGTCTGCGAAAATAATATTTTGTAGATAAATGTTTAAAAGATCGATGCGATCATTTACACATGGACGCGCAACATGAACAATTCGATCAAAACGTCCTGGGCGTAATAGTGCAGGATCCAGTAAACATTCATGATTCGTTGCGCCAATGATAATGATAGGAAAGCTTCTATTTTTTGAATTAAATCCATCCATACAGGTTAACAGTTGATTGATGGTTTGATTTATCCATGAATATTCTTGAGAGCGTTTTCCTCCTACTGCATCAATTTCATCAATAAAAACAATGCATGGTTTTTTTTCTGCCTCAATCTGTTCAAAAAGTGCACGCACTCGTGCTGCTCCAAGTCCTACGTAAACTTGCTCAAACACCGATCCGCTGACACTGATAAAACTACAATTTGCTTCTCCTGCAACAGCGCGCGCAAGAAGTGTTTTACCTGTTCCTGGTTCTCCAGTCAAAAGTACACCTGTTGGAACTTTTGCTCCTAAGCGCTTTGCTTGTTTTGGATTTTTTAAATATTCAACAATTTCTAAAAGTGCATCTTTTGCTTCATGAGCTCCGGCAACAGAATCGAAATTTTCTGCAATGTCGCCTGGTTGAGAAACTGTCCAAAGTTCGTTGTGAGTTTTATTTTGTTGGTAAATCAGATAGCAGTAAATGCTGACGAAAGTAAGGTAGGCAATGCTGCAAGCAATCGCAAGTTTTTTGTCGAAATTGGAAGTATCATCGTTATTCCATGAATTATAAGTATGTATTGGAGTGCATGCGTAAAAAATGATAAGCGCTGAAAGAAGAATATTTTTTTTCATAAAAAACCCATGAAATATGTAACCTAGACATTGTAAAATCGTAACATAAATAGTATAGCAAAAGGGTAGTTGTTGTAAAACAAAAAGCAATGAAAATATGTTTATATTAGGCCTTTTTTTAAAGCATTGAATAATGAATTTGAATTGAAGTCAGACTGCTTGATAATGCTAAACTGCTCCGGGAACTCTTTGGCAAGTTCTAAAACATTTTTAATCTGATGATTGGTGTTTGCAGTTTCATGAGGAATAACAATGCATGGTTTTTTAAAAAATTTAATCTCAAACAAGCTGCCAGCTCCAGCGCGAGAAATAATCAAATCTGCCAAGTTGTAAAAATCAGAAAGTTTGTCATAAAAACCAAAAACAACTGCAGGGATGCCTAAACTTTTATAAAATGCAGTATAGTCAAATGGGTCAGACATACCCGTTTGGTGAATAATTTGAAGATTCTGGGCTAATTTTGGATGAATTTCAAGCATTTGCATGACCACTTGGTTGAGCAACATTGATCCTTGAGAGCCTCCCAAAATCAGTAAAGTTTTGCGATTTTGATCGAAATGAAGCTCTTGAAGTAGCTTTGTGCGATCAAATTCAAGATCTTTTTGCGTAAATCGTATTGGGTAGTCAAAATGGATGCATTCAACTTTAGGTAAAAATTCTTTGGTGCTTTCAAAGCAGGTGTACACTTTTTTAGTTAATTTTGATAAAAATTTTGTTGCTTTGCCCGGCTCAACATTAAGTTCACACAGTTCAAAAGGAATTCCTAAAGTTTTTGCGGCTAAGCATGTCGGAATGCAGATGAAGCCACCAAAGCTGATTACTTTTGCAGGTTTGAGCTCCTGTAATTTGTAGCAGCTTTTTAAAAAATACCAGAAGCTTTTGATAGCAAACCATGGAAGTAGCCAAGGTTGACCATAGGGTGGGTTATCAAGTGTTGTTGGAACATATTCTTGAAGATGATCATATTTTTTCAAAATTGTTTTATCAAGTTCTGATCCTGAAGTAAAAACATAAAGTTTTGCTTGAGGATAATGTTGAGAAATTTGTTTTGCTTGGGTAATGCAAGGTAGAAGGTGCCCGCCTGATTTTCCAGCAACAAAGCATATGGAGAGTGCAGTGGTTAAGAGAACTGATGACATTTTTGTAAAAATCCTACTAAAGCTTGGGAAAGTTCTTGATCTTTAATGACGCTTAAAGCTTGAACTTCTTGAGCTGTTAATTTTTTTGTTTGTTGAAGTAAAGGTATCGTTTTTTCTTTTTTTTGTATAATTTTTTTTGTTTCTGCAACGTATTTTAATTTAATCGATTCAATTTGATTGCAGCCTAAAATAGTATTAATTTTATCTTTGATAAGGCCTGAAAGTAGATGAAGTTCTTGCATCCAACTTGAATCATTTACGCCAAGTACTAAAGACTTTTGATAAATTTTGTAAACAAATACTTTACTTGCTAAATTTCCTACAATTTCTTCCCATCGGCTCATGAGTAAAAATTTCCAATAATGTTCTTGGTTGCCTTTTTGTAAAAGTTCTGCGACATGAGCGGCTATGTGATTCATTGTTTTTAGTTTTTTCAGTATCATAAAAATTAATCAATGTTTAAAAGTGTGCAACTTTTAACAATAAAAATAAAGGATTTTTGATGCAAAAAAAACAATGGATAATTTTTTCTATCGTCGTTATGGCTTGTGGTGCGTTTGCTTACAAATATTTTGATCAAGCAATACCTTTCATTAAAGTTGCCATTACCATGGACTATGATCAAGCTTGCAGTAAAGCACAAGAAATTGTTCGTAGCAATAATTGGGATTTTAAAGATTATCATGTTGTTGCAAAGTATACTGAAAGTTCAAAATTACAAGCATTTGTCGAGCTTGAGGCTGGTGGTAAAGCGGCATTTATAGAAATGATAGAAAAAGATTATTTTCAACCGTATGCCTGGCATGTTCGACTTTTTAAAGAAAAAGAAGTTTCTGAGCTTATTATTGCATTTACTCCAGATGGTAAAGCTTATGAATTTGCTATGAAGTTACCAGAAACTTTAAAGGGTGCCGCATTATCAAAAGATCAAGCTCACAAAATTGCACGTCAAGGTGCTGTTGCATGGAATGTAGATTTAAATTTTTATGAACTTGTTGAATCAAATTGTGAAGAGCTTTCAAGTGGTCGTGTTGATCATGTGTTTACTTATCAGCGATCAGATGTTGCCCTCGGTAAGGGATTTTATCGTATTAAATTGAAAGTTTCTGGTGATGTTTTGTCTGAAATGCAACGTATGGTAAAAATTCCTGATGAATTTGATCGTCGTTATGAACAGATGTTTTCTTTAAATCATACGATTGCTTCTTTTGCACGAAATGTTGGATTCATTCTTTATTTTTTCATTTTAGGGCTATTTATTTTTGTTTTCTTTTTTCGTCAAAAAAATGGTTTTTTGTGGAAACCATCTTTGAAAATTTTGGGATTTTTTCTTGTTGTTTTTGTTGCAAATGCGATCAATGAATGCTCTTTACTTTGGAATTGTTATCCAACACATATGCCTATTTTTGGGTTTATGTTGCAAAATTTAATTGAAATTTCTGGATCTATTGTTTTTTTATTGGTTTTAATTGGCTCTTCTTTAATTCTGTCTGAATCTGCAGGTCGTTTAATTTTTCAAAAGCATATTCAATTTTTTAAACTTTTGAATCGATCAGTTTTGGGAACTTATGAGGTCTTAACACAAGTAATACTTGGATATGGTTTTGCGATTATCATGTTGGGTTATGCAGTTGCTTTTTCATTGTGGACACAAACGCTGGGTTGGTGGGTGCCATTGAGCAATTTGATGGATCCAAATATTTTAGCAACCAAAGTGCCAGCATGGTGTCCGATTGCAAATGCATTTCGTGCAGGGTTTATGGAAGAATTGGTATGTCGAGCATTGCCGATTGCAGGTATTGCACTTCTTGCTCGAAATTCAAAACGTAAAATTTATTGGGTTATTGCTATGTTTGTAGTGCAAGCGGTTATTTTTGGAGCGCTGCATGCAAATTACCCACAACAGCCTGCATACTATCGAATTGTTGAGTTGTTATTTTGTAGTACGGGCTTCGGGGTGCTTTATATTTATTTTGGTTTGTTGCCTGGTATAGTTGCGCATTTTGTGTTTGATGCTTTTTTAATGTCATTGCCGATTTTTGTATCAACATTGCTGATGCAAAAAGTTTTCAGCATTTTACTGATGTTGATTCCATTAATCTTAATTTTTATTGCATGGGTGGTCCAAGGATATCGATTTAAAAATGTTTCAACTTTGTATAGAAACAAATCACTTGAAAGTGATGTTTCTCGAATACATCATACAAAGGTGGACAGACAGACTGGTAGTTTTATTTCGAATCGAATGCGCTTTGCAGCTTATCTGTTTGGGGTTCTTGGTTTATTGTTTTGGAGTCAGTCAACCAAATTTGAAATTCAAACATCAAAAATTACGGTAAACGTATCTGAGGTTGAGCGTATTGCAACTCAAGCTATTCAAAATTATTTTAAACCTTTAGATGCTGCATGGAAAATGTCAAAAGAGTACATGAATCCGCAAAATTCTTTAGGTTCTAAATTCATTTGGCAAATTTTTGGTGATGATGTTTATCAAAAATTACAAGGAAATTATCTTTTATCGCCAGCTTACAGCATTAAATTTAAAAAATTTGAAGGTGCTGTTGAGGATCGATCAGAAATGTTTGAAGCTATTGTGCAAGCTGATGGAACTGTAGCTTGTTTAAAGCATGTTTTTCCTGAATTTTGGGCTGGTGCCGATTTGTCTGAAGAGCAAGCTCAAAAATTAGCATATGATTGGATTTTGAAAATTTATCAAATTGATGCTCACGACACGCAAATAGTTGTATCACAAAGTATAAAGCATGAACATCGTCGTGATTGGAATATTGTGGTTAAAGATGTGAAAAATTATACACATGACCAAGGGCAGGCTCGTATTCAGGTACAATTGTGTGGCGATCAGTTGAGTATGATCATGAGATCTGTGCAACCGACTGAGCAATGGCAACGTGATGAACAAAGTCGGATGGCGCAAGATACATTATTAAAAATAATTTTATGCATAGTGTTACTTTTGATGTATGCCATTTTTATGGGAATGGCTATTGGGCGCTTTGGTATTGCAAGATCTTATGTAATGCCATTTATTTTGTTAACATTTAGTCTTGTAATTTTAGGTTTTATAGCTTTGGCCAATACATGGTTTGAAGTTTTTTCTAATTTTAGTACGAAGCAGCCATTATGGAATCAAATATTTAATTTGATTGGTAATTCTTTAATTCAATTTTTGATCAA
The DNA here is from genome assembly GCA_964406135.1 of uncultured Pseudomonadota bacterium. Lineage (GTDB taxonomy): Bacteria > Babelota > Babeliae > Babelales > Chromulinivoraceae > JACPFN01. Next base: position 17,297 of record CAYOQO010000003.1, on the reverse strand, counting down.
AGGCAGCGTTTTATCTGTGTTAATTATGAGTTCAATCTATTTTGGTATTAAAGGACAGTCAAAAAAATTATCCTTAGCATTACCGCTTGGTATAGCTTTAGGGATTGGTTTTTTTGGAATCGCTCTATTTTTTCAAAATTTTGAACCGATGTTTGCGCCGAATTCTGCTTTTAATGAATTGACCGTGAACGTAAGCTCGGTGCTTGGAATTTTTATGTACCTGGTGAGGCAAACAATTTTGAGTGTTATTATTTTGATGACGGTCTTTACGATGAGTAATAAATTTGCCTACTCTTGTTGGTTGCAAATGTTGGTATTTGTTGGTACAAGTGTGGTCCTTTCAAGCAATGCACAACTGTTTGATATTTCAGCATGGATTGTGCCAAGTTTGTTGCTTGGATTAATTTGGTATTGGATCTATATTCACTTTTTAAATCGTGATAGTGATTTGACTTGGATTGTTGTTGCAACTGGTCAAATTATGCAGATAATTCCATCAGTTTGTTATCAGGCATATCCTGGTATTTTGTCAGAGGTAATTTTGGCATCGTTGCTGCTTTTGAGTTTTGTAATATTTATCTATAAAAAATTTTAAAAACAAAAGAAGATAAGCAGGGCAATAAATATGATCCTGCTTATCTTCTTGTTTATGATTGTTGTATTCAAAGTAATTCCTTTAGGCTCTTGCTTTTTAGGCTTAAGGGTTTGTATATTTAAGGTAAATGGAGGTGTCTATGAAAATATCTAAAATTACCTGTTATGTGTTTATTCGAATTTTATTCTTATCAACAACTATGCAAGCTGATTTAAATCATATTTGTGCCTATTCAAATGAATCTGTCGCAAAATTTCGTAAAAAATCTGTTGGGGCATCAACAAAAGAAGCAGTTGAGTATTGTGTTGCGCAAAACTTGATAGGGGCAGGTAAAGTTTATTTTGATTGGCCAGTTGATTTGTGTAAATTTTGGGTTAGTTCGTTATTTGGGTTGAGGACTCATCGTGGAATAACCAAACATCATGGTGGTATTGATTTAGCTTCATATCAAGGGACAGATGTTAAAGCTGCAGCTCCAGGAAAAGTAATTAAAGCTGATGGAGGCATTGCTGGGTATGGAAATGTGGTTGAAATTTTGCATAAAACTGGAATGGTAACTCGCTATGCACATTTGGATGAAATCATGGTACAGGCTGGAGAAAAAGTTGCTCGAGGTGAAACTGTTGGTACTGTAGGAGCTACGGGTAATACCCGAGGAAAAAATGATCCTTCGCATCTGCATTTTGAAATTTTAAAAGAAGGAAAACGAGTAAATCCATTAGAATATTTGTACTGTTCTGAAGTTGCCTTTCAACAAAAATAGAATTTCACCCTTTTTCATATTTGCAGTATATTATCCTTATGAATAAAAATATAAAAAAAGTATGGATTGCTCCTGGTTGTATTACTTGTGGGCGTTGTGAATTTATTGCTCCTGAAGTTTTTGAAGTGACCGATGTTGCTCATGTTAAAAATGGTGTTGATTTTGCTCAGCATGCTTCAACCATAGAGCAAGCAAGTTCTACTTGTCCTGTGCAAGTGATTAAGCTTTGCACAGATAATAAAACCCCTGAAACTGAAAAATAATTTGATTTTTGTAGGGCATTTCGTTAATCTTATGATTGTACCGGTGTATCAATCACAGGTACCACATAACTCAGAAATAAGCGTAACCTCCATTTCCCCTATCCGTGATATTTCATATCTGGGTGGGGGTTTTATTTTAATATTTTTTTGATCTATTAGGGTTTCTTCATGAAACGAATGTATCCTGAGCGTAGTTATGGTAAATTTATTTGTTGCGATGGTTTAAATCATGAATGGTTTATGCCAGTTATCAAAACATTTATTCATTCCGTTCAAGTATTTTTTACAAGTTCTGCATTAAAAGATAATCTGTCAGATCTGTTGGAAAAGCCAATATTTCAAAAGCGATCTGAAGAGCCGGTGATTACATGGCTTGGTCATTCAACATTTTTAATTCAAGTTGCAGGGAAAAATATTTTGACCGATCCTATTTTTGGATCACTTTCTTTTATTTTTCGAAGGTTGGTTCCAGTAGTTGTCAAAATTCAAGATCTTCCGCCTATTGATTATGTTTTAATTTCTCACAATCATTTTGATCATATGGATAGTCAATCATTGCTGCAACTTAAAGAACGTTTTCCTTTGATGAAAATTTTGGTTCCTATGGGTGACAAGGAATGGTTTGATCGTCATTTATTTTCTAAAGTTTCAGAGCATATGTGGTGGGATGAAATTATCGATGAACAAGTTCAAGGTTTAAAATTTACTTTTTTACCAGCAAATCATTGGTCGCAAAGAACTTTGTTTGATAAAAATCGATCATTGTGGGGTAGCTGGATGCTTCAATTGCAAAATTTTAAACTTTATTTTGCAGGAGACACTAGTTGGGGTCCTCATTTTGAACAAATTGGACATGAATTTGAAAATATTGATGTTGCACTGTTACCTATTGCGCCAGGAGAGCCTCGTTCTTGGATGAAAAGCTCACACATTAATGCACAAGAGGCTGTACAGGCTTTTATAAAATTAAAAGCAAAGATTTTGGTTCCTATGCATTGGGGTACGTATCATTTAGGGTTTGATGAATTTTCTGCTCCCATTACGTTGCTTAAGCAATCATGGTATGACATGCGTACGCAGCTTTTAGGAAAACAGTTAAAAATTATGAAATTTGGAGAACTTATTTCTGATTTTGGACAACGATTCATTGTGCAAGCTATCAAGCCATTTGAGCAATCATTGCTGTAACTCTTTAAATTCTGATACTTTTCGTTTTATATTGATACAAATTTTTTATAGGGGTGCTTTATGATTTTGAAAAAACAGAATATATTTTGTTTCATTTTTTTTAACATATTTTTTCATTTAGGTCTTGTTGGTGCAGAAGATTCAAAAATTACTGTGCTTTCTTTAAATGTTTTACATCCAGAATCTATGGATCTTAATGATCACTTTCCCAATGGAAGACATTTTACAAATGCTCTTTGGAAGACTCGAAAAGCAAAAATTCAAAATCTGATTAACGCTATGGATCCTACGATTCTTTGTTTTCAGGAAACATCAGAAAATATGGCTAATTCTTTGCAATTGCATCTTGCTCAAAACAAAGGTAAACATTATCAAGTTGCGCAGGCTCAAAATAAAGGAAGATCTGGAGGAGGAGTGTCTATTTTGTTTGATGATTCAAAAATTTCTTTAATTGCTTCACAGGGTTTTGCATTATCAAATGGAACGTTTGATCAAGCAGGAGCTGTTGCTTGGACTTTATTTTATCCTGGGCCTTCGTATCGTTTTAAAGAACTGGAAATAAAAAATTGTTTAATAGTTGCATCAGTCCATCTTTCTCGTGCAAATGATCGTAGTCAGTCTGCACAAGGTCAGGCGCAAATGGGGTCATTAATTCAATCATTGCAGAAATTTGCAAGAAACGTTTTAACTAATGTTGGCAAGCAAGTCGATCTTTCAGAAAATATTATTTTGATTGCAGGAGATATGAATACTTTTTATGAAGAGGTTGCAAATGATTTTATGCAGATGAATGAAGTCAGGGCATTGAATTTGCAGATGGTTCCACATAAATTATGGACCGTGAGTCGTCAAGGGTTTTCTGGTAAAGAATTTGCATCTATTGATCACATTCTGTATTCACCTGGAATAACAGAAACAAAGATTTTAATACCTAGTGACAATTATCAGTCTGAAGAAGTTGTAACTGCAAAAAAATTTATTAATTTGCCAGAATTGTCATTATTCACTGATGTTGGACCATCTGATCACTTACCTTTAATAATTTCTTTTTCAATGCCAAAAGTGCAACAAGATTTGAGTCAATTTGCTCGATGTCATGAGGTCTTGAATCAATGTCGTACGTATGATTTCATAATTGAAAATTGGTTTAAAAATATTGATCAAGCGAAGTCTGAAATTAGAAACTTAGCTCAACAAGGCATTCAAGATTGGAAAGAGATTTTTGATAAATTGAAATTAGCTCCTGAAATTAAAACACATGTTTTCAATAGCATACCAAGGCGCTATAGATTTCAAGCTTTGATTGAAACCACAGTCAATGATTCCATAAAAAACGCTTTATAAGTTAAAATTTTTTGAGAGCCAATAGCGTGGCAAGTATCGAGCAGGCTATTATGCTTGCCCGAGCATATAAAATGAGTGTTTTTTTGTATATTGTTTCAATGCTTCGTTGATAACATTCAATTTCATAATTTAAACTTTCTGGACGATATTTGATTTGATCAAAATCTTTTTGTGCCCATGCTGAGTTGTAGGGTAAATTATATTTTTTATAAAAACTGTGTACAGCTTGCAGATATAATGGCTTCATGTTTTCATTTTGTAAAATATAACTATGGTTTCCTTCAGGTAAAATGACCAATGCAACATTGGTAAATCCTCGATTTAAAAATTCTTGATACAGTTGCAAACTATGATGTACTGGAACTTTTTTGTCAGTTGCTGAATGAATTAATAAAATTGGTAAATTTTTGTTCGTAATGTTTTTGATTGCTTGCAATGGTGTTTGGCTATCTTTTGGATAGCAAGGAAATAGCATCGTAAAAATTGTAGAAGCATAATCAGGATTAATTCCAAAATTTGCTAAAAGTGGTTTGATAGTGTCAGGCATGCTTGCAGGAGTCGCGTCAAGAACCACGGCTTGAACGTTGGGTGAATTGTGCTCAGCTAAAGTGTTGATAATGGTTGCGGCACCTCGAGAGCAGCCATACAAAATGATATTTTCATCGGTTGGAATAGCAGTTAGTTTTTGGTGTAATTTTTCAATGTCGTCACCCTGTCCCATGTGCATGTTGGCACGATTAATGTTTTTACCTAAAATAGTCTGGCATAATGAGCCAAGGCAGCCATTGATTCCCCAATTTGTTGCTTTTTGGGCATCGCAAAATGCAAGAGCTGTAGCGTTGGGTGTGCTGATTGCATCGATAAATCGTTGCATTTGAGTTTGATTATCAACGATTCCATGAGCATACACGGTATGCCAATCGGCTGATAACCCTTGCAGGAAGAAAAATAAGTATAAAAATAGTAATTTTTTCATGAATTTTTGCCCTTTCAAAAACAGTATAACACAAGGGTCATTTTTGAACAAAAGCAAGGTTGGTTTTTAAATCAGGATAAGGCTTTTG
>CAYOQO010000003.1:0-11980 GCA_964406135.1 uncultured Pseudomonadota bacterium | reverse complement strand
CTTTTTTGTAGCACAACTGCAATCTTTTCAATGCAATCAAAATTGGAACAATTTAGAGCAAAATTAAAACCTCTTGATGTTGTGAATGTGCCGTTGAAAAATTTTAAAGGTAGAGAAGCAATTCCGTTAAAGGATCGTTTTAAGGATCTTCCAAAATATCGTAGTAATTTGTAACGCTCAGCAATTTTAACTTTAGTTATTTACAACAAAAATCTTTATTTAGGTATGTTGAAAATGGTATTTGTAAATAAAGATGAAATTTTTTTAGGGGGATGTCTATGAAACAAAAATTCTATTTTTTCATATTAATTGTTGTTTTGGCAAATCATTTTTTTGTGCAATGTTCAGGTTTTAATGATACAGCAACGTATATAATATTTACTGCAAGCCCTGCACAAATTGCATCAATTAATTCATTAGATAGAGAAGCGTATAAAAGTCTGATGGGCGAATTGAAGGCATTTCAATATAGATTTTATGATCAATTATTATCTGAACAAGAAGCGCCAATAATTTTGAAAAAACTTCAAACAAAGAGCCAGCTAATTTTAGCAGATAAAGACAGTCAGAAAAAATTTCTTGCACATTTAAAACATGTTGCAGGTCATCACAGAATCAAATTTATAGAATAAAAATCTACCATATAGACAGGTGCTTTAATTATGAAACAAAAATTATGGATTTTAGTATTTATGTGCTGTTTGGCTAGTCAATTGGTGCAAGGATCGGACACTGATTCTTCGGATACCGATTCTATTGCTTCAGATACGGATGCTGTACCTATTAGAGTTATTGAAGGTTACAATTTTGAAGAACTTGCTGAAATTGAATCGTTCGATCGGCAAGTATATCAAAATTTAATGGATAGATTGATATACTTTCAACGTGTTATTTATGACAATAAACTTTTTGCAGAAGAATTAGAAATTCCATTAAAAAATTTTAAAAAATTAAGCGAATTAAGGTTTGCAGATAAAGCGACACAACTTAAATTTCATGAAAAATTAAAAAAAGTTGCGGAGCGGCATAACATTGAATTTGTAAGTGAATTAGTTTGATTTTATATTTTTTTTGAGTCATGTGTTATAGTTAATAAAGATATAAATTTTGAAACTAGGGCAAAATTTGATGTTATTCATATTTTTTATAAACATTTTTATTTTTCAATTCAGCATAGGTTCTGAGTCACGATTTCATCATCTTTGTTTGGCGCAGCGAAGAAGATTTTCATCACCAGAAACATTAATTTTAAATAGATTGTTGGTTGCTCAACAAAAGCAACAAGAAAATAATGGAATGCTTATAAAATTTGCAATGGTACAAAATGTTGAAGCAACTGTTCAAAAATTGAATGAATTGATTGATCATGAAATCTGTCAAAATCGAGCGAAGATGCTGGATCAATGCAAAATTTTTGAAAATGATGTTAATGAATTGCAAGTAATGTCTAAGGTGGCTACCATATTATGGGTTATGGCATATCATTTAAAACTTACAAATTTAAGTTTTAATGAAGCAAGGGAAATACATTTTCAACGTTTATGCCATGATGTACAAAAATTTAAAAATGAATATTTGGACCTGTTTTTATTTGATAAAAGTTTTTCAGTAGAATTATCTCGGATAACGCTTAATACAGAAATTTTGAAAAAAATGCATATGTATGCTGAAAGATATAATTTTTCCCAAAAAAATATTCCTTCAAATGTTTTTTTAGTTCAAAGTCATTCATAAAAATAGAAGTGAGGTTTAAATAATCATGCCTCTTTTTAAATTACATTTACCGTTCAAGCCTGCAGGTGATCAAGAATCTGCAATTGAAAAATTGCAAAATCATACGGGTAAAAAATCAACACTTTTGGGTGTAACGGGATCAGGTAAAACTTTTACCATTGCAAACGTGATTGCCAAGCAAGATAAACCAGTCATTGTTTTGTCACCAAACAAAACTTTGGCAGCACAGTTGTATGAAGAGTTCAGTTTATTTTTTCCTGAAAATAAAGTGTGTTATTTTGTCAGCTACTATGATTATTATCAACCGGAATCGTATCTGCCAGCGCAAGATATGTATATTCCAAAAGAAACTAAAATTAATCCTGAAATTGAACGACTCAGAATGGAAGCGCTTGCAAGTTTAATGCAACGACGTGACGTGATTATCATTGCATCAGTTTCCTGTATTTATTCATTGGGTAATCCGGTGGATTATCGTGAACAAGCATTACCGTTAAAAGTGCATGAATCAATTTCGCGCAAAACTTTATTGCATCGGTTGGTTTTTATGCAGTATGGCAGAAATGATGTTGATAAAAAAAGCGGTACATTTGGCGTGCAGGGTAATGTAATTGAAGTTTGCGTACCATATGAAAAACATAAAAAACTGCGTATTGAACTTTTTGGTGACCAGGTTGAAACCTTGGCATGGGTTGATAAGCACAATAATCATGTAGTTGAAAATATAACAGATACCGTTATTTTTCCTGCTAAAAATTTTGTGACATCTCAAGATGTGAAAAATAAAGCGTTAGTTGCTATTAAGCAAGAACTGGAAGATTATTTGCCGACTATGGAAAATCAAATTTTTGCAGAACGTTTACGTCGTCGTGTGACCAATGATTTGGAAATGATAGAAGAGACTGGATTTTGTACCGGTATTGAAAATTATTCAGCATATTTTGATGGAAGAACTCCAGGTTCTGCACCATTTTGTTTATTTGATTTTTTTAAAAAGGATGATTTTTTGCTCATCATTGATGAATCGCACATTGCAATTCCGCAGCTTGGTGGAATGTATCATGGTGATCGTGTGCGTAAAAAAAATCTGATCGATTTTGGATTTCGTTTGCCTTCAGCTGCTGATAATCGGCCACTTAAATTTGAAGAAACTGAAAAGTTTTTTAGTAATGTAATTTTTGTTTCTGCAACTCCTGGAGATTATGAGCACAAAAATAGTGATCAAGTTGTAGAACAAGTAATTCGTCCAACAGGGTTGCTTGACCCTGTTTTGGAAATTCGTCCACGTCTTGGTCAAATTGATGATTTGCTTGAACAAATTAAAAAAACAACCGCAAAAAATTTTAGAACATTGGTAACAGTTTTGACTAAAAAAATGGCAGAAGAGTTAGCATTGTTTTTGGAAGAAAAAGGAATTAAAGTCTGCTATCTTCACAGTGATTTAAAAACGCCACAGCGTACTGAAATTTTGCAAAAATTACGTTTGGGTATTTTTGATTGTGTGGTTGGAGTAAATTTGCTTCGTGAAGGGATTGATCTACCGGAAGTTGCTTTTGTTGCAATCATGGATGCAGATATCGAAGGATTTTTACGAGATAAAAGATCACTTATTCAAATTATTGGTCGTGCAGCTCGAAATACAGAAAGTGTGGTTCGATTATATGCAGATAAAATTACGGTATCAATGCAGCAAGCAATGGATGAAACTGCACGGCGTCGTGCAATTCAGCAAGCATATAATGAAAAATTTAATATTACGCCCGTAACGGTAATTCGTGAAGTGGTGACTTCAATTTCTAAGGCTGCACTTGATTTAACACGACCTGAAAAAAAATCGAAAAAATCAAAATCAAAAACTCATGTTATGTCACCACAAGAGATTCAAAAAATGATTATTGATCTTGAGGTTGCAATGCAAAAAGCAGCCCTAGAGTTAGACTTTGAGCGTGCTATTGCACTTCGTGATCAATTGTTACAATTAAAAGCTGATTTGTAAAAACTTAAAGTTCATCAAGCTCTTCGGTGATATCACGAGTAATATAATTTTTAAATGAATGCCAAGTAGAACTTAACCATCCACGAGTTGCCTGAGCTGATTCTTTAATGGTAGCACCTGTTTTTTTTGCTTTTTCTTTAATTGCAGATCCTGCTAAAGTAACTCCAGCTTTTATGTTTTGCGCCGCAAGAGAAAGTTTGTTTATTTTTTCTGGTTCTGCAGGTAAGCATTCACTTACTGATTTTTTTAATTTTTCGCTAAATTCTGCAGGTTCTTTAAATCCCGCATGAGCTGTTTGCTCAATCCATTTTTGTACTGGTCGCGTCGTGTTAAAATATGGCAAATTAATGTTAGATTCAGAAAATAATGTTTCATACATTTCAAGTAGCACAATTAGATTAGTGAGCAGTTCAACAGCCTCAAGTTCTTCAAGATTTGCAATAGGTTCACCTTGTGGCTGTGCTGCAAATTTATGTTTGATGACTAAAAATTTATCTCCAAAGTGACCACCAAGATCTTTTTTAAAATAATGACTGTAAATTTTATTAATTTGCTGTGCAAACTGATATTGTAAAAATTTGATTTCTGCAAGTAATGCATCTTCTGGCAGCTTGTCTTCATTGATGAGCTTTTGTTCCATCATTTTTAAATAAACTATGGCAAGGCCTACATTTTCATTAAATTCATATTTTGTAAATATCGCATGATTGAGTTTTTGTGATGATATATATTTTATAAATAGATCCATAATTTTTTTAAATTGATCAGATTGCTCAGCTGCTGGCACAAGATTTTCAAATTTTTCTTTTTGTGCGGCATGTATTTTTTTTGCTGCAAGCATTTGTTTTTGCTCTTTTTCTTGTGCTTGAGCTGCCATTTGAACTGCAGGCTCTAACGATGCCCATAATTTGTTTGCTGCATCTTGCGTTAATTTTATCCATTGGTCTATTGAAAGTTCTGCATTTGGCCATTCAAGCTTAATTTTGTGATCGCTCGGTACTTGAAAAATTACTTTGGTCAGATGCCATAACACAAAAATTCGATTTAAAATGTCATATATTTGAAATTCTGCTTTTTTTTCTTCATGTGGTGCAATAGAAAAAGTATTGATTTGCAGTTGTTGTTGTTTTGAAAAAATGGATGGATACATTGAATTTTGAATAATTAATTGATAACAAGGTTGTAATAAATTTTTTGCAAAATCGTTGATATTTATATTTGATTTGTTGCTGGCTGCAAGTTCTAAAAGCTTTGAAGCTGCTGTATTAATTCTTTCTCGAGTGCCTTTAATTTCGCCATTGACTGCAGGCTGATCAAATGGTTTTGCTAGTTGATCAAAATTTTCTTGAATCATACGCTTATATTTTTCGTGTTCAGATATTGTTTGAGTTTTTTTGATCGTGCTGATTACTTCAGCAATATTGATGAGTGTATTGGTAGTATCAGGGTGCGCTGTTTGAACACAAAATAAAGAAATCATTAACATTAATAGTTTTTTTATCATTAAATTCTCCTTTTTTGAATTTCTTGTAACTTAGTAAAAATTCTTCTTTACTGTCAAATTGATGCTTGTGTAAATTTTTAAAAAAATGGTAGGAAATATTCAATACCAAAAAACTGTGTTAGGCTGATGTTTTGCGGTTATCGATGCAGTAATGCATAAAGATAATGTTAAATTTAAAAGGATATTAAGGTATGAAAAATTTTAAAATTGCTGTTTTGATATGTTTGGTAATTCTTTCAGGATGTAAAAGAAAAAAAGTTGTACAAGAGCGTTTGTGTTCTCGAGTTGATTTGGAACAAATTACATCGTTAATTCCAAAAACATCAGAAGAGGTTTATGAGCTTGAACAACAAACTGTGGATCTTTTAAAACAAGCTTTTGTAAAAATTGATCAAGTTCCAGCAGAAAAACGAACGTATGCAAACACTTTGCTTGTGTACGAACAAGCATATTTTCACTTTTTGACCTATCAAAAAATATTGCAGATGCTTGCAAAGCTTTCAGAAGATAGTGGTATTCAAACTGCTGCAAATGTAGCACTTTTGGAACTTGACGAACATGTACGTGATTTGTTGACGCGCAATGTAACTTTGTATCAAGCTCTTGATGAATATGAAAAATATGGAAAAGATCCCTATCGACATATTAAACCGGTAACTTTTTTCCTTGAAAATAGTTTTGTGCAATTTGCACGACAAGGTTTAAACTTATCAATTCCTGATCGAAATATGTTGGTGGAATTAGAACATGAAATGAATCATTTAGCTGGAAAATTTTGCAGTAATGTTTTTCATGATCAACGTCATTTAATCGTGGAACCAGAAGATTTACGAGGATTATCATCAGAATTTTTAGCAACATTGTCACAAGACGATGAAAAAAATTATATTTTGCCAACAGATGAATGTACCTATCAAAACGTCATGCAATATTGTCAAAATGCAGCAACACGAAAAGAATTTTTTTTATTGTATCAACAAAAAGGTTATCTTCAAAATGAAGCAATTTTGTATGATTTACAAACAAAACGACAAGAGTTTTCAAAGCTTTTAGGATTTGAAAATTTTGCTGCATACCAACTTGATCAAGAAATGATTAAAACTCCAAAAAAAGCAGAGCATTTTTTATGGAATATGATTAAAGAAGTTCAATCGTATGATGATGCAGAATTTGCAAGCATGATGCGTTATTTACCAGCTTCTGTTGTTTTAACTTCTGATAAAAAAATGCAACCATGGGATCAAGATTTTGTGATGAAGCATTATCAAAAGAAACATTTTAAAATTAATGATGCAAAGATTTCAGAATATTTCCCATTGTTCCATGTGTTGCCAACGATGTTGCAACAGTTAAGTAAATTTTTTCATATTGAATTTGAACAACAAGATTTTGAAAATTCTTGGGCTCCTGATGTTTTGTGTTATCGAATTCGATCAATGAAACATCAAGGAATTTTGGGATATTTATTTTTTGATTTGTATGCACGAGCAACAAAACATGATGATGGTATGCAGCAATTGATGATGATTCCTGCAATTCGTGATGATTGCAGTATTCCGTGTGTTGGATCTTGTGTAATTGTTGCTCATTTAAACCAAGAAAAAAATCAACCAACTTGTTTAACATTTGCACAGCTTCAAAATCTATTTATGCAGATGGGTGATGCTTTACATAATATTTTTGGTGCAACAAGATTTTCACAATTTTCAGGAAATCAAGTGCCCTATGATTTTGCAAAAGTTCCTTCAGAAGTTTTAAGACATTGGGTTTTGCAACCGGAGCTATTGCAAGAGTTGAGTCATCATCAATATACCCAGGAAATGTTGCGTCGTTTTGATATTGAACAATTGATTGCTCGAGAAAAATTTGGTCGAGCAACTAAAACAATGCAACAACTTTTTTTCAGTTTAGTAACCTTAAATTTATGTCAAGATGTTACAAAAAATGCTCATCATGTGATTGAAAAATTGCATAAAAAAGTTTTTAAACATATTGCGTATGTTTCGCAAAATCATTTCGAAATGAGCTTTTTGCCAATTACGGATAATCATCATGCGGCATTATATTATGCACATGTTTGGTCTAAAGTTATTGCTGCAGATCTGTTTTTTTATATTCACAAGCATGGTATTTTTAATCATGAAGTTGGTATGCAGTATGTTACTGAAATTTTAAGTCCTGGCGGTTCGCGACATGCATATGAGATGGTAAAAAGATTTTTAGGTCATCCGTTTCATCGTAAAGCATTTTTAGAAGAGTTAGCGTTGTGAATTTTTAGGAATTGGTCTGGTAACAACAGGAAACAGTTGTTGGTAAACCGTGACGCCTGTGGCTATAGCAAGAGTAATAAGAATAACTCTGCAAATTGACCAATCAAGATCATCGGGTTGATTTAGTGGACCTTGAATACGAAAAGCTTCTGCAGGTATATTATTTTTTGGAATTCTAATTGTTAGATTTTTAAATTTTGAAGAACTCTCTCGTTTTTTCAGTTCTTTATTTTCTACTGTTTCAATTGGTGTTGAGATTAAAGATAAAACAAGTATCATAGACAAAGTTATTTTCATATAAAACTCTTTAAAACCTTCAATTTATAAAATTTATGAATAATTATGAAATATTTTGTAAATAATGCAATAATTTTGAGTATTTATGCAGTTAGCTTTTGTTATTAAAAATCATATTCCGTATAGTTATAAAGCAACTTTGTTGCATCAAAAATATGGAAAGATTGTTGCAATTTTTTCAAAAAATGATCAGGCAATGTTACTGACTTCTGGTTCATTAATTTGGTGCAGCCTTCAAAAAAAAAATAATGTATATGAATTTTTAAATATTGAAATTGAATCTCAAGTAGCTGTAGAGCATGTACCATTTGTTCATGATATTATGAAACTTTGTCTGTATCAGCTTCCTTCCAATATTTGTGTTCCAGAATTTTTTGATTTTTTATTGTATGTGCACAATCATATGAATTTTTTTTGTAGTAATGCTCAAAAAGTTGTAATGTTACGTTTATTTTTGATGCTTGATTTGCTTGATCAAGAAGCGCAGGTCTATCAAATGGCAATTTTAAATCCTATGAATGCTTCAAATATAAATGTGGTGGTACTTGCAAAGTATGTTACAGCTGGTTGGAATAATTTTTATCGATTGCAAAAATTAGAAAAAATCGATTGATCGATTTTGTAATATTGAGTACCTTTGAAGAATATTACTACCAACTATCAAAATTTTGTTACGTTCTAAGGAAAAACTATGCAGGTTGTCAAAAAAGCATTATGCCTGCTGTTGATATCTCACATGGTGCACAGTATTGAACTGGGCAGTAATTTAAAAGATGAAATTGCACCTCCCAAAATTCGAATTTTGTTGGGTCTTGATGCAACAGCGCGTCATAAAAATGTTGAAAATTTACACAAAGAGCTTGCGCTTCTTTCGCAGCAATGGAAAGATTTTGCAGAAATTTCTCAAGAAAAGATACAATATTTTTCTCAGCAAATTCATGAACTGCAAGAATCAATCAATATTCAAAATGCATCAATAGTTCAGAAAAAAATTCAATTATTTCAAAAATTATCATTAATTTTAAAAGATATTAAAGAAGCTCAAGAAAAAACTTTAGAATTGTTAGCTTCACATATTGATTTTTGGGAAAAATATTTTTCTCAATCGATGCATCAATCAAACATTTTAGAAGAAAAATCATTGTATACTTTTCTTGATTTTCAAAATATGACAACAAAATATTTTTTACAGCAAGAGCAAGTTCAAAAATTACTAGAACAAAAAGAAGAGCTTTCTTTTTCAATTTCAAAAGAAGAACATTTGTTGTCAAATAAGGAAAAAGAGTTTAGTCACATTCAACAAATGATTGAGGATAAAAAAAAGCAACCAGGCATGAATAAAGAAGATATTTTATTGCTTGATTTAGAAAAAGATCTGATTTTAAAAGAAAAAGAATTGTTATCATTGCAGCTTAATTTACATCAAAAACAATTTGAATTTTTAAATTCTAAAGAATCTGTTATTCAAGAACGAGTTCATCTACTTTCTGAACAAGCAGATGTTGTTCGGCATCGTTTGTATATTGATGTAGCTGATGTTGCATTGTATCAACAAAAAAATCAAGAACAGCAAAAAATATATGAATCTGTAAAAGCTGATTTAATTAAATTACGTCATGATGTAGCGCAAAAAAAACTGCAAGCTCAAGAAGATTTAGATCGATTACGACTTCGATTTAAAATTAAAATGCAAAGTTTAAAACAAATTGAAGAAATTGAATATCAAACTCATGCAACTTCTGAAAATTTTGCAATGTACAGTCTAGCTCAAGCTTATGCAACGGTGGTTACCTTTGATCGGATGTTGTTTAAAATTAAAGTTGATATTTTGGTGCAGGATGCAAAAGCATTGCAATCAAAAATTACGAAAGATACTGTAAAATTATTGTATGAAATTTTACAAGGGCATATTAAAAATTCAGAAACATTTGAAAAAGAGCGAGTTGCGTATCAAAAATTACATCAATCATTGATGCATGAAATTAAATCGTCTCAAGATGAAGTTGTTGTTGCAGAGCATCATGTGAAAGATTTACAGCGTATTTTAGCTCATGTGAAAATTCAGCAAGAAAAAGCAAAAGGATTGATTCCTGCTGCTTCAGGAGTAACTCACAAAAAATGGACAGAAACGTTAGTGATGCTTGATCAGTTGGTTAAACAGCTGGAAGAGCAGCATGAAATTATGTTACACAATGCAGAAATGTATGCACAGATGATTGAAATTCAAGAAGAATCATTAGAGTATGTTAATACGATTTTGCATGAATTTAATGTGATTGGAGTATGGCATCGTTCGATGAGCGCTGTGACCTGGGAAGGAATTAAAAATATTTTTCCGAACTGTGTGTTATTTGTAAAAGGAATTTTTGGGATTGTTTGGACCTATTTTTCAAAAATTACATTACATAAAATTGCATATAATCTTTCAAATTTTGGTATTGGTGGTTTGATTGGCTTGTTTTTTATTCTGTTTCTTATTTTTTTTCTGTATTTATTTTTGCAGGCAACACTTCCAACTTTGTATAAAAACTTAATATCAATAAGTCATGATTCATTTAATCCATTGTACAAATATCGACAATTATTGGCAATTGCGATTGGATTTTTAATTGAAGTTTTAAAGCCATTGTATTGTTGGTCTTTATGTTTGGCTTATGAATTTTTCTTTGATGTGCCCATAGCGTTGCTTATTTTATTTTATTTGTATTCGATTGTTTTTTGGATTTATGCTTCACGAAGAATTTTGGCTCATTTTATTGTGATTAATCGAAAGTTTGATTACGAGCTTTTAAGTAAGCGATTGATTGAACGATTTTCTTTTATTTTTTCTTTTTTTTCAATTTCAACCATTGTTATTTTAGTACTTCGTAAAATGTTGATAGTGGTTATGCTCAATCAACAAACAGAGTTGCCAAGTATTTTGCTTAGAATTTATCATGTTGTTATTTTTGTTTCGATTATTTTTTCTTTAGATAAGGAAGAGTTGTTACAACTTTTACCAAAAACATCTTTAGGACAAAGATTTGTTGTGGCTCTTGATCGTTATTATTATCTATTTTTATTGGGTGTATTTAGCTTACTTATTTTAAGTGATCCGTACCTTGGTGGTTATGGAACTTTAATGTGGCATATGTTTTGGAACTTATTTTTAACCATGTGTGTGCTTATTGGATTATTTGTAGCATATACTTTAATGAAACAATACACTCGAATATTTTTTTTCTCACAAAATGATCATGTTTCAACCAGTTCTGAACGTTTTGAATATGCAAAAACATGGTATGCAATCTACGTAATTTGTTTAATGCTGATTTTTGCTGTGATTGCAATGGTCATGTGCGCGTATGTGTGGGGTTATGGTTTTACCTATAGCACCTTAAAAAAAATTGCGATGTATGAATTGGTAAAATTTGAAACTGCGAACGCTTTGGGCAAAGTTACACCAGAATCGTTTCGAATATTAAATTTAATATATATTTTATTGATGACATGTTTTGGTGTTTTTATTGCATATTTGTTCAAAAAATTTGTGCTGCAACGAGTATTTGATATTCAATATGTTGATCCTGGAATTCAAAATACGGTAACCATTATTTCGCGCTATGTGATTATCATTGTGGCAATTATGATTGCTTGTATTCAATCAAAATTGGGATTTGTAGTGACCTATGTTTCATTTGTGGGTCTTGCAACATTTGGTTGGTCATTTAAAGATTTATTTACCGATTTTGTAGCATATTTTTTTATTTTAGTGCAACGTCCATTAAAACTTGGTGACTATGTAAAAATTGATGATGAAGTCATGGGAGTTGTTCGAAAAATTAGTCCTCGTGCCGTAATTTTGAGAAGAAAAAATTCAGTAAACATTGTGGTACCAAATTCAACGGTACTCAAAACATCACTTTATAATTGGAATTATGCACGAAATTATATTGGATTTGATGATATTATTTTTTGTGTTCCATTTGGTACTGATATTCAATTAGTGCGTGAAATTTGTTTTAAAGTTTTGGAAGAAGATCATGATGTGTTAAAAGTGCCACAACCATTTGTTCGGCTGCAAGATTTTGAAGATAAGGGTTATGTATTTATGGTTCGTGGATTTTTAAGTTCAGGAAATACGTTGCGTCAGTGGGATATTGCAAGCAATATTCGTTTTGCATTGGTTACAAAGTTAGC
>CAYOQO010000002.1:90793-96627 GCA_964406135.1 uncultured Pseudomonadota bacterium | reverse complement strand
GTGTGAATCGCTCATCAGTCAATCGACGATGCAAAGAGTATAATTTGATTTAAATATTTTATTTCAATTCAAGTTTCTTTTTTTGAATTGTTAATTTTTTATCAAAATCCTTCAAATCTGTTCGTTAAGTATGATCACACATACTTAACAATCATGTGTCTAAGGAAGGATCCTTAGAAAACCTCTACGCAATGAAGGGCTCAATTCGCCTATCGGCTAAAATTTCGCACGACCGCATTGCTTATTCGGAACTAAGCATGGTCTTGGCTACCTTTTTCTGAAGTAATTTGAATCCCCCATGCTACGCGTTTGACTTGCTTCGTATGGCTGAATTATAAGCCTTACGAAACTTTTCTTCGTGAAGTAAGGCGCCTTCCCGGGGATAAGATTTTAATAGATTGAAAACATGGATCCCCATACTACGCGTTTGACTTGCTTCGTATGGCTAAATTATGAGCCTTACGAAACTTTTCTTCGTGAAGTAAGGCCGACTAAATCGAGAATGAGGGAGTTTGTCTATTTATGTCATTCCCGTCTTTGCTTGTGCGCCGTAGCTTAAGCGAAGGCCGCAAGCGGGAATCTAAGTCCAAATTAATGTCTTATTTCAAAATAAGGTTTTCTTCATAGTTCCGAACAAGCCGAGCGGTTGTGCGAGATTCCAGCCGACGAATTTTTTAAATTCGGAAAGCGAATCGAGCCCTTTGAGGCGTGGGGTTAGCCAAGGGGTTTCCCCTGGATGCATGAATCCAAAGTATGTGCACTCATACTTTGGTGCCTGTCGCGGCATGAGCGACAAAACATACAATAATTTCTTTCTTGCTTAAATCGCAGAAAAAAATAAAAGGACTATACTCAATACAAAATCAATTAAAAAAAATTTCAATAAAAAAAGGTGAATTGTATGACGTACGATGAAGCAATCATAAAAAAAGATGATTTTTTAACCTACTTAGATATTGAACGAAACGTCGCTTTAAATACCTACAAATCATATCAATACGACTTAAATCAATTTTTTACATTTTGGAACAAACTGAATACGCAACCAAATAATGCATCCTGCAGCATACAAGAAGCTGTTCCAAAATTTTTCATGCATCTTCATGGTTTAAAAGTTCAAAAAAGTTCTATCGGTCGCAAAGTTGCCTGTTTTCAATCATTTGTAAAATATTTACATCGCAACAACATTGCCATCAATTTAAAATTGACAGCACCCCGCGTGAGCAAAAAACTTCCTACGTATTTAACTACTGATGAAATGGCGCACATGCTTGATAAACTTCCTGATGATATGTTTTTTTCCAAACGTCCTTTACGCGATCAAGCAATTTTAGAAACTTTGTACGCTACCGGCGTTCGTTGCTCTGAATTAACTCACATCAAATTTCAAGATATTAATTTTGATCACAAAACAATTTTAATTACCGGAAAAGGTAATAAACAGCGTATTGTGTTATTTGGGAACAAAGCAAAAGAAAAATTATTAAAATATATTCAAATTGAGCGAATGAAAGATATCCAAAATCATGATTCTGAATATATTTTTGTTACACCAACCAGTCCTCGACTTACTGATCGAAGTTTACAGCACATTTTGCAAGATTTAAGCAAACAACTTCCTTTTCGAAAAATTATTACACCTCACAAATTACGCCACTCTTTTGCAACACATCTTTTGAATGCTGGCATGAATCTTCGCGCACTGCAAGAATTGCTCGGGCACTCTTCACTTTCAACCACAGAGCGCTATACTCATGTAACAACCAAAGATTTAAAAGAGTTGTATCATAATATGAATCCTATGGAATTTTTAAAGAAATGATCATTCATCACAAAATTTATAATCAAAAACTGATGACCATCACCAGGGTCATGATGGCATTTTTTGCTATCATCGGATTACGTCTCATCAATTTGCAAATTATACAGCATGAACGGTTAAAAAAATGCAGTGAAAAAAATTTTTTACGATTTAAAACCATTCCTGCACAACGTGGTAATATTTTAGATTGTCATGGAATACCACTCGCAACCAATCAACCAATCACGCAACTTTTGTGGAAAGGTTCTGGAAACAGTCCACTCACAAACCCACAACTTCAAGCAATTCAAAAAATTTCAGATATTTTACAGATCGATCTATTAGAACATATTGGCAGACTTAAACGTGCAGAAAAATTTTGCCTTGAATTTGAAATTGCACCAAACATTTCTCATGATCAACTATTTCAAATTGCAGAACAATGCTCAGATGTTGAAAATGTTATTTTTAATACAAAATTTGAGCGATTTTATCCCTACAACACACTTGCTAGTCATTTGTTAGGATATTTGGGCGATATCCAACTGTACGCTCAAGGAAAAATGGGTCTTGAAAAACTGTTTGAAGAAACTTTGCGCGGTGATCCTGGTGTAACCATGCAATCTTTAAACTCTTTTGGTACACTTCTTGCATCAGAAGAAATTAAAACAGGATCTGCTGGATCTGATTTACATACCAGCATCGATTTAAATTTGCAGCTCATGATTGAAAAAGCAATGGGCGATCAACTTGAAGGATCCTGCATTTTAATGGATCCAAAAACTGGATTTATTAAAGCATTAGTTTCAAAACCAAATTTTAATCCTGCAATTTTTGCAGAAAAAATAACACCACAAATTTGGCAAGAGCTTCAAAACAATAAAGCTTTACTCAATCGAGCATTCAATGCAACCTATCCTCCAGCATCAGTTTTCAAACTCGTCACGATTGCTGCAGCTTTAGAAGAAAAAACAGTTCATCAAAATGCACATTTTACCTGCAACGGCTACACGGTTTTTAAAGATCGAAAATATTATTGTCATCACAGAACTGGTCATGGCCGAATTGACATGCATGAAGTTTTAGCGTTTTCGTGCAATATTCCTTTTTATGAACTTGCAAAACGACTCCACATCGACACGCTTGCTGAATATGCTTACAAATTTGGGCTTGGCAGCAAAACAAATATTCCTTTTTCAGAACAACATGGCTTAATTCCAACGAATGAATGGAAATTAATTCACAAGGGTGAACGCTGGTGGACAGGAGAAACACTTTCTGCATCCATTGGCCAAAGTTTTTTACTGGTAACTCCAATTCAAGTTGCTTGTATGATCGGTTCAATTTTTCAAGGATATTTGGTCAGACCTCGCATTGTGCTTGAATCTGAATTTGAAAAAAGACCACTTGAAATTAATCTGCAAACTCGTCATTTTTTACAAGAATGCATGCGCCAAGCAACGATAAGTGGTACAGCTCGACGCGTTAACAAAATTGGCAATTTAACAATTTTTGCCAAAACAGGAACTGCGCAAGTCAAAACTAGAAACAAAGATCAAGATCCTGAAGAAGAAGAAGAAAAAATAAATCGTTTGGATAAAGCTCATGCTTGGTTTGTCAGTTATTTTTACACTGATGAAGCACATCCTTTAGTCATGGTCATGCTCCTAGAGCACGTGGGTAAATCAACACATGCCACTGCAGTTGCTCGCAAATTTTTTGTAAATTATATGAAATGGAACAAATCTCAGATTTTTTAAAAAAATAAATCCTGTCAATGTTACTCAACAGGATTTATTTTAAAACTTCATGAAAATTATCGAGCGTTTTCTTCTTCTGCCATGCTATTTTTTATAGCACGAAGAGTTTCTGCAATGTTTAAAATTTGTTTTTGTTGCATCATTGCTTCTGCCAAAGTATTACTGATAACATCTACAAAATCTTTTTTGCTGTGACGTGCAAGTTTTGCAAAAGTATTTTCAACGCTAACACCTGTATGACTTTTCTTAGGTAATTTATCCAAAAATTTCTCAAACTCTTCAATTGAAACCGAACGGTATCCTGCAGCACGCAATTGAGGAATAAGATAATTTGCAATATACTCATTCTGCTTTTTACTAAAGTATTTTTTACCAAAAGATTTATCAGTATCAGGATTTGCTAATTCTATTGCAATGGTAATTTCTTCAGCAATATCTTTTTTCTCTTGATCTGATAAATCACCCTGAGGTAATTTTATGTTTAACGCTTGGCATGCTTCTTCAATAGCTTTAAATCCTGCTTTGCGAACCCTGTTATTATTCAAGTAGTTAACAATTTTTCCTTGATTTTTTTGCACCCACTTACGTATTTGATCAACTGGTACTGCTGTTTCTCTGGATATTTCTGATTTAGAAATAAAATTAGAGATGCCATGATCAATTTCTGCTTGTGTAAAACCAAGAACAAACTGTACGCCATTGTTTGAAAATGAATTATAAATATCTTCATCTATAAATGCTTGCAACTCACCTTCCGAAATTATAATTTTGTCAGAATATTGAGTAACAAATTGTTTGGCAATAGATTCTGCATTTTGCTGTGCAAACATACGTGTTTTCTCGCCAATAATAACCTTTGAATACAACTGTTCACAACTCATAAGCGCCATGCTCATGATGCATAAAACTTTAAAAATTTTCATAATATTTCCTTTATTAAACATAAAAATTTATCTTTTTATTATGCTCAAGCAACTTGCGCATTCAATGATTTTAAAACTTGCGCAATATTTGAAATTTGTTGAATTACTTCTTGAGATACTAAAACTTTTGGAGATTTTTTTAGTAACAAGATACATTTTTGAACATAACCCATAAAATATGCCATATCTTCGTCTGAAATATCTGATGACGATTTTTCTGATTGTAATGCATTCATCATATCATTCATACTTCCACCTTGCTCTATCAATTGCTGTGCAATTTCCATTCCCTTTTCTAAAACCATCTTGCGAAATTCATTAGGAACAATAACACCAGGTCCAGTTGAAATATTTGACTCCGCTGCTTCTAGCAATAGATCTCGTGCACGATTAAAGGAAGATAAAAATTCTTTATTCTTTGAATCATTCAAATCACCATGAAAATGCTGAAGCTTTTTTCGATATGCTTTTTCTGTTTCATGCTTTGTAGGAATTCCGTTAACCATTATATCCAAAATTTGCTTTGCAGCTTCAATTTGATCCTGGGTTACTACTTGTTGCGGCACAGTTATTAAATAAGTATTTGATAAAATTTTTTGAGCAATTTCAGCAGCTTTTTGATATTTTTCTTGCTTTTCAGGCATATCTTGAAATTCTGTCATAATTTCTGATATTTTTTTAGAACATGCATTTGCAATATCACTGTTTGATATTTGCTCACCCATATGCAAACCTAAAAATTTACTTGCATTACTAACATCTGCAGCTGTTGGATGAGCAACATCCACATTTTCATTTAGCAATTCTTCAACTATTTGCTCTTCACTTAACGCTGACTCATTGGTTTTAGGCGACCAAGATGTTCGTTTTTTTGGTATTACAGGTTCAATAATTTCTTTTGGGCTTCCTTGCATCTCCCATATTACATCTTCACCTAAAACCATAAATGCAGCTTTAACTTTCGGCAATTGTAAAAAAGTTACAAATCGTTGACCTAATAAATTTGAATCATTTTGTTTTTGTAAAAATTTTTGAAAAATACCTTTATTATCTTTTCTTATTTCAGCAATTTCTTTAACAAAACTTACATAAAAAGCATCTAATGAATTTGAAACATTTTTAAAATCAATTTCTCGTGGATGATGTTTAATAAATCTTTCCCATTGTTTTTGAATAGATTGAAATATATCCTTTCCACCCAATTTCAAATCAACCTTCATTTTCATAAACTCAGGCATAACCTTATGAACACTACTATCAACATTACTGCTCAAAATAAAGTTTGAACTCAATACAATACTCATTACAACAAATGAACATAATAATTTTTTAGGTATCATAAACTATCTC
>CAYOQO010000002.1:48583-90693 GCA_964406135.1 uncultured Pseudomonadota bacterium | reverse complement strand
AATACTCATTACAACAAATGAACATAATAATTTTTTAGGTATCATAAACTATCTCCTTTTGAAAATAAAAACGTATAAACTTCAAAATTTTCATAACACATTTAAAATTTTCTGAATAGAACTCCTTCTTTTTTAACCACCAATTTGATTTATTCTAAAATTTATATTTTTTAAAACTTCAATCATACGAATAATCAGACCATCATCATGATTTTGTTGCAATTGTAACATGCAACTTTGAATATAACCCATAGCGTATGCTATTTGCTGTTCTGACCAAGAAGGATCGGCCCAACTTTGATCTTTCATCATGTCCTCAATTGTTTTATTATGTTTTATCAAATTTTGAGCAATGTTCATGCCATCTTTTTGAATTTTTAAATAAAATTCTTTATCTTCAATTTTTAATGCTAAAACTTCTTGAGCATGCTCTACTGCTTGCAAATATTTTTGCTGTTCTTCTTGATTTTCAATATTTAATACATCTTCTTTTATCTGTTGAGCAGCTTGCTCAATCTCTTCTTCTGATGTTAGATTTTTAATCTTTAAGAAAATTTTTGCTGCTTGAACTGTTTGTGCTGATTCTTTTTGCAGCGGCTCTTGAGTTAATATTTCAACCGCTTTTTCATTGGTCATTACAGACCAGCCTGGCAATTTTTTATGATGCTCTGGCTCATAAATTTCAACTTTGGCTTTCAAATGGTCTAACTGTTCTTGTTCAGATTCTATTTTCGATTCTGCTTTTTCAGATAAAAAGTTCATTGCAATCTTTGATAATGTTTTTTCAAAGATTTTACTATTTAAAAAATTTTCATATTGCTTGCGAGCGAATTTTTCACGTTTCTGTTCTCCATCAGTCACATCTTTCAAAAATGAAGCATTGCTCATAATTTTTTTAATTTTTTCATCTGTTTTCAAAAGCGGTTTATACAAATTAACAAAATTTGTAATACTATTCGCAGAATTATATGATAAAAAATATTTCATGCGATCAAAAGCATCTTGAACCAATAAGCTCGAATTATTTGTTGGCATATCTTTTTCTTCATCACGATTTTTAACTTCTTGCACCGTCAAAATCCAATCTTTTTCAATAGTTCGCTCTTCATAACTTATCACTCCAGTTCTAACATTAATTTTTGAATTTAAAAACTTTGTTACTAAATCTTGGTTGAATAATATTTCTGCTTCTTCTTGATTTGTTAATTTTTCAAGTTCAGGACCTTCTTCATTGGTAGTTGCATCTAAAGTTTGAAAAGCTAAAGCTTGCAACTCATTTTTAAAAACATCACTCAAAAGAAATGCCTGGTATGCTGCTTGCAAATCCTTAATGGTTCGTAAACTATTTGTTGGTTTTGCTTCTTTGTACCATTGAGAAAATATTGTTTTTGCAGCTGTATTATCACGCAAAATATTGCACATGTTGGCAATATTTTGATGTACAATATTTTCGATATCAGCTTTAGTTACGCCATTTTTATATTTTTCTGCTGCTTTTTTGATGATCTCTATCCAAATATTTTCAATTTTAATAGATTTTAGTTTTTTATGACTATCAACAATTGAAATTGTTTGTTGTAAAAATTTGCGCTGTAAAATCTTTTGAAACAACTCTTTTGAAATATGCTGATGATCAGATTTCATTTCATATTCAATAATGCTTGGCGGCAATGGAATTGATGGTAACCGATTAAGTGGCAATTTGCTTGATGGCAACAAATTTGGAGGTAATGGAATATCAATCTCTGAGGCATGGCTACTCAAAAATATCAATACATAGATACTATGCACAAAAACAAATATAAATCTTTTTTGCTTCATAAAATATTCTCTCTTTTCAAATTCAATAATTTAAAAAGAATCTAGACAGATTTAATTTGAAAATTCAATAAATTTACATAAAAAAAATCCCTGTACGAAATACAGGGATTTTAATTTTTCTAAAAAATTTTGCTTATTTTGCTGTAGCTGATGCAAAATGTTTTTGAATTTTGACTGCTAAACGGCTTACTTTGCGAGCAGCTGTTTTTGGATGAAACAGATTTTTGCCTTTTGCACGAGCACATTGAGCTTGAGCATCATTAAATAATGCTTGAACTTCTGATGCTGTTTTTCCAGATACCATCGCATCAACAACTTTTTTCATTGCTGTTTTAACTGATGATTTACGAGCCAAATTAATCACATGACGTTTTTGAGCTTGAACTGCTTGTTTTTTTGCTGACTTTATATTTGCCATAGTAAATTTTAACCTTTAACCTTAAACAACTTTTTGAATTTTGCCAGCTTTGACACATTTTGTACAAACGTTGTCACAATGCACTGGAACACGTTTTTTATGAGTTTCTTGTGGCAGAACAAATCTTAATTTAGAAACATTTGGGTAAACCCAACGTTTTGTTTTGTTGTTTGCATGGCTGACAAGATTTGCAACCTGTGGTCGTTTTTCGCAAATAGAACAAATTCGTGACATCTTGAACCTTCAATTTCTTTAAAATATGCTTACTTTGAGCTGTTTTTTCAAAATTAATACAATCTTTAGATTACTCTACTTTTGCAACTTTATCAAATTTTATCATTTTTTATCATAACAATTCTTACGGAAGTTTCTGTAATCAAGGCAAAATTACCAACAAAATCTATTTTTTGATCTAATATCTTCAATCGTTTTACTTGCAAACACTAAGCAAGCCATAATGTCTTCTTGAGTAATATGAGGATAATCTTGTAAAATTTCATCTACAGGAATTCCTTGAGATAACATATCTAAAATTAATTGAACCGTAATTCTGGTTCCTTTAATAATCGGCTTTCCCACCATAATTTTGGGATCAATAATGATTTTTTCAAGCAAATTTATATTTGCCATAAATACTCTTTTTTAATTTGATTTTAATAATAACATAATCATTTTACATAATTCAGGATCACCTGCAATCAAGGTCTTAAATTGTGCATCAACTGCTGACCCATCATGCTGACTTACCCAACCGCCTGCCTGCTGCACCAAAAGCACTCCTGCCGCTGCGTCCCACCAGTGCAAATTTTGAAATATAACAACGTCAAACATCCCTGCAGCCGTATAGGCCAAATCTAATGCTACTGCTCCGTTAACGCGAAATCTGACATCAATTTCAAGGCTTTTAAAGGCCTGCTTGATCTGATTTAAAAATTGCTGATTTCGAAGCATAGCGTCAGACACCACCACAAGTGCTCCTGTTTGCTGCCAAGACTGCCGTAACTCAACTTTTTGACCATTCAAAAACATTCCCAATCCACTTTGAGCACAAAACCATTCGCCAGTTACTGGTTGATAGGTCACCGCTGCTACCACCTGAGATCCTTGCATAAGTGCTACATTGATGCAAAAATAGGGCACTTCTCGTGCAAAATTTTTGGTTCCATCAATCGGATCAATCACCCAGACAAAATCTGCAATTTTTTGATCTTTGGCTTCTTCGGCAATGTATCCAGAACCTGGCAGCACTTGCATCAACCCTTCAAGCAATATTTGCTGCGATTCAAGATCAACATTGGTCACGATGCCATGACCATTTTTGGATGAAATTTGAATGTTTTTTCGAAAACAGGAAATGACAAAGTCCCCTGCTTTTTGAACAACTGGTTGCATGAGTTTGATATAATCCATTAATTTCCTAAAAAATTTTAATTTTTATCAACTCAGTATACCAAAAAAGAGCTGATAAAATTTCAGCTCTTTTTATAAATTTAAACTATTTTTAAATTAAAACAATTTACGATACCATGGCTTTGCAGCTTCCTTTGCATCTTCAAAAGCTTTCGATATCCTATCATATTCCTGCGATAAAATTTTATAAGAAGGCACTAAAAAATTTTGAATTTCAGTTGCCAATTCTTGAGACATATTCAATCCCTGAGAAAATCCATTTACCGAAGCATTCAATTTATCATCAAATAACGGTAACAAAAAAGATGTAAGATATGCAAGAATGTTCGTGAATGTTATTATATTATTATCAATTCTTTGTTGCACTATTTTTACTTGATTTTTCAAGTTTTCAAGACTCGAAATTAGACCTTTTTTTGCATATTCATCGATAGTCGTTGCAGATTCAACATTAACAATTAAACGTGAAACCAAATCTGAAAAATTTTTATACATAATGTTAACTTTTTGCAAATTCTTTTCCACTTGAGCATATGATTGGTCTAAAATTTTAAGATTTTTTTCAAATTTAAAAACTCTGTCTTTAAAACTTTCAAACTGAGATCCAATATTGGTAAAAATAACTAATTTTTGATCTTGAGTCACAGCTTGATTAACGGGTTGATCATTAAACTCTGATTCATCATGTAATTCAGCACCAGATAACACAGCATTCGTAACAGCTTTTTTCACTTTTTGTAACATTTCTGCATAATTTTTTGATGGTACAGTCTTTGCAGTTGGTAATTCTTTTGGTGCTGCCACTGGTATTGCTGCTGATATTACTGGTGTTACTACCACTGGTGTTGCTGCTACTGGCGGATTTACCCTTCCCCCAGTTAAAATTGGCAACGCATTAGGGCCAACATTGTTTTTTGCTGAAGTTTCAATGAAATTACCCATTGCAATCAATAAAAACATTAACTTTAATTGTTTCATACCATGCATCCTTTTATGTTCTTAATTATTCATTTTTTGATATTTTTTTAATCCATACAACGTACCAGCGCCTACTGCACCAATTACTGCTGGTTTGTAAAATCTATTTTTTGTATTTTGATCATACGTCTTTGCATTTTCTGCTTGAGCTTCAAGTTCTTGAATTGTAAAATCTCGATCTAAAATAACCGCATCAAGCATACTTTCTAATTGTTCCAATCGATCAAGATTAAAAATATCATTTTGATCAAATTGAGCTTTAAAATCACGCAATTGCTCTTTTTTTGTATTTAAAAAATCTCGCTCAGATTTATAATGATCCAATTGTTCTAAAGTACTTTTTTCAGACAATGCTTTAAAATCTGTAACAAACGATTTCCATTGGCGATACAATTCAGCTCTAAAATTTTGAACCATGTAAGATACATCGTTCATTGAAACAAAAGGAGCAACCATCGTTGATTGCGGAACCATAAAATTTGCTTGTGGAGTTTGCATCACTGAATTTACCACATGAGGATTTAACGTTGCTTGTGGCATAATACCCTCTGGATTAAAAACTCGAGCTTGCGGATTCATCATCTGCTCTAAACGGCTACCCCATGATGAACCTTGATAAGTTTGTTCTGTTGCTGGAGCTTGAGAATTTGGTTGAAAAGATCGACCTGATGCTCCCGATCTAAAAGATTTTAGCGCTGCCGGTGTTCTTGAATAGGCTGCAAAGACCATCGATTGCATCAATACAAAAATAGTTAAAAATTGCAAAAAAAACAGTTTAAACTTCATAGAATCCTCCATAAATTAAGATTTTCTACTTTAAGAATATCAATTCAAGATCCACAAAATCAATGGTTTTACATCAAAACTTCAACAGGTTTTTGATATTGAGCAAGAAAATCATAAACATTAAGCCAAAATCATTGATTTTTTGAATTGAAAAATGATATTTTTAAAGTAAGAATTTTTAAAATGGAGGGACGATGAACCAAATTAAACGAATCTTTATAATTTTTTTAACATTTGGATCTTTTGTAACCATGCACAGCATGCAACGACTCACAAATCGTGCAACAACAACCACAAGTTCAAAAATAAGCCGTAATTTTTTGCCAAAATTTAACCCCGAAAAATTCAAAACATACAGAAAAAAAGCTAGTGAAAAAATATACAATGCTTATGCAAAAATATTTCTTCATCCTTTTTACATTAATTGGTTTGAACCGTTATACGTTGGAAATAAAGCCGAAATTTGGGGAAATCAATTCTCTAATCTTTACAATGATCCTTATGGACTGTATATATATTTAATTCAACAAATAAATCATTATACATTTCATGAATTAATTTATCAAAAATGGAAAAATAATTTAACATCAGAACAATTATTGCAACATCAAGATCTTATCAATTCATATGAAGATGCTTACAATCGTTATTATATCAATCCAAGTGATCCTGATTATCAAAAAGAATTAATGTTTCAAAAAGAAAAAATTGCTCATGCTTTCAATGAACATCCAGTATTTTCTTCAGATGAAATAGAAGGTTCATAAAAAAGGGTCTGCTTTTCACAGACCCTTTAAAAATCCAAAACTTATTTTTATTCGGTAATCAAACGTAAATCTTCACGCGGTGTGATTCCTAAAAGTTCATAAATTTCTGCAGCATACATTGTTTCTTTATCTAAAAGTGCTGCTGCAAGTTTATCCAACTTATCACGATTTTCTGTTAAAAGTTTCATGGCTAATGCATATTGCTCATTTAAAATTCGAGTAATTTCAGCATCAATCATTTCAAACGTTTTTTCTGAATAACCGCCTTTAGTTTCAAAGCTGTCAAAATATACACGCTTACCTAAAGCGTCACTCATACCATAGTAACAAACCATAGCACGAGCTTGTTCTGTTGCCGCTTTAAAATCACTGCTTGCACCTGTTGAAAGTTCTTTGAATACCAACTCTTCTGCAGCTTGTCCTGCCATTGATGAAGCAATATTTGCCAAAATTTCTTCTTTGGTACGATTATATTTTTCACGTTCAGGTAAAAAATGTGTCACACCAAGAGCACGTCCACGAGGAATAATAGTTACTTTATGTAAAGGATCTGTTTTTTCAGGCATCAATAATCGAACTAACGCATGACCACCTTCATGATACGCGGTAATTTTTTTATCATGCTCAGTCAAAATCATAGTTTTTGATTCTTTGCCAAGCATAATTTTGTCACGAGCTTCTTCAAATTCAACCATGGTCACTTCATTCAAATTATTTTTGGATGCAATGATAGTTGCCTCATTGACCAAATTACCCAAATCAGCACCAGTAAATCCTGGTGTACCGCGAGCAATTTTTTTTACATCAATGTCAGCTGAAACTTTGACTTTTTGTAAATGAACTTTCAAAATTTCTTCACGACTTATTAAATCTGGAATTGGAACTACAATTTCACGATCAAAGCGACCTGGACGAACTAATGCTTTATCCAAAACATCAGGACGGTTGGTTGCTGCTAAAATAATAACTGGTTCTTTGCTTACTTCAAAACCATCCATTTCTGTAAGTAATTGATTTAATGTTTGTTCACGTTCTTCGTTACCACCGCCCATTGCATTACCACGTTGACGGCCAATCGCATCGATTTCATCAATAAAAATGATGCATGGTGCTTTTTTCTTTGCTTCTGCAAAAAGATCACGAACTCGAGATGCACCAACACCCACAAAAACTTCGATAAAATCAGAACCACTGGTACTAAAAAATGGACAATTTGCTTCACCTGCAACTGCACGAGCAAGAAGTGTTTTACCTGTTCCTGGTTCACCCACGAGCAATGCTCCACGAGTAACTTTTGCACCAAGGCGTTGATATTTTGCAGGATCTTTTAAATAATCGACAATATCTTTTAGATCTTCTTTTGCTTCATGAGCACCAGCGACCGATGAAAAACGTTCTTTAATCATTGCTGGCAAAAACATTTTTGCTCGACTTTTTCCAATATTGAAAAGTCCACCACCAGATCCACCATTTTTACCACCATTGCGCATCTGGCGCATCATGTACCAACCAGAAAATACTCCAAAAAAGAGTAAAAGGCCAATGATCATAAATACATGCCAAGCACCTGTTGACATTGGAGGAGTGCCGACTGAAAAATCAACACCATTTTGTTCAAACAGATCAAAGTCTGTTGGACGCTCTGCAACTACGGTTTGAAATTTTTGATTATCTTTGGTAATTCCATCAACAAATTGTCCTGCAATCATAACTTTTTTTACATTGCCTTGACGAACCTTGTCTAAAAATTCTTTATAAGAAATGGTTCCGATATCATGGGCATAGTCAGTAAGCTTGGTCAAAACCGCCAAAAGCCCTACTGCAATCACGATACCAATAAAGACGCCTTTTGGGCCGAATGAATTAAATGGTTTGTTCGGTTTCATAGTACCTTTTCGTTCATTTAAATGTTGATAACTTTGATAAGCTTTGCATCTTTTTTTACCCCTTTTTATCCCTCATTTTGTCATCTCGGATTCGATCCAAGATCCAGACATTAAAAACTCATCCTTACTTTGTCTTTTATTCTAATCAAAATATCAAGCTATGTCGATTTTTTGTGAATCAATATTTAAAATTTGCTAGGATGCTTGCAAATAACCCCAAACATGAGATACTAAGTATAGTATTATTTTATTTCGTATTTACTGATACTAAAGTACATTTGCAAAATAAGTAGAAAACTTAGCTTTAAGAGTCGAAACGGTCAGTAACAGTATATTAAAGGTCTTATTGTATGAATAACCAACATACGGTTTTTATTGGTAATCTTCCATTCAGCACTCAGAAGTCAGAACTTCAAGAAATGTTTGAAAAATTTGGAAGCATCACTGAAATCCACATCCCAGTTGATCGTCAAACAGGCAAATCTCGCGGTTTTGCGTTTGTAACTTTCGAAACTGAAGAAGCTTCTCAAGCAGCTTTAGAAATGAACGGCCAAGAAATGAACGGCCGCACAATCAAAGTTCACATGGCACATGGTAAAAAAGAAACATCTGGCGCTCCGCGTTCAGGTGGATTCCGCTCAGGCGGTGACCGTGGTGGCGAACGTCGTTCAGGCGGCGGTAGCGGCTTTGGCGGTGGTTTCAGATCACGCAACAACGATGGTGGAAACCGTTGGTAGTTTAATACCTTAAAAAGTATTATATTAGAAAATAAAAAATACCTGCTTTTAACGGCAGGTATTTTTTTGTGTAATTTTTTAAAAATTCAATTAACCATGAACTTTTTAATCAAATGGTTCTACAGGTATTGGCGCTGGCCTATGTGCCTTTTTATACCAAATTCGACCAAGCATTAATCCACTCGCAAAAACTGTCATGCCCATTTGAACATAACATTCTTTTTTTGTTTTTGGAGGGAACATCATATAATTAGTTGATGCTACCGCTGAAACCATAGATGTAGCATTATCAATCAGATCAATACTGCCTGTTTCGCATGCAATTAGTCCAAGATTAAGAGCATAATAACCACAACACGCTGCATATCCACGAGCTTCTCCTGCTTGAACAGCAAAAGAACTCATCATAAAAAGCGCTAAAAATATTGATAATTTTTTCATAAAATCCCCCTTTAGGACTTATATTTTCACTGTTTAAATATAGCAAAAGCATCATTTTTCGCAAAAGCTTGTACTGCTTTTACAGAGCTTTATCAGAATTTTTAAATTTTTAAGTTAAAAATTATCGCCCTAAAATTCCTAAAGATTCATCATAAATTGGTGAAAAATCAGGATATGAACAAGCATCATGCTCAGATGTTAAAAACTTAATTTGGCCAGTTGGTAAACAAAGCTGTGCAATGCGTGAAATATTGCCTTTGTTATATCCAAACACAATGTAATTACCGCAGCATGACCAACTACCCTCTTCTTTGCTGCCAGGCGAATTGGTAATTTGTGTATGTATGCCAGTTTTGACATCATAAATAAATAGTTGCATACCACCACCCAGCATTTTTGAATAGACAAGTTGATTGCGCACAGCGCTGTAATTTGGACATGCACAGTAGCCACCATCAGTAATTTTTTTAACTGTTTTGGTTGGCAGATCAAGCAGATAAATTTGCGGCTTGTTAGTTTCAAAATCAGAAACAAAGGCAACTGTTTTATGGTCAATAAAACATGGCGCAATATTTTGACCTTGATTAAATGTTAATCGTTGATATTTTCGCTGTTTTGTTTGTTCATCAATGTATGAAAGATACAGCTGACTTGATCCATCTTTGGATAAACAAAATACCACTTTTTTTCCATCTTTTGAAAATGTTGGCTGCATGTTAAGTCCATCAAAATGACAAATCACTTTTCGTTTGCCAAACATGTTAGAAAGCACCAATTGCACATTTGAAAGTGTATTTTCAGAATAAAACAGTAACGGACATGTTGCATCATTATTCCATCGTGGTGCAAAACTGACCGTCGGAGCATCAATAAACAGTTGTGCATTTGATCCATCAAAATCCGCAACAAAAATTTGCTTGTACGGTTTTTCTCGACCATATTTTTTACGCCAAATTTGTTTGCAAAATGCAATTTTTGATCGAAAACATCCGCTAGATCCAAACAATTGCGGCCAAATTTCATCAGCAATTTTGTGTGCAATATAATCGATAGTTTGTTTATCTTTATTTATTTTTTTACCCACAATCATGCTCATGGCTTCAAGGTCATACAATCGCCACACAATTTCATGGTGCTCTTTGGATAAAAACACTGCAGCGCTAACATCTGAACCAAACAGTTTTTTTGCATCTGATTGATGCACAAGTTTTGCAGTATGCTCAATTTTAACGTTGCATTGCCCGCTCCACTCAACATCTTTTTTTAGACGTTCAGTTAATTTTGTTAAATCATGATCTTGATGACCAATGATGACAAAACCGATAGCAACTTTTTTTGTTTTCGCTGCTTGAACGGTAATTTGCAAATCGGTTGATGTATCTTCAGGATTAAAATCTGACTCCCCTGCTTGAGCTAAAGAAAACAGAGAAAGAATTAAAAAAAGAAATGTATGGTTCATCATGATCCTAAAATAATGGTGATACTTTTGTTAAAAACTTCTTTTGGATATTCAATTTTTTGTAATGTTTTTTTTGCTGCAGCATCATACACAAACACGCCAGAACTTTTCATCACTTTTGTTTCAATTGCTTGACCATCAGCATCAATTTTTGCACGAATTTCACAAGAAACATTTTTTTCCATACCAACCGGCGGTGTCCAATGTTGTTGAATTTCATGTTGAATTTTGGAACCAATCATAGCTTGATCAAGTTCTTCATATCCAATAAAAATAACATTGTCTTCATCAAAATCATCATGCGATGCAACATCTGCTTGAACGTCATCAGTTTGCACAACTTCTGGCTCAACCATCTCTGGCTGCACCGCTTCAATCGGTTGCGGCATCACTGATTGCTCAACAACTGGAACAACAACATCCTTGGTCACCAGTTCTTCTTGAATTTTAGTAACTGATTTTTTTTGTTTTGATTTTTTTGATACAACGGATGATTTTTTTTCTGCTTTCATCATGACCGATGCAGTTTGTTTTGCAGAACTTTTGGTTGATTTTGAACTTTTTTTATTTTTAGAGTGCACAGCTAAACTTTTTGATTCAGTTGTTTTTGAATTTTTTGATGCCTTTTTTTTGCGATCGTACGTTTGCTGATCAATCACATTCGATTTTTTTAAAGCTCGTGTTTCATCAGGATTTTGCAGACGATTTTTTTGCCCAGCACCTTGATCAACTCGTTTTTGAAATGGCATTAAAACATAGGTTGCTCCTGACGCTGTCAGAGAAATTTTGTATCGATCTTGACCAGAAGAAATCCATGTCACAAATCCATAAAATCCAAAAATGAAAAGATGCATTCCAAAAACAATACCAAAAAGTTGTAAGAAAAATAAACGGCGCTCAGATATACATCCAAATGTTTTGTTACAAAGCGCGTTTGGTAGCCAACGCCACATACTTGATGCCTCCAGCAACTTTTATCGTATCAACCAGATCTATCACTTTTCCGTACGGTACACCTTGATCAGCTTTCACAAACACAATCTCATTTGAATCTTTTTTAACGAGCTCTGATAATTTTTTTAACAATGGCTGTAACATAAATTCTTGACCATTCAGATACATTTTTCCCGCTTTATCAATAAACACCGTAAGATCTTGTTGCGTTTGACTTTGCGGCATATTGTCATCAATTCTGCTGGATGGCAATTCAACTTTAATCACATTATGCATCATGGGAGTTGCAACCATAAAAATAATGAGCAGTGTTAATGCAACGTCAACCAATGGCGTTACGTTAATTTCTTGCATAGTATGTGCACGATTTTTTAATCGACGTAAACGAGATCTTCTCATTTTAAATCTCCTTTTTTACAAATTAATGGTTTCTTCAGGAGCAAATTTTTGTTCTAAAGATTCTGCAGATTCTTTGCGTGCTGGTGCAATCATTGAAATGCGAACTAAAGTTGTTACTTTGTCAGTAATAGTGAGCAAAGAATACTCAATGTCTTTCATACGCACCATGATATATTGTGAAAAAATTAATGCAGGAATTGCTACAAAAAGTCCTGCTATCGTCGTGATCAATGCTTCAGAAATTCCGGGAGCAACTGCAACAATGTCTGCTGATTGTTTTTCACTAATCCGCACAAATGCATGAATCAATCCCCAAACTGTTCCAAAAAGTCCCAAAAGTGTTGAGATTGAAGCACTGACTGACAAAATTGAAGTGTACGCTTCTTCATGATACATCACATCATCAAGAACTCCATCTGCTTGCAATGCAAAAAGTTCTGTTGTTTGATGTTCTTTTGCTTGTTTTGCAAATGCCAAAAGCTGGACAAGCACATATCCTGGTAATGTTTTTTTATGATCTTGTGCAATAACCAATACTTGAGACAAATTTGTTGCAGCTTTCATTTCAGAAAGTACCGCATCACACTGATGTTTTTTAATTTTGAGCAAAATCAATTTGTACAAAGCAACAGCCCAACAAATAATTGACATAAAAAACAAAGAGCCCATAACGATTTTGGTTAAAAAATCACTTTGAGCAATTAAACTCCAGATAATATTTGAACTTGCCATTTCATTCATACAAAAATCCTTACTTTAAAAAGATACTTTTTTGACACCAGTTAGTGTACCACAAACAATTATTTATTAATAAACAAAATTATGATAAATTACAGGGAACATATTTTATATTTAGGGATAAAACATGCAGCAATATTTTTTTACAATTTTTATATGTTTCAATTTTATTATTGTACCAAACAATTTATCTGATCACTTTAATCATCAATATCCAACTGCTTTTCCAGAACTTTCTCAAACAATTCATTCCGAAATTCAAGACTTAAAATTAACTCCCGATCAACTTCATTTTTTAACCATCATCTATGAAACTTTGCTGTGTCGAAAACTGCAAAAACATTATCCTTTTAGTAGCTTTTTTTTATCCCTCATCGGCGCTCATGAAAAAAAAATTGATCAAGCTTTTGCAAAATGCAACAACCATGTGCACCTTAAAAATTCTGACCATTTAGCACCATTTGATACAATTCCTAACAAATCCTGGATTTCAAAAAAATATTTTGAGTCCCATGGATTAACTTCAGAAATCGTGCATACATATCAGCAAGCTTTTCATCATGCTTGTAAAAAAGAAGTATTTTCAAACGAAAATAGCGCCAAGTAAATTGACGCTATTTTCATTTTTGATTTATTAAGATGTTCGAAGTGAACTACCAAGCTGTAACATTTTTTGTATAAAATCAGATTGCAATGATGCTTGAAATGCTGACTTACTTACCAATACAGCAGCAGGAGCAAATGAAACACCACCAGAACCCATATGTGTAGTGCAACGAGCATTTACAACTTGAACTCCATCTTGAGTATACAAGTAACCAAGAGTTGGAAATCCATCATAGGCTACAGCTCGAACTCCAACCCAACGTTGTGCAATACCTGCATTTTCTAAATAATCCATATCATCTTGTGTCAGAATCTGTCCTTTTGTATCGCGACCTAAAGCCCATGAAACATATTCAGGCAAGACATTATTAATTATATTAAGTTGTAACAAATTACGATTTTTTGCAAAAGCTTGATCAATTTTAGGCTTTTGATCTGCATAAAATGATTTAGTTCCTGCAACTGCAATAAAAATTTTGTTATCAAGAATTCGAGATTGCCATGCAAGAACAACTCCTGGTTGATGAACTTCCATACAATGATTCAATGATGCAACTTTTTCAAATTCTTGTTTTGGAATATCAATCAATAACTTTAACGAAGCGCCTGCAAATCCTGCATAATCAGGTTCACAAAAACCTAAACTTTTCAAAGTTCCAACAGCTTCACCTGGTGCAAAAATATACTCTACTTCTTCATCATGTACCGTAAAAAATTGTTGATTATCTAAACACAAAGCAACAATTTTTACCTTATTTTGATAATCTGATTGTAGATGAACACCAACTACCTTGCTTGAAAAATATATTTGAAATCGATTTTGTTTTTTACCAAAATCATCAACAAATGTTCCCATTTTTTTTGCAAGATATTCATACAACAAAGGAATAAACGATTTCGCAAAAAGACAACCACCTGGTCGCCATAAAGCAACTGCTGTATTTTTCCAAACTAATTGATCATTTTGATCTTTTTCAGAATATGCATAACAAAAATCAGACAATGAAGGATCAAGATGCAACACTTCTTGTGGTGTTAAAATACAACATTGATTATACCCCAACTTTTGATAATCATGCATCATGTTGAATGCTTTTGTTTGAGCATTTGCAATGTTGTACATTAAATCAATACGATATCCATCATGCACTGTTTTTTGATCCACATTTTTTGGATGACGACATGCATTAAAATTAGATTTATGAAAAATTTCTTTCAATTCTGCATCTGCATGATCATACAAAGATTGCCATAAATCCATGCTCATTTTGCCAAGCTCTAAAATATCTTGCGTCAACAAAGATGACGCTTCTGGATTTTTGCTATAATTTTGAACAGATTCTATAAAATTATCTGCAACTTGATTATTTAAACCTGCAACATCTGTTACCAAAATTCCACCTTGCTCATAAAATGGAATTTTCAACTTTGCAACCAACTCAGATCCTGTTGGAACAACAGATGCGAGTTCATCACATGTCAAACTTGGAGCAATGTTCATAGCAGTACTTTGCAAATCAGCATCTTTTTCTAAAATCGAAATTTTTAAATCAATATTATTTTCAACAGCATCTTGATATGCAAATAATGCCTCAACTGCTCCAATAATTCCACTACCAACAATCACAACATGTTTGTCTGCATGTAATGAATTTTGAATACTTGCAACAAAAAAAGAACTCAATATCATTAATTTTTTTATTAAATTTTTATTCATATTGTTCCTGATCTTTTATAAAAAGATATGTAAAATTTTTATGATGGAATACTTCTTAAGCATCTAAGAATTGAGATACATGTTATATATTTTTTGATAAATAAAAAGATAAAATTAATCAAAATCGCCGAATAGATCAACAGATTAAGGATTTTTTCTTGCTGCTTGTTCACGCAAATATTGCAATGAAACATCTTCTTCAATTCTAATATTTTGTTCTGATGAATTTTTTGCGTATTGCGTCACATAAAAAAAATCAAGCGCTTGTATTTGTTTTCCAGATGGCGTTATTCTACCCAGCATTCGAGTAAATGTGAAAAGTTCTGATCTATTTCTCAAGTGATAATGTTGAGTCCCGGAATCTGTTGTTACTACAACAATAGTTCTTTTAAAATCTTCATCCTGCCATTCTGAATCTTGTAACGCTTGCGGATATGTTAGAACAAATTCTTGTGATAATGTACTATATCTTGGATCATAAATTAGACATCCAAAACAAATAAGTTCTTGAAATTGATTTAATTGACTATCAGGAATAAACCACAAAGAACTTTGAACAGTATCTGCATAACTTGAATTTGCTTGAGAACTTGAAATTGCAAAATTATGACAAAATATTAAAAACATGAAACAAATTTGTTTATTCATTTGCGGTATCTTTCTTTTAATCCAATCAGCCTGCTTGTATAAATTTTTATAGTGTATTTTAGCCCTTCAATCTCCTTTTTATATGAATTTAAAACATGTTTGATTTCATCATTGGTAAACCCAATATCATTCAAACAGACTTCAACAATCACTTCTTGCTCTTGACAATAAGTTGGATGACCATAAGACAAAGGATAAAACGCAGCTAATTCAAAATCGGGCATGACTATTTCACAAGATTCAAAGTCTTTTCCAAAATTTTCATATGCTTCGTAATGCTTTGCAGCTTGAATTTTTATGATTTCAAATTCAAGTCGCATATTTTCCCGTTGATCATGCACAGCACAAGCATTCATTTCATAAAAATTTGAAAGCAATGAAATTAAAATTAAAAATGGCTTGTTCATGAAAATTCCCTTCATTTTTTTAAAACTTTTTTAAGCAATTTTGATTTGTCATAAATTGAATCTTGCAGTTGTAATTCATATGATTTTTTAAGTAGTTCACCAAGCTCTTTACCTTGCACCTGATCTAACAAATCTGCACCTTTCAACAATGGCTCTTCAGAGTGATGTAGCACTTTGGCATTTTTGGCAGCGATCACAAATTTTTCTACCAACTCTTGTGGGTACCAACATGATGCAACTTCACTTAAAAATTGCAGATTAAAATAAGGCTGCGTCCATGATGCAAGCCATTTGTAAGCTACAGGATTTTCATTTTTTGCTATCAAAGGAACATATTGCACGTACCAACAAAGTCGTGTAATATTTTCAATCAAATCAACAGAGCCTATATATTTTTTTAAAAATGAACTGATCACTGCAACCTGCTCATGATTTATTTTTTGATCAATCTGTACATTTTTTAATGCATTATCAGATAGTTGCTGAGCCAGCAATGCCCAACTGGCCATATTTTTTTGCTCAACCGTAAATTTATGATGTTCTGGAACTGCATCCAATTTTTCATAAAAATTTTTATTGAAAGAAATACCTGGAAAAATATCTTGAAACCGATTGATATGCACAAGCCACAGTAACCCTTTTGATGGATGTTGTGATTTTGTAAACAGT
Source organism: uncultured Pseudomonadota bacterium (assembly GCA_964406135.1). Taxonomy (GTDB): domain Bacteria; phylum Babelota; class Babeliae; order Babelales; family Chromulinivoraceae; genus JACPFN01. The sequence goes on along the minus strand of CAYOQO010000002.1, from coordinate 73,852 downwards.
TTTAAAAATTCTTGCTCAATACGTTCAACAGAGATATCTGAAATATCCATAGTTTTACATACTTCACTAAGCGTTTCATCAATTTTCATGCCAAATCGGGCAGAAAGTTGCATCACCCGAAACAAGCGTAGCGGATCTTGCACAAAAAATGTTACATCAGTTGCCCGCAAAATCTTTTTTTCAAGATCTGAAATACCATCATAAGGATCAACCAGTTCTAACGATGCAACATCAATTCCCATAGAATTAATCGTTACATCACGACGACGAAATGCTTTTTCAAAACTCATCTCTGGATCAAGCTGTACCATTGGTTTGCGACCATAACTATCTGTTCGAGGAATTGACCAATCAGCATCAAAACCATGCAATCGCAAAACACCAAATGATTTTCCTATAAAACTGACTTTGCCAAATTTTTGTAAAATATCTTGAAGATGATCAAATGATACATGGTAAACTTCAAAATCAAGATCGCAACTCAAACATCCAAGCAAGCAATCGCGAACTGCACCTCCAACCAACAAAACTCGACCTCCTTGTTGATAAATTTCGTCAAATATGTTTTTAACTTGAGGACTTTGTTGTATAATCTTTGCAATGCAAATGTTTATACGTTCTTGAATTTGAGTCATATAATTTTCCACCATCCCAGGATGTAAAGTCTATGAAAAATTTTTTCACACAACAGCTATTTTTTTTACTGTTCACAATTACTATACCGATCCAAGCAAAAATTTCCACAGCAAACATTTCAAGCAAAGTTTCTTCTTTTTTTTCGCGCAGTAAAGAAGAAACAGTTCATCAAGAATTCAATAATGTTGCGCGTTTGGAAATTTCATCAGATCATGCTGCCATTATCATTGAAAGTTGGAAACAAAATTGCGTTTTGGTTGAACTTAAGAAAAAAGGGAGCATTGCCTTTTTAGAAAATATTAATTTAAAAGCTTTACAAAAAGAAAGTAATCTTAAAGTTTCCACAACACTTCAAGATGAAAAAATATCAGGAATCGCAACAATTCGAATTTTAGTACCTCAAGATATTGCAATCAATGCAAGTACCACACATGGCGCAATTACCATTAAAAAAGCTTCCGGGCCTCTAGAGATTTCATCAGATTATGGCAATGTTTCAATCATACAAGGAACCAATACCGTTATTGCAAAAACGATCAGTTCAAATATTGTTATTCAACGAAAAAAAATGAAACCTGATCATGCACTCAACATTTCGACACAATCAGGAAATATTACGCTTGCAGTACCTCAAAATATTAATGCTGATCTTCAAGCTCATACCGAATCTGGGAAAATAACATCAGATCTTTTTGTAACACTACATCCGCAAACCGTCCAACTTCATGAAGAAATTTTTAAAAATATGCATCATCATGTTCATGGATTGATCGGACAACCTATGGCCCATATTGATCCTGCAACCATTTTGCTTTCAACAGAATCTGGCGCTATTAAAATTTGTGGTTATGATCAGATTAACAAAAAAAAATAAGGAACCTTGTATGAAAAATTTTTTACTACTTACACTTTTTGCTACCACCATCCATCCTTTAGAAATGACAATTCAAGAGCTTTCAATTTCATCTCAACAAAAAAATATACAACTGGATCTTTTACTTGATGACTCTGAAAAAATTTTAAAACAAACACTCAGTGTCTCAATTGATCACCCTCATGCAACACTCGGACAAGTTTCAATGACTCCGACAGCTGTTCAACATTACTTGCCAGAATTTTGCGACAGTAAAGAAATTTTTGAAAAATCTACCACACTTGTGATGCCCGTATCAGTAGATACTGATCAACCACTCAATGCCAACCTTCATATCAGTTTTATGCTTCTACCACACAGCAATATGACTGAAAAAATTATTAAACTTTCATTTAATCAGTCAGAAAAATCTGTTGCTGATAATTTTCAAGAACTAGAGTCACCTCATAACTATTCTACAGAACCGGTCAAAAAAAGTTTTACCGAATCACTGCAAAATTTAGTCCAAACAACTGAAAGCAATTGGATTCGTTTACTTTTTGCATTTTTGCTGGGCTTACTTTTAAGTTTAACACCATGCATTTACCCTATGATTCCAATTACCATTGGCATTTTGCACAGCCAAGGTCAAAAATCACTATTCCATAGCTTTTTAGGATCCTGCTGCTATGCCTTTGGAATGTCAACCATGTTTGCATGCTTAGGACTTTTGGCAGCATTTGCCGGTGCATCATTTGGCAGTCTTTTATCACAACCAATTTTTGTTTTGATACTTGTTGCATTTATTGGGTACATGTCACTGACCATGATTGGTGTGATTGATTTAAAAATTCCATCATTTTTACAACGAAGCACGAACATGAATGCTTCAATGCATCCTTTTTTATCTGCATACATTTTTGGTTTGATTAGTGGTTCTGTTGCATCACCATGTGTTTCTCCAGGACTTGCACTATTACTCACCTTAGTTGCAACTATGGGAAATATTTTTGCAGGATTTTTACTGCTATTTTGTTTTGGAATAGGATTAAGTACTCCATTAATCATTATTGGAACATTTTCATCATCAATGAATATGATTCCACGCGCTGGTCAATGGATGGTTGAAATTAAAAAAGCCCTTGGTTTTGTAATGCTTGCAACCTGCTTATACTACCTCAACAACATTTCATCAATTTTTGTTATCAATTGCATCACCGTTGCATATCTTTTGTTTGCTGCATTATTTTATATCATTGACGCACAAAAAGATTTCAATTCAAATACCAAAACCATCAAAAGTTTAATTGGTATCATATTATTGGCATTTGCAATTTTAATGGGTTTTCGTACGTACGATCTGAACAATAAACATCAAATTCAAACAGAACAAGGTGTAATTTGGGCGCAAGATTATGCTCAAGCGCTCGATAGTGCAAAAAATGAAAACAAATTGGTCTTGCTTGATTTTTGGGCACATCATTGCACCATTTGCAAAGCTATTGATACAAAATTATTTCATAAAGATTTTGTATGGAATGAATTAAATAATCATGTTGTTTTTGTAAAAGTTGACTGTACACACAGCAACAATACTCAAGCTTCTATGCTTAAAAATTTATTTAAAGTTTTTGCACAGCCGGCAATTTTGATTGTTGACCCAAATACGCAAGAAATTGTAAAAAAATGGTCAAGTGAACCATACGGCATGACACCTCAGGAATTTGTACAAGCAATACAAAATTTAACACATGAATAAAACATACTGAAGTAAAATACCGCAGTGAGATAGAATAATTTTATCTCACTGCGGTATTACATAATTTAATTCAAAATAATGACATTTGAAAATATACCATAAATCAAGTATCTTTAAATAAGAGAGAGCTCAATAAAATTTTTCTATCGAGTTCACACATAAAACATTTAATCCATAGGGGTCAAACACAATGTTACATAAAAAACTAGTTCTTTTTGCCATGGTCTTTTCTGGTGCAGCATTAATGTATGCATCTGATTCAAATGATGAAAATAATGCATACATACAACGCCTAATAGACCTAAATAGAAAAAAAGAACAAGAACTTAAAGCACATATATCTCGCACTGAATACTGCCAAAAACATCATCCTATGCTCTTTAAAGAATCAAAAGAGCCACTAAATGAAGATGTAAGAGTTAAGCATTCAAACTTTGTTCAATCAATAGAAAATCGTTTAAAAGCTGAGAAAGAAGAACTTGCTCAAGTTCAAATAAGTATTGCAGACTTTTCAGCACATTTAATACAAGAAGAATTAGAAGCATTCGCAAATCTTTAAAAAAAAATCATCTATAATCATTTTAATAATGATCATAAATAAAAAGAGCCGATGGCAATAAACCATCGGCTTTTTTTAATCTCAAATTTAAACCATTTTTTTGCGTCGTCGCAAATCGTCTACTTTACGTTGTTTATTTTTTTGTAAGTCTCGTTCTACAATATGCATGGTCTCATCAATCAACGTGTACATATCTTTACCTTCACGCTTCACCATAACATCAAAATGTTGTGATTTAATTTTAACTTCCACAACATTGATATGATGCGTATGATGCCCTTCAAGCACTATATGCAAAAATATTGAATTTGGATCTTCTTTGCCAAAATATTTTTTAAATTTTTCAAAATATTTTGCAACATATTTTTCCATAGCACCTGAAGGCTCCATGCCTCGAAAAACTAATTCTAATTCCATGCTTTATCCTTTTCCTTACATGTTTCATATGAAAATCATGTTAGCACGAGGACAGTTTCAAGTACAGATATGACAAAGTTTCTTCTGTACATTGTTTTTTGACAAAAGCCATTTTAACTATTATTTTTTTAATAATGTAAATTATTAAAAATTTTGATCAAAAAAGAATACCATGAAAAAATATTCCATCTTAATGTTGCTCTCAATAACAACACTCATTCAATCTTCTGAGTTAGAAAAAAAATTACTACCAGTACGTCCAGCGTTATGGTTTCATACAATGCGATCTGTAATCATAGAAACAATGCACGCATCAAACACAAACCCTTCAGTAGCACAACAATTACCACGCCTGCAAAAAGATTTATTATCTAAGATTGTAAGAGAAATTGTAGATAATTATCGTACAAACATTAAAAACTTTCATATTTTTTCAGAAGCTATATTAAGATTACAAGCAACTACAGTATTGCCACCGAAACTAGCACAGCATTTTGAAACAAAAGAAGAAGCTGTGAATTATTGTACAAATGAAGTACAAAATTTAAAAAATAATTTATGTACAACAGATCTTTCAACTGATGAAGAAGAATTATTACAACATTTTGAAGAAATTATGAATGGTGCAAGATCTTTACAAGCAGAAAAACTCTTTACGATGATACAACAAGTAAATGATTCAGAATTGCGAAATAAATACCCAAGCATTGAATCACTTAGATTACCACCATTAGAATAACAATATTAAATAATATATTTTTGCAGGGCCGAGATTATCTTGGCCCTAATTTTTAAACACTTTAAAAGAATCTAAATTTTTATTTATTCTGCAACTTCTATAGTTTTACGTTTACTTGCAGTAGCACGAGTTTTTTCATAAAAGAAAACTGGAACACTTTTCAAGTCAACTGCTTTACGAAGTACATTTTCAAAAAATGCTTTATGACTATCATCAAAAATAACGACATTTTTGACCACAAGTTCAATACGCATCGGCGCATTACCCACTTGTCGAGCTTTGTATAAAAATATCTGTTGACCATTTTTAAAAATTGGCGTTTTTGAAATTGCAGCAACAAACAAATCAGTTAAAAAACGATCAGTTAATTTCATACCAAATCGTTGCCAAACATCTTGAACCATCGGCAACACTTTACCGATATTTTTTTCAGTTTTGCAGGAAATATTGATAGTTTCTAGTTTTTGTAAAAAATATTTGTACTGATCTAACGATGCATTTAAACGCTCTTTTTTATAATCATCAAGCAAATCTTGTTTATTAAAAAGTACAATAACCGCAGAACCATTATCAAACGCAAATGAAGTTAATTTTAATTCTTGAGCAGAAAGTTCTGGTTCATCAACATCTAAAACTGCAAGCACAATATGTGCACGTTTTGCAGCTTGTAAAGCATTCGTCACCATCATGGACTCAAGCTCTGTGTCAACATTATGTTTTTTGCGCACTCCTGCAGTATCAATCAATTCAATCACATTTTTATTAAATGCAATGCGTTTGCGAAGTGCTTCACGCGTGGTTCCTGCAACCGGAGAGACTATAGAAAAATCCTGATTCAACAGCAAATTCATCAATGATGATTTTCCAGCATTTGGTCTTCCTAAAAGTGCAACTTTAAATTCAGGAGTATCATCAATCACTTTTTCAGACAATTTGATATCTGCAAATTTTGCAATAACAGCATCTAAAACATCTGCAATATTTCGCGAATGCACTGCAGAAACTCCAAAAACGTCATCAAATCCTAAACTGTAAAATTGATTGAGCATTTCATCCTGGTACTGTGAATCAACTTTATTAACCAGCACAATCACAGGCTTACCCAACGTATGCAAAAATTTGCGAATTTGCATATCTTGCGCAGTAATTCCGGTTTGTCCATCAACCACAAACAAAACAACCGATGCAAGATCTAAAACCTTTTTTACTCGATCAGTGACCATGCAAATCATGGTATCAGATGGTTTTTTACAAAGATCAATACCCCCGGTATCAATAATTTCAAATTTAACATCATTCCAGGTAACAAAGTCAGTCACCATGTCACGCGTGACACCTTCAAAATCTAAAATTAAACTTTTTACATGTGGTGCCATACGATTGAACAATGAAGATTTTCCAACGTTCATACGACCAACAATTGCGACTTTATGCATCAAACTCATGAGTATCCTTTACAATTTCTTTCACACTGCCCCCAAAATGTTCCAGCAAGGCGTGAGTAATTTTCCATTTTTTTATATCTGAAACATCCAATGATCGTTGTTTTTCAGCCGTATAATTTTTTACAGAAACTTGAGGTTGCGATATTGATCGATCAATCAATGGAACCTGTTGAACCATTTTTGGCAATGCTGCAGTTTTGTTAAATTCAACAACCAACATCGCCTGAAATCCAAACACACGATCTAAATATTCTTGGTATATTTTTTTCTGTTCAATAAAAAGATCTTGAAACAAGATAAATTTTTTCAACGTTGCAACACGTACAATTTTTTTTGCTTGATCAAATTCTTGAAACTCTGTTGCAAAAAGCATTGATGCAAGTACCGGATCCACATGAGCAGCAACTGCTTTTACAAACATTTCCCATTGCGTTGGGGTCATACTTGAAACCATACCTACATCGTTTGATTTATTTTTTTTTTTCATCATGAACTGAATCATGATGTGCAGCATTCACCGTTTGATGTAACCCAAAACTTTGACTGCGAAGTGACAACCGCATCATAAGTGATTCAAACAAAAGCTGCTTTTTACTCGTTTTGCTCATCACCATATCAATTGCACACAGTTCATCAAAACAAACAATCAATTCCTGAACTGGAACAGAAGCAACCAATTGTTCAAATTGCGAAGTTGAAGCTTCTGCATATTTTGCAGCACCACCATATTTAATCACAACAGCATCATACAACATTTCAATGCTACGCTTGAGCAAATATTCCATTGAAATAACCTGATTTGACCAAGTATGGAATAATTTTGAAAGCGCCAATTGATCTTTTTTAATCACAGCGTGCAACATATTTAAAATCACTTGATCATCCAAATACCCTAGTACTGAAAGCACCACCGATTTGGTAACAGATGCTGCCGCAAAACGTGCTTGTTCAAGCAAATTAATTGCATCACGAAGTGACCCTTGTGTAACTGCAGCAATCATTTCTAAACCTTCACGTTCAAAGGCAATTGATTCTTTTTGGCACATATTTTCAAGATGAGCAACTACGGTGGCAACATTAACTGGATTAAAAAATAGTTGAAAACAACGAGAACGAACAGTATCTGGTAATTTTTGTGCTTCAGTTGTTGCTAAAATAAATACCACAAACTTTGGCGGCTCTTCTAAAATTTTTAAAAATGCATTAAATGCGGCTTTACTGAGCATGTGCACTTCATCAATCAAATAAATTTTGCGCTCACCCAAAAGTGGCAAAAATGATGATGTATCAATAATATTTCGAATATTATCTACACCCGTGTATGACGCAGCATCAATTTCGATAAAGTCAGGATGACGCCCCATAGACATAGCAGTACAAGATGCACAGGTTAAGCAAGGAACTTGCAATTGTGGATTTTTTTGAAAATCTTTCAATTTTTGACAATTTAATGCCGATGCAAACACGCGAGCTGTTGAAGTTTTTCCACAACCACGCTGCCCTGAAAAAAGATAAACTGGAAAAAATTGATTTTTAAATAAACTGTTTTGCAAAATTCGAACAACCAAATCTTGGCCAATAATTTCTTTAAATTGTGCAGAACGCCATTTACGGGCAAGATTGAGTGTTGATTGTTCCATTACAAACCTTAGTTTAAAAAAACTAAAAAATTTTAATTCTTAAATTTTTAAAATGAAAGAGAGAGAAGTTCATACAAACCTATAAATACCCCTGCTGCTTCCTTCCGGACCTGACAGATTAGATACTATACATTTTATCAACTTCTCTCAATTTTAAAAATTTCTTTATCAAGTAATTTTTTATGAACCAGCCTTACTACGCATCTCTTACTTTGTAAGAGCTAGCTTCGTAACGCATACTTCGCTTTTTCTATTTTTATTACTCTTCATTCCATGAATAGCCGGCGGTAGCCATACAAAGCTACCCGCTAGGGACGCAAAGTATGGTGGAGAGAGAGGGATTCGAACCCTCGATACCCTTTTCAGAGTATACATGATTTCCAATCATGCTCTTTCGACCACTCAGACATCTCTCCGAGACAGTGTTTGTCAATTATGCAGTTTTTTTGCTCGGTTTTTTTGATGCTGGTTTGCGAACTTGCGAAGCTTCATCTTCAACATCTTCTGTTAAATCAATGTTGATATCAACAGGAACGCCAGTTACTGGTTTTGCAACCATTTCAACTTTTGCATTTTTTGCAGCTTCGTCTTTTGCATCTTTTGCTTTTTTGCTGATTTCAGCACGTTTTGCAACGCCTTTTTTCACAGCTTCTTGTAAATATGTCAAAACGAATTCAATGCCTTTTGCTGAATCATCATTTCCTGGAATAACATAATCAATCATGCTTGGATCTGAGTTAGTATCAACCAATGCAACAACTGGAACATTTGAAGCTACTGCTTCAAGCAATGCTGTTTGTTCTTTACGCACATCAATAAGCACAACTGCACCAATTGGCATATGTAAAGTTTTAAGTCCACCAATGCTGCGACGTAAGCGATCTGCTAATTTTTGAATTCGAGCAATTTCTTTTTTAGTGTACGGAGAATTTTCACGATTTGCTTTTGCCAAAATGTCATCATAATGAAGCAATTTAGTTACAGCTTTTTTAACTTGTTGGAAATTAGTAATTGTACCACCAACCCAACGATAATCAACGTATGGCATACCAGTTGCAAGACCAACTTGTGCAATAAATTCTTTTGCTGGTTTTTTTGTTCCAACCCACAAAATTGTCTCACCACGAGCGACAACTGTTTCTAAAAAGGCTGCTGTTTTTGCAAGAGCATGCGCTGTTTTTGAGATATCAATGAGATGTACTCCACCTCTATGTCCCCAAATGTACGGTTCCATTTTTGGACACCATCGAGATTTTTGATGACCAAAATGAAGTCCAACATCAATCAATTGTCTGAAATCTATCATAAAAACACCTTTTTAGGCCCTTTGTTAAAATTATCAATAAAATTATTCAAAAAAAATGTTACTAATTACATTTACTAGAGTATCGAAAAAACAAAAAAATACAAATTTTGCTCAGTTATTCTGCACCAATTGCTTCGCCTTTTTTAACCAAAGATTCATATTTTTTGCCCAACAACCATGCAACGATAGTCCAAAGCACAATCACCCAAACAAAAAACCCTGAAAACAATGCTACATATGCAGGAGTTCCAACCATAGCAATTTTTTGAATCACACCAATTACTCCAGATCCACATGCTTTTGCAAAGCGCTGACCAAAAGATTCAATCCAAGCTTTCGATTTAAATCGAATATCTTTGACGGTAGGAATGTACAATGATTCACGAAGTGGTTGTGCAAATGAATAATTTAAAATTCCAAGCAGTGTAAACACAAGCAATATTGCTTGCCCATTGTAAATCACCATTAAATAAACAAGTAAACATCCGGTCAAAAGTGGGAAAAGGATCAAACAAACTTTTTCACCCAATTTTTTAATCAAAATGCGAGTTCCTAAAAATGCTACAATTACACCAGAACCTTGAATTACCACGCGATTCCAAAACATTGCTCCTGAAAATTCTGCCGCATCTTTTGCAAAAGATTGTAATAAAACAATTCGCTGAATACCCAAAACAACATTAACCAATTCATAAAAAAACATCATTCCAAAAATACCCAAAATATATGGATATTTAAAAAGCATGGTCAACCCTGAAAGCATACCAGTTTCTGATTTTCCCTTTTTTTCCTGCTCTTGTTCATAATCATGAACAGCTTCATATCCTTGTAAATTTTTTTGCGTCGAAGTTTTGAGTAAAAAATAAATAATGATAGGAGAAATAACTAATAAAACAGATGAACCAATCAGCAAAATTTGAGAAATTGCCACAGAAGAAAAATTAAATCGACCTAAAAAAGTAGTCGGAGTAAACATGCAATATGCTAAAAACGCCATAAACGCACCTCCCAACTTTGATCCTGCAATTAAAATTGGATAACCTTTTTTTGCAGTTTCAGGGCTGGTTACTGAATTTGCAAAAGCCCAAAATACACTAATCACAAAAGGTACAAGTCCTTCATAAAACAGATAAATAAACCAGCCAAAGCTGCGATCATAACTTGCAACCGTATTGCTCAAACCAATAACAGGATCATTTAAATAATAAGCAATTACAAATCCTGCAATTCCATACAGCAAACTATAGACCATAAGCAATGAAAATCGATTTAAATAATCAACCAATTTTGCATACAATAATGTTGCCGGCAGCAAAATAAACATCGACAAAAATTTTACTTGATACACATGAGATGCACCAACAATTTGCGCAAAAAACAAATCTTTTAATTCTTTAAGAACCGTATAGGAACCAATCAAGCAGAAAAATGCAAGCGTTAACCAAAGAATTTTATTCCGCTCCTGCTTATTTAAATCTAATGACAGCCCTATCTGTTCCATGAATGATCCGATTTTTGTCATAATTTTTGAAACAAAATACATATTCAAAATCCTTTCACTTATTTTGTATACAATAAAGCCCTCTTCAAACGAGGAGGGCTTTGATTTTTTTATAATTTTTTAATTTTATTCGTTACCAATGATCTCATTGTTTTTAATAGCTGTTTCATATTTTTTACCCAGCAACCATGAGGTCACAAACCACATTAACATCAACAGGCTAAAAAATCCAACGTAAACTGAAGTTAATGCAGCGCTTCCTAATGGTAAAAAACTCGTTACACTTGCAAACAAGCTACCAAAGCCTTTTGAAAATTTGGTACCAAAAGAATCGATCCATGCCTTTGCCTTAAACTTCATAGTTTTTGTTGCAGGAATATACAATGCTTCACGAATTGGAACCGACAATGAATAATTAATTGTCCCCAAACCAATAAATGCATACATCACCATCGTTGGACTATCAGAAACCAAAAAGCAAATTAACAATGCTGAAACAACAACCGGAACCATCATCACACACGTACGAACTTCAAATTTTCGCATCAAATATTTAAGACCAAAAAACGACAACACCAAACCCCAGGAATGCATGATTAAGCGCTGCCAAAACATTGCTGCCGTAAACCCTGCCATCGAAGTAGCTGCATCTTTTAAAATGCCAATTCTTTGAAAGTTCAATACAACATTTAAGGTTTCATAAAAAAAGACTAATCCAAAAATCCCTAAAACATATGGAGATTCAAAAAGCACTTTAATTCCAGAAAAAGCACTTGTTGCAGCACCTTGAGCAACTTCTTCTTTATGTTGTTTTTTTTCAAGTTGATATACAGCTTCATAACCATGCAAATAATGACCAGGAACATATTTTAAAAGAACATATAAAATGACAGGAACACATAAAAGCATAATTGAAACAATGGCCATCAATAACTGATGCGCGATCACATCACAATTTACGCCGTATCCAAACCACTGTAAAATTTTTGCATGATCTAGAAGATACCAAGAAAAAAGAGCCGTTAAAATTCCTCCAACCTTAGATCCCGCAACCATAACTGGATAACAATTTTTTGCTTCACTTGGACTTGAAACTGAATTTAAGTAGGCCCAAAATACACTCACCACAAATGGAGAATATCCTTCAAGCACAAAATAAAACAACCACCCAAAAAGACGATGAGAATTAGGCTCAGTATTATAAAGGCCAATGGTTGAATGTCCAAGCAATATCGTAAACAATGCTAAAACTATGCCATAAAACAGGCTATAAAGTGCTAAAACTTGATACCGACGAAAAAGATCAACAATACGAGAATATACAAGCGTTGCAGGAATTAACAAAAAAATAACAAAAAGCTTCGCCATCGGTAAAAACTCTTTGCCTACCGTGCTGACAAAGATAGAATCTTTTAATTCTTTTGCAATTGTGTACGAACCGATGATAAAAGCAAACGCAAGCGTTAAAAGAAAAAACTTTAAGCGTTCATGCTTATCAAGCCCAGAAACATTAAACATACCCCCCAAAAAAGAAGCCATATAGTATCCTTTTCATCTGCCTGAAAAACATTAAATTTATATCCGCCTTAAAACTACCTCTTTTTGATCCCATACAACAAAAAAAGCTTTTTCAAGGCCTTGCAACCTTTAAAAGCTTTCAAACAATCCACATGACTTTGCTTGTTTTATCCACTTTTTAAGTGAACAAAACCGCTTGCAAACACGAATAGAACGCGCAATAAGCATACAAAGCCTCTGAAAATTTAATACTATTTGAATGATATTTTTTGAGATATGAGTCACTCAAAGTATAGCAGGTCCTAAAAAATCTTTCAAAACAATTATGCAAATAGTTTTATATCTTATTACAACCCTAAAATAGGGGTAAAATAAATTTACGAAAATAGAAATATTTGGTAATATACTTTATATAAAGCAATTCTTTCATGGAGTTTAGCTTTTTCAATGGCCCAGGTTATTCATGTATGCATAGGAATCATAAAAAATGATTGAAGAACAAGTATTTACCTCGAAGACTGTTGTCGCTCCAGAAGCCCTTCAACAGCCTTCTTCTGAAAATATTTTGCCGATTTTACCTTTAAAAAATTTAGTGGTTCTTCCTTCAAGTATCATTCCTATCATTGTTGGCAGAAAATCATCAGTTGTCGCCGTTGAGCAAGCATTGAAAAATCATAATAAAACGATTTTTGCCACAGCTCAAAAACATGCGGAAACCGAGCACCCTTTACCGAATGACTTACACACCTTTGGAACCCGTTGCACCATCCTTCAAATGATGAAAATGCCCAATAATTCTTTAAAAATTTTAGTTGAAGGCGTTGTTCGCAGCAAAATGGTTGAAGCTTACGAAATGCAAGATTTCAGCTCAGCTCTTATTCAAGATTGCCCAACAACCAAAACATCTGACATTGAAATTGAAGCAGCATGGAGAAATTTAAAAAATATTTACACGCTGTATGGCAAATTAAATTCAAAAATTCCTGTAGATTTGGTCAGTGTCGCAGAAACCACAGAAGATAAAGAAGTTATCACTGACACTATTGCAGTTCATGCAAATATCTCGTTTTATGATCGCCAACGCATTTTGGAAACCATTGATTTGCAACAACGCATGATGCTTTTAACAGTTTTGATCAAAAAAGAGATCGAAATTTTGCAAACTGAAGAAAGAATCAAAGGCAGAGTTCAACATCAAGTTGAAAAAAATCAAAAAGAATATTATTTACACGAGCAATTAAAAGCAATTAACAAAGAACTTGGTCGCGAAGATCAGTCATTTGAAATTGATAATTTACGTCACAAAGTTCGACAGCTGCATTTACCAAAAGATGCCCAAGAAAAAACAGAAAAAGAGCTCAACAGGCTTGAACAAATGCCTGGTATGTCAGCAGAAGCTTCAATCAGCAAACATTACATCGACTGGATCATTTCACTTCCATGGCACAAAAAAAATAAAGATAGCGTTACCATGGAAAATGCTGAAAAACTTTTAAATAAAGAGCATGCAGGACTTTCAAAAGTTAAAGAACGCATCTTGGAATTTGTGGCAGCTCAAAAATATGCAGAAGATTTAAAACGAACGCCAACTATCTGTTTGGTCGGACCTCCAGGCGTTGGAAAAACATCACTAGCAAAATCAATTGCAAAAAGCTTAGGTCGTGAATTTACCAGAATTTCACTGGGTGGTGTTAAAGATGAAGCAGAAATTCGCGGACATCGTCGTACCTACATTGGCGCACTTCCTGGTAAAATTTTACATGCAATGCGTAAAACTAAAACCATCAATCCTGTAATTTTGCTTGATGAAATCGATAAAATGTCGCATGACATTACTGGTGATCCTTCAGCTGCACTTCTTGAAGTTTTGGATCCGGAACAAAACAAAACATTTATGGATCACTTTCTTGATTGTGAATATGATCTTTCAAGCGTTATGTTTATCGCAACAGCAAACAGCATTGAGTCAATTCCATATCCACTCTATGATCGTATGGAAATTATTCATTTGTCAGGGTACACAGAACAAGAAAAATTAAACATTGCACAAAACTTTTTAGTTCCAAAGCAACTTAAAGAGTACAATTTAACCAAATCAAAAATTAAACTCAGCAATGAAATTATTTTGCAAGTAATCAATGAATACACTAAAGAAGCTGGGGTTCGTCAACTTGAACGCTTGATTGGCAAAATCATGCGTAAAGCAATTCAAGAATTTTTACTTGACAAACAACTTAAGTCGATCAATTTAACTTCTGAAAAATTAACCACTTGGCTTGGTCAGGATAAATTCAAAAAAATGGATTTATCAACACGTAACAATTTGATTGGAATTGGCACAGGGCTTGCATGGACAGAACTTGGTGGTGATATCCTGGAAATTGAAGTTAACATCATGCCAGGAAAAGGAAATTTAACTTTGACCGGGCAACTTGGTGAAATTATGCAAGAATCTGCACAGGCAGCATTTAGTTACGTTCGATCACGTGCTCCAAAGCTGGGCATTAAAAAATCAGAATTTACGAACAATGATATTCACATTCACTTTCCTGATGGTGCAACACCAAAAGATGGATCATCTGCAGGTATTACCATTGCATCATCACTCATTTCAGCATTCACTCAAATTCCATTTAAAAATTTGATTGCAATGACTGGTGAAATTACACTTCGTGGTCGAGTGCTTCCAATTGGTGGGCTGAAAGAAAAACTTTTAGCTGCGCAACAGCATGGCATCACCACCGTCATCATTCCAAAAGGTAATGATACTGACTTTGCAGAATGCAAAAATGATGTCACAAAACTGAATGTTATTTTTGCAGAACAGATGGATTTTGTATTACAACAAGTTTTGGCAAAAGATCCATTCAAATTGAAAAAAGTTTCGATGAAAAAGAAAAAGCCATCGAAAAAAAATAACAAAAAATAATTAAATTTTGGCTTATATTTTTTAACAACCCTCTTAAAGGATTTTCATGAAAAAAGTTATGTTCGCTTTAGCAATTGTTCCTTTTTTGGCAGCTTGCTGGTCTAAAAAAGACAAAGTAGAAACAATCGCAACAGAAGTTATGGCAGAACCAGTTGTTAACCCTGAACAAACAGAAGAAATGCCAGGCATGGCAGATTCTGTAAAAACAGAAGTTTCAGAAGACGAACTTTCAGACGAAAAATAAACACCTTCGTTTTGAATTTTAAATAAAAATGGACTCAATGTATTTGAGTCCATTTTTATTTAAAATTTAAGTTCAATTCAAAGTTGAGATTTTTTTAAAATTCCTCTCTTTTCAAGCTCATTCCACACCTGATGCAGGGCATCTTGCTCTGATATAATTTTTCGATTCATCAACACAACAATTTCTGTAAATTTTTTCTGTTCTGCCAGGCTTATCGCGGTCGTATTTTTTTCATACAAAATATTTGGACGAGCTCCACAATTTAAATATCTTTCTATTCTGCTTTTGAGCTGCTTTTGATCATCATTAAAATCAGCATATTTTAAAGTCAGATACAGATCCCAACTTTGATTTATTTCACGAATACTCATTGGACGTTCTACAGCTTGCATGATTTGTGAAAAACAAAACAGCAAAATGATTAATAATCTTGAACTATACACAAAATGTCTCATTATTTTTTCCCATTAAAATAAAATTCAGCATCAAAAAGTATAGCCTTACTCGAAATTTCTCGAGACAAAGCATCTGGATAGCGTTCTTTCAAAAAATCTTGTAATTTTTGTTCTGTCATTTCTTGATTTGCAAGTTCTTTTGCAACTTGAACATTAAAATCAACATTTTTAAATCTCGGATTCATAAAATTACTCATATTTAATATTTCAACTGTCCGTTGTTCATTCGGCATCGTAATACTTTTAGGACTGTCACTTGCCTTTACACTTTGCAATACAGAACAACCAAATACCAAAAACATTATTTTTTTAATTTGCATTAAAACTTCCTAACATTTTTAATAACATGTAAAGCCATCTCAAACAGCTCATCAACATTCGTATCAGTTGAATCCAGTTCAATAGCACCAAAAGGCTTGATCAATGGCTCAACTGGTCTTTCAAGATCCATGATATCACGCATATTGATATGATCCAAAGCCTCTTGCAAGCTTAAAACATTGCCACGTTTTTGTTGATCTTTTTGCAAACGCTCTGCTCGCACCTGCACTGATGCTGTTAAAAAAAATTTTACTTCTGCTTGTGGAAAAATTACTGAACCACAGGCACGACCTTCAATCACACTGTCATGATCTGCAACAAATGCTCGTTCTGCCTGATGCACCAGTTCTCTGACCAGCTCATGTTGTCCTAAGAATGCCGCCATGTGTGAAATTTCAGGATCTTTTAAAAAAAACGTAATGTCATCAATCCAGAACATTTTTGCTAACCCATTTTCATAAGCGTATTTTAAATTGCCACTGAAAAAAATTGCTTTTAAATCTTTCGCATCTGGATGCTGCATTTTTGTTTGATTATAGCCATAAAAATTTTTAAGCACATACGCCAATGCTCGATAAAAATATCCAGAATTTAAATATGAAAAATGTAAATATTTTGCAATTTTGAGTGCTAAAGTTGATTTTCCAGCACCACTTGGCCCATCAATGGTAATAATCATACATTCCTGTTTTTACAAAGATTTGATTTTAAAATAAGCATAATCTAAATATTCAATAAACGAATCAAGTCTTTAATGTTTACAAAATGAATCAATAAATTCTTGTACTGTTTTTGATAAGAATGATCAATATTGTAGGATACTACAAAATTTTGCCCATTCGGATACAAATCACGAAAAGCTTCAAAATTTTTCCCAAGATTTCCAGAAAATCCATCACCAGAGCTATTAAATTTACATTCAATTGCAGCTACAGTATTTTTCATACGATTTTTAACAATAAAATCTATTTCACTGTTTGACTTATTTCGCCAATATAAAACAGGTTCTTTTTGCAAATATCCATGCAACTCATTAAGCACTACATGTTCCCACATAAATCCTAAATCTTCGGCACGAAGCTCACCTCGACCTTTTGCATAACAAACAAATCCTGTATCCATGCCATAGACCTTAGGAGCTTTAACTATCTCTGAAGCTTTGTGCGTTGAAAAAGGACGAATAATATGCACCACAAATGTTTCAGACAAAACATTTAAATAACTTTCAATGGTTGGTCGACTGACTTCACACGGAGTTGTATAGTTACTGATTTCAAACATACCGCCACTATTTGCCAAAAGTAATTCAACAAATTTTTGAAATGCCATTCTTTTTGAAACAGTAAAAAAATCTTGTATATCTTTTGCCCAATATGCATCTATCCATTCTCTAAAATCTTTTTCAGGCAATAGTTTTTGCATAAAAAATGAAGGAAATCCTCCTTGCAAAAATCTATGCCGAATATCTGTATTTCCAAAAATTTCCATCTCTTCCAAGAGCAATGGCGTTAACCAAACTTCTCGTTTTCTACCCGTTAATGTATCTGAAAATTTTTTACTTGCTCCCAAAGTTGAAGAACCTGTTGCAAGAATTTGAATCGATGGAAAATGATCCGCTGCAAGTTTTAAAACTGTTGATGGCGCAGAAAGCATATGAATCTCATCTAAAATAATTCGCTTTCCTTTTTTACCTTCCAAAAAAAGCTCTGGGTCTTCGAGCATTTTTTGCACGCGAGGACTTTCACAGTCAAAATATTCCGCATCTTGAAAGGACTGGCATAGACTTGTTTTACCAACCCTTCGCACACCCATGAGCCAAATAACAGTTCTTTCTTTCCAGGCTTGCTCAATAAAATTTTTCCAGTATGGCCTATTAATTACCATAAAAATGTCCTTTTTATCCAAAAATACGACTAAATGCAAACTCAATTTAACATTTAGTCGCACTAAATGCAAAACCGAGTTTGCATTTAGTCGAAATAAAACCTTTTTTCATGCTTTTTTCAAAATTACATCAATGCCCTGAATTTCAATTGTATAGTTTCCATTCCAATAATTATGCACAGCCTGACCTACAATATCAAATGACTCATCACCTTGAGCCACCAATGCATCAAACAGATCCGGCCGATTGAAAAATATCACTGATTTAATTACGCCTTGTGCAAAAACTGAACATTTCAGATGGAGCTCTTTTAAAAGTTGCGGCTTTTGAACAAGCACCACATCAGACACATAAAATGTTGGTTGAGGATTTTGATGTCCAAATGGTTCGAAAAATCTTAAATCTTGCATCAGCTTGCTTGAAAATTCTTCCAAGCCATAAACGCGCGCATCAGTTAATAATTTTTGTTTAAGGTCAAATTCAGTAAGTTCTCGAGCAACTTTATCTTCAAGTCGTCGTTGTAACTCTGGTAAATTTTCAGCTTTCAGTGACAATCCTGCAGCATGAGAATGTCCCCCAAAAGCAATCAACAACTCTTTTGATTCACTCAATGCTTCAAACACATTAAATTCTTGAATTGATCTGCATGATCCTTTTGCAAGTCCATCACGCGTCAAATGAAACAACAAGGTTGGCTTGCCATACAATCCAACAATGCGAGAAGCTACAAGCCCAATCACGCCTGAAGGCCAATGATGACTTGCTGCAATAACCACATTTTTTGAAATATCAATTTTTCCAGATTCAATCTGATCCACAATTTCATCAATAATTTTTTTCTCAACCTCTTTGCGCGATTGATTCATTTCAAGCAAAATTTTTCCAATACGATCAACTTCAGCTTGATTATTCCCAATCAAAAATTGAACCCCCTCTCGCGCATCATCCAAACGACCCAGTGCATTAATTTGAGGAGTAATTGAAAATCCAATATCAATTGAAAAAAGTTCAGGTTTTGTAAATTTACTATTTTGTTTTAAAACTGTTAAAGAATAACTTTCAGTTTGATTGACATAACCAAGTCCATACCGAACCCAGTAACGATTTTCTCCGGTGAGTGGTACCACATCTGCTACAGTTCCAAAAAGTAAAAGCTCAATCACTTTTCCAGGAATTTGCATATTTTTTTGCTCATACAGCAAACTTAAAATTTTGAATGCTACACCAACTCCAGCAAAATATTTAAACGGATAAGCACAATCTTTTTGATGTGGATTGACAATGGCATATGCATCAGGCACATGATCATGCGGTCGATGGTGATCAGTAATGATCAAATCAATGCCCAATTTTTTTGCTAAAATTGCAGGTTCAAAAGCGGTAATTCCATTATCCACGGTAATGATCACTTTATAACCATTGTCATATGCTTTTTGCACAATTTTTGTTGAAAGACCATACCCATCTTTCACACGATTCGGTAAATAAAAATTGACTGATGCACCTAAAGGCAACAAACCCATAAGCATCAATGATGATGAAGTGATTCCATCCACATCATAATCCCCTGCAATCAAAATTTTTTCTTTATTTTCAATAGCTTGCAAAATTCGCTCAACAGCCTTTTTCGCATCCTTCATCAATTTTGGATCATGCACATTTTGCTCAACGGAGCTGATTAAAAAATCTTGAATTGCATGTTCATCATCCAAGGACCTGGCAAGAAGTGTCTGCGCCAATGATAATGATAGACCAAAACGATGGGAAATTTTTAAAGCTTTTTCATGATCAATTTGAGGAATACCGATTAAATATTTTGATCCTTGAACAAAAGAATAATTCATGCAGATACCAAGTGAGTAAAACTTTTAAAAATATTGAATTAGCTTAGCGCAAAGATGTAGAAACTTCAATGAACAGACAAATTTGCAAGTGGAGTTTTTATGAATAAATTATACAAAATTATCAGTTTCATTTTTGCAATAGGAATCATTACATACTTTTATTTTAATCGACACTCGTCAAAGCCTGATCACAATCAAACATCATCCTTGATGTCTTTTGAAACGTATCAAGTCACAGAGCATAAAGTTCCTTACAGCTTCAAACTTATGAAACCAAACCAATCTTTATTTTATTTTGGATCGAATCATGCACATGATCCTCAGGATGAACAATATCCAAAGCTCACAGAACTTTGGCACGAATTTTTACAACAAACTGATGGTAAAAATTGCATCGTGATTGTTGAAGGAGGCATACGTCGCATGCATCCAACCCAGACTCAAGCAATCATAAAGGATGGAGAAGCTGGCTATGCAACATTTTTAGCACATCAAGCATCAATTCCATGCGTATCGATTGAACCTAATGACCAATATTTAGAAACACAACTCCGCAAAACATTTTCTGCCGATGAAGTTTACTACATGCGATTTACTGACGTTTGGCATCAATTCAATGAACGCAAAAAAAATGGCCTCAAGCGAAATTTAAAAACATATCTGAAACAATTTAATAATTTTTTAGGCAACAAAAATTTAAAACAATTTGAAATCATCCATCAACAATTATTTCAAGAACCATTTGATGTTGATAATGAAACAAAAATTCGAGATGCAATCAATTTAAAAAATAATGATCACATTATTGGCAAAATTCACCGACAAAATAATATTTTACGCGATAAATACATCATCAATCAAATTCAAAAATTAATCATGCAAGGCAAAAATATTTTTATTATCTTTGGCGCAACGCATGCCGTCATGCAAGAACCAGCTTTAACCAAAATATGGAATCCTTGAAATTTTAATTTTTAATTTTTTTAAAACAACTAAACTAAAAAATCAAGATATCGGCTTAATCAAAGGAACAAAATGATTATTATGTTTTTCGTTATTTTTTACACTTCATTTTTACAAGGCTCAACTGATGATTTATTTTTAGCAGAAAGAACTTTTCGAGCATCATCTCGATCATCATCGCCCGCATCACGACCAACAACACCAGAAACATTAGCTCTACAAGCATCACAGCAAGAAGATTTATTACGCGAAAAAGTTCTTGATTGTGAAAGAAAATATCTAAATGCTTCAATTCATAAATCACAATGGAAGTGGCATATTTGTGAAAGCACTGCACAAGTTCTCTTATATGGATCGGTTGCAATTTTTTTGTTGAACAATGTAGATCATTTTCATCGCATGATCTCGATTGCTCCAATATATTTAACAACAGTCAGCGCTTTTATGCTTACTTGTGAATGCAAACATTTTAATACCTGCAAACGTGATATGCATGTTGCGACAAATGATGCTGCAGATTATTTAAAGGACTATCAAAAAAAATCCTTTGTATCGCATGATTTTATGCAAAAAATTGAAGCTCGTAAAAAATTTAAGAATATCTGTAATTTGCAACCAATTTCATAATCTTTTTAATATCTTCAATTTGTGATGAAAATGATGCACTCGTTTTATCAATCAAATGTTGTAACTCTTCAGGCTTATATTTAAAATTTGTCGTAATATAAGGAGGTTTTTTAATATTCACCATGGTTGGAAAATATAATAAAGTTGGCTTCGTTTTATCATATTTTATATCTCGAGGATCATTAAACACCGTCATAACTTTTGATTGTAGTGATTCCCGAGTTGCTTGTGAAAAATCTGGCATTGGCGCAGCATTTAATTTTTTATAATAAACTGCAGCATCTGTAAAAAAGCCCATATCAACAGGATTTGAATCATACATAATAATTACATCAACTGCGCGTTCTGTGCGATCTGAAATCAATGGCAATGGAATATTAAACGCAATACCTGCATCAACCAATTCAAACATATCTTGATGTTGTAAAACACTCTCTGAATTATCAATAGAATAATTTGCAAATAATGCATACAAGCTGTCGCCACGCTTAAATCGACCTTTTTGACCAAATGATTCATCAAGTGTTGAACGAACCCACATATCGATAGGAAGTGTAATTTTCTGATCTTTAATCTTAAAAATCATACTTGGAAGAGTTTTATTAATCACATCATTTAAATTAATACCAAAGGCAGATCCACAAACACCCAAAATGAAACTTAATGAATATGATGGTCGCAATTGGCCTTCAGAAGTATCAAGTTTATTATTCACAAACGTGGACCCTAAATATTGCAACGGAATATAACCAATTTTAGTACCGCCAACTTCAAATGGACTAAATTCACACCATTCATAGTTATTTTTTTTAAATCGGTTTTCAGGCAATACTCCATCAAAAACGGCAGAACATAAAGGTAATGGAATTTCACCATTTATCAAAGGCTGCGCAATTGATGACCAATCAATTTTTAATCGATCATCTCCGGCTAAACTTAAAGCAAAATTTCCAACCATTGCACCATAAACATCAACTGCAGTAATCGGAGCTCCATATGCTAGTTGAACAGCAATTTGAGCAGAAAAAATTGCAGCTTGTTTGTTCTCTAAATTTGCCGGTGTACAAATTTTTGATCCAACTTGAACCATCTTGTTATCATTTAAAACGATCTTCCAATTATCAACCATTTTTTGCAAAGATTGATCATAATCAAGCTTTGCTTTATTTTTCAGATACCAATAACTCCATGGAGCAATCATCCATGTTGATCCTGAAAGCCCTACCATATACAAACAACTTTGCAGTATTTTTGTGCGAGATGCTGCTTGAAATATTCCCATAGTTCCAATCATTGCACGCACACCACCACCACTGCAACAAATTGCCATACGCAAAGGTTGCTCAATTTTAAATTCTGATTTTAAATGTGCAGAGATTCTTTTCATACGATTTGCAACTGCTTTTTGTTCTGCATCTGATAATGAAATGTCTGTTTTGACCACAACACTACGATCCGGAGGCAACACTGGATTGATTGCTCGAATGAATTTTTTAACAGCACGCGCTGCAGGACTTAAATCTTTAAAGAAATTTTCTAATGATTCTGTTTTTATCGTAATGCCAAATTTTGCAACTTGAGCTGATAAACTTTCAGCAACAGGCTTGATAACACCTCTGCCAATTTCTCCTGCAAGCTTTCCTCCAACATGCACAATTGCTTTATTCGTTTGAATGGTAAGTTCTTTTTTAAATTCTTGTGAAAAATCTTGTAAAAAATCTTTTCCATATTCAAAAAGCTCTTCCCACCAAGAACGTTGGAGTCCTGCTTCATTTATTGCAAGCTGCGCTTGATACATTTGTTCATTTAATAATTTTGTATTTTTTAAACTCTCTGCCAAATTTAAAATTCGATTTTTTTCCAATTGCTGTGAAGTAAAATCCAACATAAACTCTTTTTGAAAAATAATTGCATCATTTGCAATTTTATCAATTCCTTGTACAAATTTTTTATCTTCATTCGTTAAATCAGTGACATTAAAATTTGGATCTTGTTCCATTAAAAAAGAAAAATATGTATTTTTAATGGCTGTTTTTGCAGTTTGAACACCTACATAAAAAGCATCATATTCATCATGTAATAATTTTAATAATGATTTTTGAGATATTTTAGAATAAGAACCAAGATTCGCTAATTTTGCATCTATTTGATTGTCAAATTCTTTGTGCTTTGCAAGAATAATATTTTTTAAATCTTCACACAATTGTGTTACTTTATTTTTATATGCTGCATCAATTGAATCATCTTTTCCAGCTTGATCAATTTGATCAAGCAATGAAGACTGATTGATAATTTTATAAGCCCAATGATCATAAATTTTGATATAATTTTGTTCAAGACCACCAACCTCAACATCTTGCGCTTTAAGATCTTTAACCTTATTTTTAAAATCACTTAAATTTTCAGCAAACTTTTTTTGTTGAGAAATCCCTAAACTTCCCTCACTCAAAAACTCATTAATTAATTTATTTAATTCTTCGGCTTCATTTTTAAGACTTAGATACACAGAATTTTCATTCAAATCACTTGTGTGCAAAACAGATCCAAAAAACATAGACCATATCAATATAACCGATTTAATATTTTGACAAAACTTCATAATTTTCTCCTTTTTTATGAGAAATTTTTACCTTGGCCACAACTTACACAAGAATATTTAAAAAATAAAGAAAACTCCAAAAACGAAATTTCCATAGCAAAAAAAAAATGCTTTGTTATGATCTGAAATAGAGGCTCAATCAACAACACAAAATCTTTATAAGGAACTTTTATGAATACGCTTTCAAAAAAATTATTTATGACAAGTATGCTTGTAACAGCATCATTGTCATTTGCAAAACTATCAGAAGATGCTGTTTCTGATGTGTTTAGTACACAACATGATGGCGCTGCAAAATATTTAGAATATCATTTCGTATTTCAACCAAACAACATACTTCAAGCAGCTCAAATGAACCTGTCGATTGGTATTGGATCTGCTGCCGCAACAGTACTTTTACTCACAAAATTTGCAAAAACTCAACCTACTCAAATTTCTACAACTGCTCAAACTTCTGCAGCTGCTGATAATCCAACCTTAATTGCCTCTGGTATGCTGTGCGTTGCTGCAGGATATGTTTACTACTGTTCACTTGAAACTAAAATTAAAACAGAAATTTTAGTTAATTTCTTGAAAAATTGGGCACATCACCGTCAATTTTTGCCAGAAGATTTTACAACAGCATTTGATGAACTTGCTGCTTATCAAGCTGACGGTAAAACATTTGATAAAAATCAAGTAAGCGAAATTTTTGAATTAGTACTTCACTTTATTGAACATAGCTTTGAAAAACGTTATCCAAAAGAAAAGAAAACTCCAGATTTACTAGGATCTGTAAAAACAATTACAGAAATTGGTAAAAATTGCGCTGTAGGAAAATAATTTTCTGATTTTTTAAAAAATAAAAAAACCCTGGTGTAAAGACCAGGGTTTTTTATGAACAATTTTATAAATTTTTGAAGTTTATCGTTTCTTTAAAGTTGGTCCAGCCGTCGCTTACAGCTATGGCGGACTCGACATTGAAAAACGTTTACCGTTTTTTCAATGTCGGAAACAATATTACATCTTTAATAGAAGTTGTTCCCGTCA
>CAYOQO010000002.1:36267-48483 GCA_964406135.1 uncultured Pseudomonadota bacterium | reverse complement strand
CGTTTTTTCAATGTCGGAAACAATATTACATCTTTAATAGAAGTTGTTCCCGTCATAAGCATCACCATTCGATCAATGCCAATTCCAAATCCAACTGTTGGAGGCAGCGCATGCTCAAGTGACAAAATATAATCTGCATCAAACAAATGAGCTTCGGTGTCACCAGATTCACGTGATTCAACTTGTTGCGCAAATCGTGCAGCTTGATCAAACGGATCATTCAACTCATCAAACAAATTTGCAAGTTCCAATCCTGCCATGAAAAGTTCTGCACGAGCAGCCAAATCAGAATTTTTCGGATCACGTTTTGCCAAAGGAGAAACTTCCACAGGAAATCCTGTAACAAATGTTGGTTGAATTAATTCTTTTTCAACAGTTTCTGCAAAAAGTAGATAAATTTTTTCTGCCAAGCTCATGTTGGATTTTGGCAATGCAACTTTATTCGTTTTGAGCAACTCTGTTATTTTTGCATCATGTAAATCAGCATCTGTTAATTTGTGATATTTTTTAACCGCATCATACAATGAAATTCGTTCAAATTTTTTTGAAAAATCAATAAGATGTTCACCAAATTGAACAGATCCAGTTACTCCAATTTTTGCAGCAACTGCTTTAAAAATATCTTCAATCAAATTCATAGCATATGCGACATCATAATGCGCAGTATAACATTCAAGCATTGTAAATTCAGGATTATGCTTTGTTGAAATTCCTTCATTACGGAAATTTCGATTAATTTCAAACACACGATCAAGCCCACCAACCACCAGTCTTTTCAAATAAAGCTCAGGTGCAATACGCAAATAAAAATCTTGGCCGAGCGCATTGTGATGGGTCATAAATGGTTTTGCAGCAGCTCCACCAGGAATTGGATGAAGCATAGGAGTTTCAACTTCTAAATAATTTTGCATCGTTAAAAATTCACGAATTGTTTGCACAATAAGTGATCGTTTTATCAAAAGTTGTTTACTAGAATCATTACAAATAAGATCAAGATATCGTTGACGATATCGAACCTCAACATCAGAAAGTCCATGAAATTTTTCAGGAAGTGGATGCAAACATTTACTTTGCAATGAAAATTTTTGAACACGAAGTGAAATTTCACCACGTTGCGTTTTAAACAATGTTCCAGAAACCCATAAAATATCACCCAAATCAATGCTATGCTCAAGAAGTTTAAAAAGCTCTGCGCCAACAACATCTTCTTTTACATAAATTTGAATTTTTCCAGAAATATCTTGAATATGAAGAAATGCTGCCTTACCATGCAAACGCTTCGTCATAACACGACCCACCAAGTCATAAACCTGCGTATCATTTTCTGAAAAATTGCTTAAAAGTTGTTGTGCGGTTGCATTAGGAGTTTTAGCTGCAGGCCATGATTCAATACCCTGCTCTGCTAGTTTTTTAACTTTTTCTGTTCGAATTTCATGCTCTTGAGATATATGACCTAAAAAATCCTGCAATTGATCTGATTTGTGCTTTGGTTCCATAGTTTCAACGTCCATCTTAAGTAAATTTGATATGAATACAGCATACCCCAACTTTTAAAGTTTGACGAATTTTAACCAAAACAGCCAAATTATTGCTTTGTATAAACATAATTTGCTATATTGAACATAGAAAATTACAGATTATAACAAGGGGGTCCTGTATGAAAAAATATATTTATGTAACATTACTTTCGCTGGGCATGTTGCAGGTTTCACAAGCTCATGCTTTAGATTATGGGACTAATCCAGCAGAAGCATTTATTTCGACACAAATTGAAATTCCCGCACATGAAAAATTAACTAATATTTTGATCAATCCAACATTTACCAATCAGTATGCTGAACTTTTAATTCCTAAAAGCGTCATTAAAAAAATTCAGACAAGTTTAAAAACAACACCGGTAAATATTACCACAGAACTGACAACAACAAAAAATACTTATAAAGTAATTTTTACTGCAAAAACTAATGCTGGAAAAACAGTTGCAACCAAAACATTTACCAATATTATGAATAAAAATCATACAACAATTCCAACAAACGTATCGTACATCCATACGAATGTAAAATATCAAATAAATGATGGTGCTTATACTGAAATTAAATTGATTACCAAAAATCCATTTACCATTTCAGTAAGCATTGCAAAATAAAATAAAAATTATGTTAAGGAATAAATCAATGAAAAAACAATTAGCTTTTTTAATACTTTTTGTAGCTCCTTTTGTACGTGGTTCTTATAATCCAGGTTACCCTACTTATTCTGGAAATCCTGTCTATTATGCAAATCAGTCTTTTGCGCCAAATCCGGCTCCTTATTCTCCTCAACAATTAATGTTATCTTATCAACAATTACAGTTAGGATATCAACAATTGCAATTAAGATATCAACAATTAGAAAATCAAAATGAGCAATTAAAAGCTGAAGTTCAACAATCAAGAATTGAAATTCAACGATTAATGAATCAAAATCAAAAATTTCAAAATAAAGAAAGAGAAGCCTTAATTGATGATAAAAAATCTAAGCATTTTTTATCATCACCAGAACATAGAGAATTAAATATAAGTCTGTGGAAGCATTACAATAACAAACTAAGTGAACAAAATCGTCCTAACATAAGTTTCGAAGAGTATCTCATATTGCCATGGGACGCACTCATTGCAAACAGAGATAATTATAACTTGGCAAACATGCAACACTAATCACAAAAACAATCCGCAACCCTCTGAATAATTTTTACAAATAGAACAAAGAATTTTTTAAAATTGTATCTGACCATACACGCCATCATACCCAGGATGCACGAAAATGTTTCCTGTTCGTAAAAGTTCAATAGCTCGAGCAATTTCTGGAGTTGAAACTTTTGCAATGTCCTCAATTGGTGCTTTTAAAAGTACAAAAAATTCATTACCAATATTTTGCAAAATTTTATGATACATCAAAATTAATTTTTGACTTGTTGTTGGTAAATTCATAGTAATTTCAAGGATATCAAACAATGGCACTACGCGATATCGATGACGCATGAATTTTTCTGCTTGAATTGATGTTCGATCTGCAAGTTGCTGCACACGACTAAGTACACCAACCGTAACAGGTTTACCACAAATTTTGCACAGTCCTGCACAATCGGTTGTTTCTTTGGGTGTCAAATAAACATTACATGCACGATGACCATCGCCGTAATATTTTCCACGTTCTGGAAAAAATTCAATTCCTGCAACCATATTTTTTGGATCATTTGTTTTTAATGCTTGGGTTATACCGTTATAAGACAACTCTGCATACATTAAATTTGCTTCACGTCCTAAATTTTGCACACTGTGCGCATCTGAGTTACACAAAATTGCCAAATTATCCAATTGTGACAATTGCGCATTCATTAAAAAATTTGAAGACAATCCTTTTTCAATTGCATAAATATGTGGCAACATGTCACCAAAAGCTTCATGCAAAGAATTAAATCCTGATTTCGAACCAAAAAGCCCAAACCACGGCGTCCAAATGTGTGCAGGAATCAGCATGCAATCTGGTGATGCGTCGAACACAATTTTTAAAAGATCAAGCACATCAAGCCCTAAAATCGGTCGTCCATCATGTACGATATTTCCAATTTTTGATAATTTTTGTGTAATTTTTTCAACGGTTGCAAAATCTGGTGCCAAAATAATTGAATGCGTTCGATAACATTTACCATTGCGTTTAAAAATAGTACTAATTTCACTGGAAAGTAAAAATCGCTGCCAATGTTTGCAGCTTGCATACACTTTACTATCAACATTGTTTGCAAATTCTGGTTTGAGTTCAAACAAACCTTGCTCTGCCTCTTGCAATTGATGTGCAAGCTCTGCCTGCCATAACGGATGAGTAAAATCTCCCGTACCCATCACCGCAATGCCTTTGAGTTGTCCCCAAAGTGCCAGCGACTGCAAATCCATAAATTTGGAAGTTGCATGAGAATATTTTGAGTGAATGTGAAAATCTGCAATAAATTTTGTTAATGCCATGTTATTTTCCAATAATTTTCTTCCTGTCTGCCGTATTTTTAACGTAGGCTGGAATACCGCTCTTGCACAAACTCCCAATTCACCACACTCCACCATGCAGAAATATAATCAGGTCTGCGATTTTGATACTGCAAATAATATGCATGTTCCCACACATCAAGACCTAATAATGGTACATCATTTTTCATGATAACGGCATCTTGATTTGCGGTTGAATAAATTTCCAAGTCCCCTTTTTGATTTAAAACCAACCATGCCCAGCCACTGCCAAAACGACTTTTTGCAGCATTGCCAAACTCTTCTTGAAATTTTTCAAACGAACCATATTTTTTTAAAATTTCTTGATGCAAACTACCTTGCACCATGTTTAATTGTGGCGTCATCATTTCCCAAAACAAACTGTGATTAAAATGACCACCAGCATTATTTTGTACAGCAGTTTGAATGGACTCTGGCAATGTTTTTAATTTTTTCAAAAGATCATCAAGCGAATAATTTTGCAACTCTGGATATGGCAGCAACGCTTTGTTTAAATTATCAATGTAAGCTTGATGATGTTTGGTCAAATGAATTTCCATAGTTTTTGCATCAATGTAAGGCATTAATGCGTCATAAGCATAGGGCAGCTTGGGAAGTGTAAACATACAAAAACCTTTCAAATTTTTAAATTCAATGAGACACAGCTGGCAAAATATAATCTTGATACCAAGAACTTATAAACAAATTTGATGGATCATATTTTTTCTTCTGCTCAACAAACTCTGGCAACTTTGGATATGATGCTAACAATTGCCATTTTGTTGCAAATCGTTGATACGGCAAATAAAATGTACCGCCAGATTTTAAACAAGCATCGATCAAAGACTGACTATATTTTTTAACTTTTTCTACTTCATCAGGTTTGATGGTAAAATACAAAACAAATGCTATTGTATCTTGCGTACTGTATGATAAAAAGCTTTCACAATCCTTTGGTGTCCAGCGAACTGTCACATTCAAAAGTCGAATTTCATATTTTTCAGACAATACTTGTAACTGGTCAGCAAAATAGACAAACGAATCTGCAGGAATAAAATATTCTTGCAATAAATCCACAAATTCACCAGTATCACTGTACAAACATTTTACGTAAGGTCTCATTGCATGATTGCGCGTGACGGTATGAACTTTTTCCCATGGAACATCCATATATTCTTCAAAAAACCAACGAATTTTATTAAAAACCTTGCCCCAAAATTGTCGCGCCATTTCAAATAATTTTTTATTTTTTTCAATATTTTTTTCTGGCAACAATTCGGTTTCAGGAATTCCTGCACGAGTTTTTTCATAGGTAACACTGACGATTTTTTTCAAATAATTTTTGCCAGGAATATTAACTAATCGTGCATAGTGCAATTGAACTTGAGAATTTTTTAAAACAACCTTGCGCACATAATCTGGATATTGCTCATAAGGCATTGTTTTTTTATGTTTTCGACACACACAATTATCAGTTACCGACAGTTCAACTTCAGTTACCACGCCAAATAATCCATAACCACCCACCACCAAATCAAAAAGTTTTGATTCATGCTGTCGATCAAGCTCATGCACCTGACCAAAACAATCAACCAACGTACATGAAATAATGGATTCTATCATGGCACCATATGAAGGATCTCGACCATGCACATTCACAGAAAGTGATCCACCAATAGAAAAAATATTTGAAGCTTGCATGATTTTTACTGACAAATCATGCGGATGCAATAAATCTTGCAACTGTTCCCAGCTCATTCCTGCTTGCACACGTACTGTTTTTTCTTTAACATTTAAATCAATCAAGTCATTCATCTGTGTCATATCAAGATTTAAAGATCCAGCAGCATTGGTTTGACCGCCCTGAGAATGACGAACTCCTGCAATCGATATTTTTAAATTATGCTCTAAGGCATATGCTACAGCTTCTTGTACATCTTGTGTGGTTTTTGGATACAGAACTTTATAAACATTTGCAGGATATAAATCGCCAAAATCAGTTACAATTTTAGCTTGAATATCTGATGCATAACATGCAATCATCAAAATTATTTTTAAAAACATCTATCACCGTACCGTAGTTTTAAAATAGACTGTTTCATTATTTTTTTTCATTAAAAGTCGTTGTCGCGCAATTTTTTCTTTAGCAAACTCCGTTTGATTGTGATCAATTGCAATTTTCAACATTTTAATTTCTTGTTTGAGTGTTGCAATATCTTGCACGGTCTGTATTTTCATTTGTTCAATGTCATGCAGCGATTTTAAACTTTTTGGTCCAAAACAATATATCAAAAAAAATATCACAAGCTCAGAAATTAAAAATAATTTCAAACAACGTCGAACAAAAAATGTCATAATTTCTCCTTTTTTTATCAATTTTTCTCAAGCTACAGGCTCTGCAAAACATTGACAAGGATTTTAAATATCGATACCCTACCTTAATCCCGTAAATTTAAAAAAACCAACCACAAAAGGTTTAAATTATCGTGACTCGAAAAATTAAAAATCGTTTATATCTTTCATTTATCACTGCATGCATTTTTATGTTTTTTTTCACGTTAACCTCAACGATTCAACCACCGGTTTAAAAATTGACTGAAAATTTGTACTTTTCAACAAAAAAGTAAAAAAAATAGGCACTTTTGAAAGTGCCCATTTTTTTGAATTCTGTAAAAAATTCTTTATCTTTTTGTAAACTGAAATTTCGCACGCGCTGCTTTTTGACCGTATTTTTTACGTTCTTTCACGCGAGAATCAACTGTCAAGAAACCGTTTTTGCGAAGTTCTGGTTTTAGTTTTTCATCAAATGCTAGAAGTGCCCGTGCAATCGCAAGTTGTGTTGCTACTGCTTGTGCTGCATATCCACCACCGTCAATTTTCACATCTGCCATCATACCTGAAGTCATTGGAAACATGTTAAATGATGCTTGGCTTGCTGCAAGTGCTGTATCAACCGTAAAATATTGATCAGCCGGACGACCATTAATCACGATTTGGCCATTACCTTTTCGCAACAAAACTCGAGCAACAGCGGCTTTACGACGACCAGTACCTTGTGCAAAAGGTTTATTTGCGATTTTTTTTGTTTTTTTCGGTGCAGCTGCTTTTGGTGCAACCGGCGCAGCAACTGTTTTTGCTGCAGATTTTACTGGCGATTTTGCTGTTTTTTTTGTTGATGGAGCTTGTGCCATAAAAAGTAAGCCTTTCTGTGAAAGTAACCTAATAATTTTTTCAAGTTTTTATTTCGAACTATATTGTTTAGAATACAAATAGTTTGCAAAAAAGTCAAAATGATCTGAAATTCAATTTTTTATGATCAATATTCACTTTTTCCATCATCATCTTCTGGCAATCCATGATTATCCAAACGATCGTCCACATTATAAAAACCTATGGGTAAATTCTCTGCATCAGGATTTTGATCCCAAGCCTCAAACTCATCACTTTCCCAAAAATCTCGGCCATACAAAACTTGACACATCGCACATTTTGGATGAATTTTCAGCTCAAGCTGAACATAAAGATCAGATTCTGACTCTTGGTCTTTGATTTCAAAGCCTAAACTTTCAAAAAGATCAATAAAATTCAGGCTAAATAAAGGACAAGCAACTGAAATCTCTTTAATTTTTGGCATTAATTGCAGCATAGTAAACAAAAAATCTTTGACCAAGCTATCATCATATTTTTCAGGATCAAGCACCAACTGCTGAATAATAACTTTGCTTTCAGACACGATTTGACAAGACATAAAACCTATCACTTCGTCCAGAAAAGTTACCTGTATAAACAAACGATCTGAATCATCTAACTCATGAGCTTGAATTTCTAAAGCCAAAGCATCAACATAGGATGATACATTTTTTACAAAACAGACAGAATTGAGACCATTACGCACAACTTGACGCTGGGCACAAATATCACACGACGATGTACCAAATTTTTCAAAAAGTGACCGATAATGTTCTATTTTAGGGCTATATACAAACTCCCAATTAAAATCACTACTCATCATAAACAATGGTATCGATGTACAAAAAATAATTATAAATTTTTGAAACTTCATAGACCTCAACTCCTTACATACCACCTTTTTCAGATTTTTCCTGACAGGCGATACATCTGCGTGCATTTGGATTATATTTTAAACGATTTTCTGAAATTTTTTGACCACACTCTTGGCAAATACCATAGCTGCCATCATCAATCGATTTTAATGCAGCCACAATATTGTTGTATTCTTGATATTCTGCACCTTGCAAAGAGTTTCGCAAAGATTCCATGGTTATCGAAACCACTTGATCTCCATCGTCTTGCGACTGACCATCCACCATTTTTTCATTGGATAAATTTTGCAACTCTTGCTCAATCTCTTTTTTTCTTTCTAAAAGTTCTTGCTTAATTTTTACTAACTCCAATTTATTAATCATGCACTCAGCTCCTCTTTTTTTTAAAAAATGCTTGTAACAATTCTTTTGATTTTTCGTAATTTAAACATTCTATTTTTGTTTCTAAATTTTTATAAATTCCTGATTCATTCAAAAAATTATCAATCGATGCACCAAATTTTGGTGATGAAACTCCATACACAATTCGAGAAACTCGAGAAAGATACAAGGCTCCCAAACACATCAAACAAGGTTGTACCGTTACATACAACGTTGTTCCAGCTAGTCTCCAATTCTTCATTTTTTTTGCAGATTTTGCAAGTACTTGTAACTCTGCATGCGCCAACTGACTCTGTTTCTTTTCCATTTGATTGTAAGATTTTGCAATAACTTTTCCTTGAGCATCAACCAACGCTGCACCAATAGGCACTTCATCAATATCAAATGCTTTCATTGCCTGACTATAAGCAATGTTCATAAAAAAAAGATCGTTCACAGAAATTCCTTTCAATGCAATGCAAAATCACGTACCATGCGAAAAAGTTGGCATTTTTTCATTTCTTTACTAGACTTTATAAAACACTCAAAATAATTTATACATTGTATACGAATTAATTTTTTTTTCGAAGAAAAGTAAACGTTCTTTAAAAAAATATTCAGGGAATCCTTGTGGCAGATAAATCCGATAATCCGTCCAATAAAAAAGATACTGGTCAACAATACAGTGCTCAATCCATTAAAGTCATGGAAGGTCTTGAAGCCGTTCGCAAACGACCTGCAATGTACATCGGCAGCACCGGGCCTCAAGGACTCCATCACTTAGTGTATGAAGTTGTTGATAACTCAGTTGATGAAGCTCTTGCAGGACATTGTAACAGTATTGAAGTTATTCTTCATACCAACGGTTCATGTTCTGTTGAAGATAATGGTCGCGGTATCCCCGTCGACATTCATCCAACTGAAAAAATTTCTGCAGCAGAAGTTGTACTCACCAAGCTCCACGCTGGTGGTAAGTTTGATAAAGATTCTTACAAATATTCCGGCGGACTTCATGGTGTTGGTATCTCAGTTGTTAACGCACTATCAAAAGAACTTAATTTAGAAATTTACAAAAACGGTACCATCTATAAACAAACCTACAAAAAAGGTGATCCTGTTGCTCCACTCAAGGAAGCTGGATCAACCACAAAAAATGGTACCAAAGTAACTTTCTTTCCTGATGAAACAATTTTTCAAGAAACTGTAGAATTTAGTTTTGATATCCTTTCTGCACGTTTGCGCGAACTTGCATTTTTAAATAAAAATTTAAAAATCAGTATCACTGATCAACGAAGCAACAAAGAACATATTTTCTTTTACGAAGGCGGCATTGTTTCATTTGTTGAATCGATCAATGCTAAAAAAACTCCATTATTTGAAGATATTATATTTATCAATCATGAAGATGATAAATATATTCTTGATTTAGCAATGCAATACAATGATGGCTACAGTGAACAAATTTTTTCATTCGTCAACAACATTAATACCGTTGAAGGCGGAACTCATGTCAGCGGATTTAAATCTGCACTGACCAAAGCATGTAACAAACGTGCTCAAATTTTAAAAATGATTAAAGAAAATGACAGCTACTCAAGCGAAGATGTTCGCGAAGGTTTAGTTTGTGTCATTAGCATTAAAGTTCCTGAACCTCAGTTTGAAGGTCAAACAAAAACCAAACTTGGTAACAACGAAATTAAAGGTTTGGCAGATTCATGGATCTTTGCAAAACTTGATGAATATTTTGAAGAAAATCCAAATACTGCAAAAAAAATACTTCAAAAAGCAGAACTTTCACGCCGTGCACGCGAAGCTGCAAAACGCGCTCGCGATATAACTCGACGCAAATCGGTACTTGAAGGATCTGTGCTTCCTGGAAAATTAGCAGATTGCTCAAATGAAGAACCTGAAAATTCAGAACTTTTCATTGTTGAGGGTGACTCTGCGGGTGGTTCTGCAAAACAAGCACGTGATAGATTTGCACAAGCAATTTTGCCACTCAAAGGTAAAATTTTAAACGTTGAAAAAGCACGACTTGATAAAATGCTGGCAAACGAAGAGATTAAAAATTTAATTTCTGCTGTCGGTTGTCATCCGGATGCACAAGAATTTGATTGCAAAGAAGTTCGCTATCACAAAATTATTTTAATGACTGATGCGGACGTTGACGGATCTCACATTCGTACACTCTTGTTAACATTCTTTTTCCGTTACATGAAAACACTCATTGAAAAAGGTTACTTGTACATTGCGCAACCGCCACTGTACAAAGTCAAAATTGGCAAACTTGCACAATACCTCAAAGATGACACACACCTTCGCGCATTTTTATTTGACTGGGCAAGCAACGCTGTTGATTTTGTAATCAAAAAAGATGCTTACAGCCCTGAACAATTTAAAAAAATGTTGGCGCAACTTCTTGCTTACGAAAATAAAATTCATGAAATCAGTTTGCAATTTAAACTTGAATATCGTCATTGCCACGGCTTAGCACTTTGCTTAGCACAACATGAATTTAAAGATATCAATGACGTTGATAGCATCATTGCAAAATTAAAACCATACTTCCCTGATTTTGCAATCAGCGTTGGTGCACACATGCAAGATGATGACATCATTGATTTGCAAGATGAAGATGAAACTGAAGAAAATGCTGAAGTTGTTGAAATGAGCGATGAAGGTGAAGCAACTGAAAAAGTTTCAAAACGCAAACCAAAACAACCAGCAACAACACACGAAAGCAGCAAATTTGAACTGATTTTTGCAAAATCAAACTTTTCATGGTCAGTCGCACTTGATTTTTTTGTAGCTGAAGAAGTTGAAGAGCTTTTACAACTGCTCAAACCTTTAATGCTTCTGGAAAAAGATGCATGGAATGTTGCAGAAAAAAATACAACGATCACCGACAAGGGAATTATCAACCTGATTGTTGCATTGATCAATTTATCAAAACCGCACATGAACATTCAACGTTACAAAGGTCTTGGTGAAATGAATCCTGATCAATTGTGGGAAACTGCAATGGACCCAAAAACTCGTTCACTTTTGCAAGTTTCAATTCAAGATGCCTTGGAGGCAGATGCTTGGTTTTCAACACTCATGGGTGATGATGTGGTTGGTCGTCGTAAATTTATTGAACGTAACGGTCGATTTGTTAAAAATTTAGATATCTAAATTTTTAAATTTCACAAAAAAATAAGGGCACCTTTTTCAGGTGCCCTTATTAATTATCGTCCACGTTCTAGCGCTGCTAAATAATTAAAACCATAAAAATAATTTTCCCATAATTTGTCAGTTGATTTATGCACATTATCATACATAAAATAATCGATTAATGCTTCGCGAGCTCGCATCAATTCTTTTTTGCATGGTTTTTTTTTGTGTTTTGGATCAGCAATGGTTAAATCTAAAAGCTCCAATGCTCTCAAAAATGCTTTATGACTAAATTCAGAATTTCCTTTATTTTTCCATGAAATTGCTCGAAAAACATCACTTCCAACGTTTGCTAACTGCTCCATAAGTGAAAACTTAAACCAACGCTCAGGTGTTAAATCTGTATGATATTTCATGACTGCACCAATTTATTTACCAATTCAATGATTTGTTTTTGAATGACAGGATTATCAACTCCACGACTCATGTTTCCATCAGATGGTCGCATGTTAATCATAGAATCAAATTCAATCCAATCTTGTTGTTTTGCCATAGCAGGATATAAATTAATGCCCCACAAAAATTGTTGCTGCGATTCAAATTCTTCCAATAAATAT
>CAYOQO010000002.1:12500-36167 GCA_964406135.1 uncultured Pseudomonadota bacterium | reverse complement strand
TAAATTAATGCCCCACAAAAATTGTTGCTGCGATTCAAATTCTTCCAATAAATATTGCTCTAAATCTACATGCATTCCTGCATCAACGGCCATCCAATTTTTTTCTAAGTCAACAACAGCCTTGACTAATCCTCCATGCATTTTTTTCGACATTTCAGTCAATTCTGCAACCGTAATTTTATCTTTAACAATTTTCATGAAGTTTCTTTCATTTTTTAATTTTTGCTGTTTATTTTAGTTTATCAAAATTTACATAAAAAATTAGGGCACCTTTTTCAGGTGCCCTTTTAAATTTCAAATCAAAAATTATTCAGATTTTGATGCGTCATTTTGAAAATATTGATAAAGATTGTACAGAATAATCACTGCTGCAACAACACCTGCACCTTTGACAAATCCATGTTCAACATCAAAAGGTTTTGCGTTATACAAATATGTCATATTGTTTTGCAAATCTTCACCAAATTTTTGAAAACTTGGCTTATTCAAGTCCTTTAACTCTTGCTCTGCTTTAGCATCTGCTAATTTTTTTTCATTTTCAGTTGGTATCCAATTAATCAATTTTTTTGTAGTTGTCTCTGGTTTTGTATAAACAGTTGTATGATGATGCACCTGAGCTGGCAACGTTACAGATTTTTGTTCTGCTGAAACATAAAATGAACCTGTAACCAACAATGAAACTAACAATAATTTTCTCGAAATAGACATAAAATCCCCAAATTTAAATAATTTTTTACCTACATAACTCAGTTTAAAGCAACAAACAATTGTCTCAACAGCCCCCAACAAATTTTTTAAAAATACGCAAAACAGCCCATCCAATTGCCTTTTTTAGCAATCTTGATATCCTATTTTTAGGCGATTTAAATGTTTAAATAAGGGTTTTTGCATGTTTTCATATCGTCAATTATTTACCAAAAAACGTAAAATTACAGGGTTAGTCCTTGCAATTTTAGGCACCTTTTTCTTTATCGCTGCAAAATACCAAAATGCTCATCCTGTCGTTGTTTCAGCTCAAGAATCAGCATACAAAACGGTAATTTTTGACCTTGGCGATGTGCTTTTTTCAACCAATTCTTTCACCAAACATAAGCTCATTGCATCAACGCTGCTTTTCAACCCATCGCTTGCCTACCGTTTGATCAATTTCGACACAAAAAACGAATATTTTAAGTTTCTTCATGCAATTCCAGCTCAAACAAATTACACCGTTTTTTATCATGCAGAGCCAATGCCTCAAATTATGGCTGATTGGCAAGCAGGACTTATTTCAGGTGATCAAGCAATTGAAAAAATCACCGATCAGATCAGCAGAACAAATCATCCTGTCGCAATTAAAAATTTGTTTGCAGCAATTGCAACCTACATGTTTACACCTCAAACTCTTGCCGATTCTCAACAACCAATCGACTCAATGCTACGTTTAGCACAAGCACTCAAGGCTGCTGGATATCAGATGTACGCATTAACCAACTGGGATCAGCATTCCTTTGAATTGGTTCGCAGCAAAAATCCTGAAATTTTTGAACTTTTTGATGGGATCATGGTCTCTGGACAAGAAAAAATAGCAAAACCAAATCCTGAATTTTTCAACCGACTCCTTGCAAAATATAACATTAACTCTACAAGCACTATTTTTATAGATGACGAACCAAACAACATTGCTACAGCTCGCGCACTTGGAATTACTTCAATTCAATGTGATAAGCCTTCTTCGGTTACACGTGAACTGATTAACTTGGGTGTTGTAAAACTACAGCAATGATCAATCCCACAACCATTCAACCTTTCATTCCTGCAAACACAACTTTAATCGTCGGTTTTTCTGGTGGTCCTGACTCTGTTTGCTTGCTCACGCTTTTGCATGAACTTACACCACAACTCAATATAAAAATTATTGCTGCACACTTAGATCACCAATGGCGTCAAGAATCAGACAAAGATGCTGCATGGTGTAAAAAATTTTGCGACGATCGTAATATTGCCTTTGAAAATCAAATTGCTTCAAAACTCAATTTTGACATCAAATATAATGGTTCTCAAGAAGAGCTTGGCAGAAAACTTCGTCGTGCATTTTTTGAGCAACTTGCAGAAAAATATCAAGCTCATCACATTGTTCTGGCGCATCACGGCGATGATCAATTGGAAACTTTTTTTATTCGTCTTGCTCGCGGAGCATCCATTGCAGGACTTTGCGGTATCAAACAATC
Source organism: uncultured Pseudomonadota bacterium (assembly GCA_964406135.1). Lineage (GTDB taxonomy): Bacteria > Babelota > Babeliae > Babelales > Chromulinivoraceae > JACPFN01. The sequence goes on along the minus strand of CAYOQO010000002.1, from coordinate 33,957 downwards.
TGATGGCCTCTATTTGCGACCACTGCTCCAGGTATCAAAACAAGAAATTTTAAATTATTTATCAAATCAAAACATCGATTTTTTAACAGATGCTTCAAACACAGATCCCAAATACCTGCGCAATCGAATTCGTCATGAGCTTATTCCCATGCTGGGCACCATTGACCATCGATTGATCGACAACATCAAAAGCGCAATGCAACACTTAGAAAAAACAGATGATTTTTTACATCAAACCATGCTTGAAAGTTTAAAAGAAATTTCAAATAATGCCGGCATTCATACTTCATCATTTTTACAACTGCATGAAATCATAAAGCATCGTATCTTGATGCATTTGATCATTAAAACAAAAATATCGCTCATCCCAAGCACAGCATTATTTCAAGAAATTGTACGTTTTTTACAATCAAACAAAAGTTTATCCCATCAAGTACATCAAAATCTTGTGATCATCAAACAAGCTGATCATTTTTATTTCAAATCTTTGTAGATTTTGACTCTTACTTTCGGGTACACTAAGTATCAAAAGATCCAAGGAGAACGTGCATGGATTATCAAAACAATTTAAATTCAAAACGTGAAGCAGTACATCCAATCGTCATTTGGATCATAGCCTCCATTCTTTTTCATCTACTTTTAGCTCTTGGTATCATCACTTTAAAAGTCAGCACACTGCCCCTGACAACACAAAAAAAACAAACACAAGATCATGCCATTTTAATGATGGATGAACCTAAAAAACAACAAACTCAAATTCCTTCTCAACAACAACCACCTGCTCAAAAAAAAGAAGTCACAAAAAAAGAAAAACAAGAGAAACCAAAAGAAGAACCAAAATTAAAATGGTCAGATTATACCCTTGTTCCTGGTCGTCAAGGCATTAATCAACAAAATTTAGATGATCCTCAAAATTTAAAAAATATGCCAAAGCCTGAAGATCAAAAACTTAACAAAAAAGAGAGAGCACTTAAGGAATTAGATTCCCGTTCAAAGCCGGGAATGACAAATAATAAAATTAAAAAGAATGAATCACAAACTACAGACATTCAAGAAAATACACGAACTTCTGAATCAAAAAATATTCAACAAGAAAAAAACAAATCCAATGTCATTTCCGACTCTGAGCGTGAATCAAAATCATTTAAAACTCAACCACTCACACAATTTTCAGATCAAGAACAAAAAAAATCATCCGTCAAAGAAAAACTCAAAAAAGAATTTAAAACTCCAATTTCAGAGCAAGATCCCTATGAATTTGTTCCTCAACCAAGCCGCGTCATTTCATTTCAAGATTTAAATTTAGGTTTTGATAATCGCTATGCAACCATTGGTAACAATGCAAATTTAATTCAACAAGGAATTACTATGGCTGCTCCCGATGAAGTCTCGCTTAAACATTTAACCTACTACAATCAATGCGCTGGCATGATGAAAACAGCTTTTGCAACCCATCCACAAACGCATCTGCGACAAAATGCAACTGGCAAAAGATTCAGATTTGATTTAGTCGTTGATCGTCAAGGAAATCAACTTGAACTTCGTGTGATTCAAGGATCAGGTGACATAATTTTAGATCGCATCATTCAAGAAAGTATTGCATCAGTTCATATCTTTCCAAAAGTTCCATCTTTTATCCCAGACTCACCATTTGTCATGCGATGGACCTTTTTGCATTAAAAAGCTTTTTTCTGCTATACTAAAAGGAACTTTTATCACCTTAAATTTAGTATTAAATCTATGAGCAAAAAAAATTATTATGATATTTTAGGCGTCAACAAAACTGCAACCGTTGATGAAATCAAAAAAGCTTATCGCAAGTTAGCAATGAAGCATCACCCTGATCGAAATCCAGGCAATGCAGAAGCTGAAGAACTTTTCAAGCAAGCAGCACAAGCATACGAAGTTTTATCAGATGAAAAAAAACGTGCTGCCTATGATCAATATGGTCATGAAAATTATCAAAACATGGGCCAAGGCGGTCCTCAAATGGACATGAACGATATCTTTAAACATTTTGGAGATATGTTTGGTGGCGGCGGTGGCGAAATGAACTTTGATGATTTGTTTGGTCAACGTTCAGCTCGACGCAAAAAAACAGGCCCTACGCCACAGCGTGGCCATGATGTGATTCAAGAAGTCACCATCACCCTCAAAGATGCATATCTTGGATCAAAACATGAAATTGCATACTATCATGCCTTCGCATGTAAAGATTGCAATCATCAAGGATTTAAAAATAAAACTGACTTAGAAACTTGTGCACAATGCAAAGGTGCAGGCCAAGTTCGTTACCAACAAGGATTTTTTGCAGTTTCTCAAGCGTGCTATGCATGCCAAGGTCAAGGATTTACTATTAAAAATCCATGCACCAACTGCAAAGGTCAATCACGAAAACAAGAATTTGAACGATTTACCGTCAACATCCCTGCAGGAATTTTTGATGGAGCTGAACTTCGCATTGCTCAAAAAGGTGATGCAGGAGTGTACGGTGGTACGAGCGGTGATCTTTATTTAAAAATTAAAATTACCCCTGATAAAAAATTTCAACGTCAAGACAGCGATTTAATTTGCCATTTAATGCTCACCTATCCACAACTCGTTTTAGGTTGTCAGATGGAAATTGAAAATATTGATGGCTCAAAAATTGCAATCAAAGTTCCAAAGGGTTGCGCTGTTGGTGAAAAAATTACGGTGGCTGGTAAAGGTTTTGCAAAGTTAAAAGGTTATGGCACTGGAAATTTAATTATCATCACACAATGCCACATTCCCAAAAAATTAAATGATCAACAAAAAGAAGCTGTTGATTTGGTAGCAAAACATTTAGGAACTGATACAACAGATAACCAAGATGGATTTATCACATCATTTTTTAAGAAATTTTTAGGTTAAATTTTTGAATCAATAAAGAAAGCCGCGATTGAATCGCGGCTTTCTTTATGTTTTTTTATTTTGTATCAGGCGGTGTCGTTGGATGATTATTCATTCTTTTAATCATTAAACGCATTGCAGTTGATAAAACAATTTTTCTTTTTCCTGGAGGAGTTGTTCCATGATCATCAGGAGGAGTTGTTCCATGATCTGTCAAAGATCTATTAAATTGTGAAGTTGGAGTTTTGAGCGGTGAGCCTAATTCATCCATAGAGCCAGTTGATGGTGGCAACCATAAACGATTGTTACTGCTCTGATCAAAAGATTCTCTTCGCATCAAAAGATCACTTGTCAATAATTGTGGCTTTGGACTGACTGCAGGACTTGAAGCTACAGAAGCAGTTCCATTTGATTCATCACCACTATCATTTTCAGGGGATACAAAATATTGAGAAGTAATTCTTGGATATAATTGAACCTTACGCGCTTGAGAAGTCGTATTTTCTTTTTCAACAAGACGAGGTTTTTGAGTTAAAGCATCTGATCCATTTAAAAAGTTAATTAAACTACAAAGTAATATCCCGGCCATAACATGTAATCTCATGTGTGCTCCCTTGAAACGTTATAAAAATTCATTTTTTTCAATAGTACGGTAAAGCTGAACTGACTTATTTGGACCTTACTTTACATCCAAATTCAAAATAAAGCAATAACCCCTATAATTCGATCATAAGCAAGACTAACACGTCAAATTAAAGTAAAAAAAGATTTAAAATAAAAATAATCTTATCATCTGCAAAGAAAGAAAATTATCAAAAAAAATAAAAGTTATGGTTCAAGATTTTTCATGCTGGAACAATTGCTTTTTTAATACTTTTTTTTGAAATTTTATAAATCGCAGATTGCTGTTGTACCATTTTTTGAATCATGTGATAAAAAAAATCTCGATCAGCAGTTTTGATAACAGCTTGTTCATGAGCTTCAAACAAACACACTGGATAACCACTCCCCTTGCTGGCTTGATCAAGAACTATGGCACAAATCTGATTCACTAATTTTTCATCATGTGCAATCCATGCAGGAAATTCAAGACGTGCAATTTCTGCACCAACATGCACATAGCAAAAATATGGCTTAAGATGTTTTGGATACAAATAACTCACGGGTGCTTTACTTGCAAACACTATTGAACGCTGCCAAGGTTGTAAAAAAAATTGCGCAATATCCATATCTGTCAATTTATGCAAACCAATAGTATCAATTTTTTTATCGTCAAGCTCTGCTATAACCAATTTTAAAATATTGACCAATTCTTTACTGCGAGGAAAACTGATGTACCCAGCATGAAGAATTTTTTGATCACACAAGATTTGCAAATTTTTCAGATATGCCGTCAAATATTGCTCTTTTTGATCAGTTGAACCATCTGCCTGAAAAAAAATCAACGTTCCATCAAACACGCACAAAAACGGATCCTGCGTCAACGCAGCAAGACGACAAGCCTGAGATGCTGCCTTTTCCAGTTCCGCTTGCTCTCTGACCAAATTTACCACCTCAGGACTGCAACCATCACGAGCATCCTGAACGATAATCACATTTGGATTCGATTCAAATTTTACACTGCTTTGATGCGCACCATACGAAAAAAAAACTGACCCAACATTAATTAAATAACATGCAGGGCCCTGATGTCGATCATAGTAAATTTGAGACCCATCTACTGCCAAAACTTGATACGGATGCGCTTGTTTTTGAATTTGAAATGTTTGCCCCAAAATCCCTTGCCAAACTGGCACTAAAACTGACCATTTTTTTGATTGAATCATCAAAGTCAAGCTTGAATCATTTTTGATACTATCCCAAGTTTTTTGAGCCAACAAAAACTCTTGATCAGCTTTACCAAAAATCTGCTGATCCAACTGCCCAAGCTCTTTGAGTAATTTTTGCCGATCAAGCATCTCAAGGTTCCTTTGCAAAGGTGACAAAATGATTTTTTTTTGATACGTTAGCAGTATACATTAATGGATGGGATTTTATGAAAAAATTAGTTTTATTTTTAGTTACTTTAAGCTCTCTTTCAAGCATTTCACTGAATGCTTCTTCAAAAATTATCTCAAAAGTTACAGCATTGTTTTTTGATATTGAAGCAATCTTTCATACTAACTCAATGCGCGCATCAAGCTATGTTGGTAAAATAGACTCATTGCGTTATCTTTCAAGCGTTGGCCATCTACCAAGCCAAGAAGATCTTTTTAAGCAATTAAAATCAATTAAAGCTCAATCAACACAAGCAACTTATAACAAAAACTTAACCATGCCTTTAATTTTTTCAGACTGGTTAGCAGCTATTCAATCAAATACAAAATTAAAAGATATTATTCAAAAATATTTTGCTCATAAAGATATTTCAGACATTGAAAAAAAAGTATTGTTTGCCATTGTTAGCATGATGATGACACCGCAACATTTAGCAGATACCCAAGAAGTCAGTTCAAAAATCGAAACACTTCTGGCAAAATTAAAGGCATCAAAAGTAAAACTTTTCTTAGTTGGAAACTGGGCACACATTGCATCATTGCGTTCTGAATTTCCAGAAATATTTAAATTCTTTGATGGTGTGTATGTTTCAAGTGATTTACATTTGCTTAAACCAACGCAACAATATTACAACACGGTTCTTGAAAAATCTGGCATCACTTCTCAAGATGCTTTGTGGATCGAAACTGAATCAAAATTTGCAACTGCTGCAAAAAGTTATGGCCTTAATGTTGCAAGTTATAATCCTGATCATCATGATGAATTGGTGAAAGCACTTCGATCTTACGGATTTTCAGTATAATTTTTTCAAACACTCTAAAAAATACGCAACTTCAGCTTCTGTGTTGTACACTGCAAAGCTCACTCGAACTGACGCATTAATTTCACGTTTTTCATGAAACGGTTGTGTACAATGATGGCCCGCCCGCACACAAATTCCAAATTGATCCAAATGTGCAGCAATATCATGGGCATGATGTTTTTTAGAATAAAATGTCAAAATGCTCACCAGCATTTCATCTTCTTTTGATGGCACAAAACTGATAATTTCAATATCTTCAAATTTTGACAACCCTTGCGCTAACTGTTGTACCAATTTTGTTTCATGCGCTGCTACAACTTTAAAATCAATATTTTTTTGCACAAAATCTAAAGCGGCAGTAAGTCCAATTGCTCCAACAACGTTTGGGGTCCCTGCTTCAAAACAATCTGGAAATGATTTAAATTCTGAAGCTTGCTGCCCGACTGAAAATACCATCCCGCCACCAAATTTTTGTAATTGCATTACTTGCATCATAGGCTTGGTTGCATACAACACTCCAATACCTGTTGGCCCAAAAATTTTATGCCCTGAAAAAACTAAAAAATCACAACCAATTTTTAAAGCATCAATTTTTTGATGCACAACCGACTGCGCAGCGTCAACCAAAACTTTTGCGCCAACTTCATGCGCCATACGGGTCAAAATTGCAACATCATTGGTACCACCCGTCACATTGGAAGTGTGCACGATGCTGACAAACTTGGTTTTTGATGTTAAATATCTTTGAAATTCTTGTGGCTCTACAATACCCTGAACATTAATTGGCACAATGACTAATTTTAATTTTTTTTGAATTGCGAGCTGCTGCCATGGCACAAAATTAGAATGATGCTCAACTTGAGAAATTACAATTTCATCACCAGCTTTTAAATGATGCGCTACCCATGATTGAGCCACCAAATTTATTGACTCTGTTGCACCTGATGTAAAAATTATCGATTCTTTGTTTGCACCAATAAACTGTGCAACCATTTCTCGGGCTTGCGCATACGCCAATGTTGCCTGTTCTGCAATGTGATAAATACCGCGACCAACATTTGCTTTATATTTTGTAAAATACTCATTCATCGCATCAAGTACTGATTGTGGCACTTGCGCTGTTGCTGCATTATCAAAATAAATTAAATCTTTGCCATCAATTTTATGTTGAAAGATTGGAAACTGTTTTTTTATACCATTTTTTTGCATAGCATCTCCATAAACTCAGATCCTTTTTCAAATTTTTGAACTACATCACCAAAAAAAGATTGCACAAGCATTTGATGTGAAGCCTTATCATCAAAACCACGAGACTGCAAATACCAACGATGTTGCTGCTGAAATTGACCAACAGCAGTACCGTGACAGCATTGTACATCATGATTTAAAACTTCAATAGATGGTACCGAAACCACATGCGCTTGCTGACTTAACACAATATTTTTATTTTCCTGCGATGCATCAGTTTTACATGCTTTTTGATCAATAAAAATTAATCCTTGCACATCAACTGATGCTTGATCCTGAAGCATACCATGCAGTGTTACAGAGCTTTTTGTGTTTACTCCATAGTGATTTTGAACCGTTTCAATTTTTAATTTTTGATGCTGACTTAAAGCATAGATCCCAGAAACATTTGCTTGCGACCCATCACCCTGCAAATACAGATAAATTTTAAGATCCAAATCTTGTGCATGGATGATACCTATCAAAAAATTAAGCTGTGCATTTTTTTCAAGCAAAATATGATAGCTTATCGTTTTTTTTTCACGATCTGCTGCATCATCAAGCAAAATTAATTTTAACTGAGCATCAGTTTCAATTTTTACAAAAATTACATCCTCAACTTGAGCAACCTGGTACTGCAAAGCTTGAGCATTTCCTGAAGAAATATTTTGAACAGAATTTTGAAAAAATAATGATTGATAATTCACAACGCACCATTAAAATAAATATTTACTTTAAATTTTACGACATTTTCAAAGCAAACACAAAACATGCAGCCTTTTTTATCCAATTGAATTTTCCATTTCCAAATCAATCAATTGATTAATTTCAACGGCATACTCCATTGGCAGCATGCTCACAAAACAATCAATAAATCCATGCACAATCATTGCCTGTGCCTGTTGCTGCGTCAAACCTTTGCTCATCAAATAAAAAAGTTGCTCTTCACTGATTTTACTCACTGATGCTTCATGACCAACATCAACCTGATTTGATGCAATGTCGACTGTTGGATATGTATCAGACTGGGAAATATCATCAAATAACAATGCGTCACACTGCACGCGAGACACAATGCCTGATAAATTTTTTCCAACTTTAAGCATACCTCGATAGCTTGATCGACCACCATCTTTACTGATTGATTTTGCAACCACATTTGAACTCGTGTTTGATGCCAAATGAATAATTTTACCACCAGAATCTTGCTGCTGATTTTTTCCTGCAACCGCAATTGAAATAATTTGACCTTTGGAATGTTGACCTTTCAGCACAATACAGGGATATTTCATGGTCACTTTACTGCCAAAATTTCCATCAACCCATTCAACAGTTGACCGCTCATGCGCAATGGCACGCTTGGTGACCAAGTTATAGACATTTTGCGACCAATTTTGAATCGTGGTATAGCTCACGTGACTGTCAGGCAATGCTACAATTTCAACCACAGCACTGTGCAAAGAATTTGATCGATACACTGGGGCACTGCATCCTTCAACATAGTGCATAAAACTTCCTGGTTCTGCCACGATAAGCGTTCGCTCAAACTGTCCCATACTTTGCGCATTAATTCGAAAATATGCTTGAAGTGGTTGATCAACCATCACACCTTGAGGCACATACACAAAACTACCGCCACTCCACACCGCAGAGTTAAGTGCTGCAAATTTATTGTCATGCGGCGGAATAATTGATGCAAAATATTTTTTAAAAATTTCTGGATACTGCTGCAATGCTGTTTCAGTGTCTAAAAAAATAACACCTTTTTTTTCCCAGCGTTCTTTTAATTTTTTATAAATTACTTCAGATTCAAATTGGGCACTGACTCCTGCAAGCATTGATTTTTCAGCCTCAGGAACTCCCAAACGATTAAAGGTATCTTGAATATCTTGAGGCACATCATCCCAACTTTTGCGATGTTGCACAATCGGTTTAACATAAAAATAAATATCATCCGCTGAAAGATCCGATAAATCTGCACCCCATGATGGCATTGGCTTACTTTCAAAAATTTCTAAAGCTTTTAAACGAAAATCGGTCATCCAACCGGGTTCGTTTTTTTGCTCTGAAATTTCGATGACAATTTTTCGATTAAGACCTTTTTGCATAACGCTCGTATCCGTGCTGTTCAAGTTCGTCCAATAAACCTGCATCACCACTTTGCACAATTTCACCATCAAGCATGATATGCACAGTGTCAGGTTGAATGTAATCAACAATTTTTCGATAATGCGTTACAAAAAAAAGAATAGTTTGCGGATGTTGCAATTTATACCATTGCAATGCTTGCGCAATCATTTTCAAACCATCAATATCTACACCTGAATCAATTTCATCAAGCATGATTACTTTTGGTTCTAAAAGCAACAATTGCAACAATTCGAAACGTTTTTTTTCGCCACCAGAAAATCCAACGTTGACTGATCGTTGCAAAATCGATTCTGAAAGACCTACAATTTCTAAAAGTTTTTTAAGATCTACTAAAAAATCTTGAGGTGAAGTTAATTTTTTATGAATTCTTGCAAGCTCTTGTAAAAAATGCAAAACCTGAAGACCTTCAATTTCAATTGGCTGCTGCATCGCTAAAAAAAGACCTTGTAATGATTTTTGATACGTTGAAAGTGCCAAAAAATTTTGATTATGAAAAATTACCTGACCTTGTACAGCATACGCAGGATGACCCATCAAACTCGTGACCAATGAACTTTTGCCAGAACCATTCGGTCCCATCAAAACATGAACCGAACCAGGCTGCAATGTTAAATTACAATCTTTAACAACTGCACGATCACCAATCTGAACACAATAATTTTGAATTGAAAACATACAATTTTTACACACATTAAAAAAGAAATAATTTTTTTAAGTGTACTCAATTATCACAAAAAAGACCAGCCTGCTCAGGTTTTACAAAAGATCAACAATATCAGAATCTTCCATGCCGTCATCATCCACATCAGTTTCTTGTTCAACAATGTCTGAAGTGACCACATCTTCATCATAATATTCTTCAACTGCATCTGAAATGTCCCGCCGAATACCGACAAAAACCGTTACATTGTACGAAACATACCGACTCAGCGTATCAAGCGTTTCTTCATCTTCAGGATTACTCATGACAATCGTCATCAATTCATCATCAACATCGAGTGGAATAAAACCTTGATTAATTAAAAAATCTTTTGGAAAAAATAACAATAATTGATGATTAAAAAAATGTCCCCGTACATCAAATGGCGCAACTCCATAAACAGCTTGTAAAGCTTTCAGCAATGTTTCACGATCTACAATTCCTTCATCAAGCAAAAAATCATCAATTCGACCTTTTGCGCGACCTTGAAATTCTTTTACTAAACTTTCTGCTTCTTGATGAGAAAAAACCTGAAGTTTTACAAATGCATCTGCAAGTTTATCTACAAACATCTGTTTTTTTGCCATGAAAACCTTTCACCCTAATTTAAAGCCAACAATGATTGCCGCACAAAATAAAATAATTTCAATTAAAAATTTTTGTAATTTTTCCTGAAAAAAAGAGATAATGTCACTTAAAGAGCGCAAATCAGTCAAGCCCAAAATACACAAAAGTTTTGTTTGATGGACCGTAATAAATTCAAAATAATGTAAAGATGCAATAATCACCATAGCGCCTAATAAAATTCCAACAATCCATTTGCCATATCGCTTAAAAGCAATACCTAATAAAAAACCAATACCAAAACACGTGATGTAAGAAATAATATCTCGAGCTGAGATATGCAATGATGCAAACATTGCATCAATTGACTGTTGAATTTTTCCAAGAAATCCAACAGAATTTTGATTTTCCATTTCAATCCTTTTTTAAAATTTTAATCTTAAAATTTTAGTTTTTTCAGTATACGGAATTTTTTTTACAAATCGCAAAAGATTTTTAACAAAAAAAAGAGGCTCCAAAATTTGGAGCCTCTTTTAAATTTACTATTTTTTATCCAACCAAGCCTTTTAATGCTTTTCCTGGTCTGAACTTTGGAACATTTTTTGCAGGAATTTGCATTTTTTTGCCAGTTGCAGGATTAACGCCTACACGGCTTTTGCGTCTCATTACCACAAATGTACCAAAACCAGTGAGAGCAACTTCTTTATTTTGTTTAAGTGCATTACCAACACAGGTAATAAATGATTCTAAAGAAGCTTTGCAAACACCACGAGGAAGTTTGCTCACTTTAGCCATGCTTTCAATCAAATCTGCTTTATTCATACTTTTTCCTTAATTTTTTATACCGCTCAATAGAAAAACGTGTACATGGGTACTCTAGTATCCCAATCTCATTTGTCAAGATTGATTTGTATGATTTTTAAAAATTAAAGAAAAAATAATGCTTGTATAAGCGAAGACATTAAAAAAAATGGGCTACCATTCATTTCCGATAGAAATGAATGGTACCGAGGGCCGGACTCGAACCGGCACAGGTTTACACCCGAAGGATTTTAAGTCCTTTGCGTCTACCATTTCGCCACCTCGGCACGTATATTTCAACATAATTAATTTAATTGCCTTACTTCGCCCTCTTACTTCGTAAGATAGCTTCGTAACTCATACTACGGTTTTTCAATTTATATTTATTTTAATCATTAAAAAACTGGCACAAGCCATACGAAGCTGCCCATTAAGGAGGCGTAGTATGGAGGCGACACCCGGAATCGAACCGGGGGTGAAGGTTTTGCAGACCCGTGCCTTACCACTTGGCTATGTCGCCGCCTTAAACTGTAAATTTCAAATTAATTTTGCTTCAACCATTGCTGCTTTTAATTCATCAGGAGTCAAAAGTTTTAAACCAAGATGATCTTCTTCGCTCATTGGTTCATTTTCTTCTTTCAAATATTGCATTTGGGCAGGACCAGTACAAGGATATCCTTTTTGATACCATTGCACAATTCCTCCTGGAAATAATGCAACATCTTCAAACCCTGATTGTTTTAATAATTCTGCTGCAAATGGAGCTGCTGTACATGCAAAATTTGAACAATATACAACATAACGATCTTTTTTATTCAGCGTTTTCATACGCTCTTCAAACTGTTCAAAGGGAATATTAATTGATCCTGTCATGTGACAATCTTGATGATAATCAGGATCAAGCACATTAATTATCACTAGTTTTGAACTGTTGCTTGATAAACTCCAACAACCTGCAAAAAGCATGATCGAACAAACTATCAAAGAAAAACCAAAAAGTTTTGTATTCTTCATGGCTACATCAAGCAATATACCATATTTTTTCATATTCTTACAACCCTGTTTCTTTATAGTTTTAATATTTTAATGAAGTATTTGAAAAAAACGTGACCAACGAACACGTGACCAAAAATCAATTGGATGTTTCAATAAATCAAAAATCCACCAGGACTCATCACTATCCATTGACCAAATACGAAAGACGATACGACCATGAAACATAACTTTTTGAGTATTTAAAGGACCCCAATCACGAGAATCTGAACTACCTTGGCGATTATCACCCATCATCCAATATTCACTCGGTCCCAAATGCACATCGTAAATATCTTTATCACCACGATGTGTTAATGCTGGAGTATTTGGGTACAATATATTTTGATCACCTAAATACATTTTTGCTCGCGCAACTTGCGCTTGCGACAATCGGTAAAAAGGCTGCTTGTCATATGAATAATTTGGATCATAGCTACGATAATCAAGTTTTCCATTTTGTAATCGAGCAAGCAGTGGATATTTGTTCAAATATGGTTCATCAAGTTTTTCACCATTCAAATAAACCACAGGTTTTCCATCTTCAATTTTTCCTTGAATATGATCACCAGGAACAGCAATTACACGTTTGGTAAAATTAACCACATTCCATGATACGTATTGTTCATACATATTCACGGCCCAATTTTTTGAATATGGATATGTTGGTTCATTAAAAGAAATAATTTCGCCACGTTGAGGGCCAAACAAATAAGGTGTTAACTTATCTGCTAAAAATCTTTCACCAACTAACATAGTTGTTTCCATAGAACCTGTAGGAACTTGATATAATCCAAAAATAAAAGTCTTGATGAAAAAAACAACAGGAACAATAACAATTAATGATTCATACAAATCAGCAAACCAATGTTTATTCGGTCTTTTATACCAACGAATAATTTTATGCACCCACGTGTCATTCATAAAAATCCTTGTTTGAAAAACATGAAAAGATTACCAACAAGTTTAAAGGTATTTTAAAATTTTGTCACGCTGTTTACATCTGTATAAAAGTAAAATAATTTTTGCATCAAATCATCATTTTTAAATTGTTCTTGGATTTTTACAACCTCTTGCAACTCATTTCGCATCCCTGCATAAATCAACTTTATCAATGCATCATTGTAAAAAGTTTCAATGTTTGCTGCAACAAGTGTTTGATAATTTGGTTCAATAACTTCTGCAAAGCTTGCTGCTTTCAGCGCTATTTCTTTCCAATTTTGAGCAACTTTTTTATTAAATTTTTTATACGGATCTTTTTTGTTAGGCCACAAAACTAATACAAAATTTCCATTTTTATCAAATGACTTTTTATACATTTTTTGAGCAGCTTTTTCTGCAAATTTTGAAAACGGATATGGCAATGACATTTTTGCAAGTGCAATTCGAGCAAAAATTTGTTCTCCCAAATCTCCATATAAATTTAATTGAATCAACGTTTTCATCAAAAAAATTTGGTATTCAACAATTGCCAAATGAGGAAAAATAGCAACAAAATCATCATGAGTTAATGTTTGAATAAATTTTTTATGCAACGATTTTGCATGACACATTCGTGCCACTTCAACCATTAAAACAAATCCAGCCATAACTGCTTGTACAATATTTGAACAATCACCTAACGAAATTGAAGATGATACTTTTTTTTCTTTTCCATGAACTTGACCTGCGAGCAAAATGGCAGACGTTGCAACTTGCCCTGCAGCACGGCCATAAGCATGAACCTCTGCAAATAACTGTTCATGATATTGCATGGTTTCTTTTTGTAATTTCAATTTAATTTTTTGGAATTCATTAATTTTTTGAATATATTCATCAATAATTTTATGCTCTGATTTTACATTTTGCACAAAAAGTAACCATAAACAAATAATTCTATACTTCACATCAAAACTCCCCCTTTGAATTTGATGGAAATAAGATTAAGAAAAAGAATAGAGAATTTTCAACTCTTTTTAATCATTCAAAAGAAGATGAGGATCCATATCTTCTGATTCTTTGATTCACAAAATCGAACGATCATCCAAATAAAAATCCAAGCGGATTAACACGACGGCCATCTTGATGCACTTCAAAATGCAAATGAGAGGCATCACGACCAGATTTGCGCACAAGACCAGTGTCTCCCACAGAACCAATCACTTCCCCAGTTTCGACAATTTGACCAGGGCGTACCATAATTCGATGCAAATGAGCATAGCGAGTTTTATAACGACTGTTATGTTCAAGCATGATACAATTTCCATAACCAGATAAATTTTGAGCCACAATCACTTTTCCTGATGCTGCAGCTTTGACCGGTGTTCCTTTGCATGCAGCCATATCAATTGCATGATGAAATTCCACATGACCATTTGGACGCCGACGCGGTCCAAAAAGTGAACTTAGCCAAAAATTTTGTAAATCAATAGGCCATGCAAATACAAAATCTCTTTGTGGTTCATAGCGAGTCTTTTGTTTTAAAGATTTATAAAAAACTTTTTTTGGAATTCGTTTGCGTTTAACAACTGGCGGAGTTTTTAATTTTTTTAAAGTCGATTTGATAGCTTTTAAACGATCTTCTTCTTCGCGACTAATAATTTGAAAAGGTGATGAGATATCTTCATCCGTTTCATCAACGGTAAAATCTACCGTGACATATTCACCATCATCAACTATTTTTTTTTTTTCTATCTCTGATTCTTGCTCTTCTTCTGCATCAGACGACATTGAAGCATTTAAGCTACGTTTTAGCATTTCAACATGTTGATAATATGCATCTTTGACTAAAGATAAATCTTGAGCTTCTCGTTTAAAATATCGATATTCAGATAACAAAAGAATTGCCAATGCAATGGTAATAGTCAAAATTACTGTATAAACAAGTACAAAAATAGTTTTTTGATTTTTCATTATAATTTATTGTATTTCAAGAGCATCAGTTACTATCCAACCTTGCTGCCCATGTACCTTTATTTGACACATATTTTTATTTTGTTCAAGCAATTGCACATACATTCCTGATTGCAACTGCAAAATAGTATGAAATGATAGTTCTGGTCCAGCATACACAAAAGCAGATTCTTTCACAACTAATGCTAATTTTTTTTGTAAAATTTTACTTTGTTGATGCAACAACAAAGTAAAAAAAATTGTACATCCTACGTAAAAACAAAATTTCTTTTTTTGTTCTACTTTTTGTACTGATTGAATGATGAAAAAACATATTTTTAAAAGTAAAAAAATAATAATAAATTGTAAAATTATGGTTGGCGTACATACTAATATTTTTTGCAATTGTAACAACAACCACGATGGTTGCTCCAATTGTAAAATAATAATCAATTTTTCTATATTTTGTGCCATATCACTTTCATCATTTCTGCAAAATTAAAGAACCCAACTATATAAAAAACGATTTCTATCATCATGTAATGTATCTAAATTTTTTCAAAATTGACAATATTGCTGATTCAAGATAGATTTTTGACAAATAATAAGGAGCAGCCATGATATCAAAAAAATATATTTTTAATGTAAGTATTATCAGTTTATTTGCACTCGGATTTAATTCAATAATTAATGCAAAAAAAACAACAAAAGGTAGCACCGTGACACAAACAAAAGCAGGACAAATTTTAGATTTAAGCACATTTACCAAGCATGCTTCTGGCATCATGTTTCAAGTTTTAAAACCAGGCAAAGGCGGAAAACCATACGCAGGAGAAACCGTTACAGTAGATTATACCGGTTGGCTGTTAGATGGTGATAAAGTTGGAAAAAAATTTGATAGCAGCGTTGATCGTGGACAAAATTTTGAATTTCCACTCGGCCAAGGTTATGTGATTAAAGGTTGGGATCATACGGTTGCTGATATGAAAATTGGCGAAAAACGTCTAGTTATTATTCCTGCAAGCTTAGGATATGGTGCTCGTGGCGCAGGAGCTTCAATTCCTCCCCATGCAACACTTCTTTTTGAAATCGATTTATACGGCGCAGAATAAATACCAGTTTAATTTTAAGTAAAAAAAATCCCGCTGAACTGAAACATGCGGGATTTTTTACTTTTAATTTTTTAAAGCTTTTTACGTTGACCGCGCACAGCTTTTGGCAAATTCAAAACATTATAAAATCGAAAACCTAGGTCATTAATTTCATACTCTAAAATACTGCTTTTTCCTTGCTGATTGCCATTTTGACGAAATACTTCAGGCAATGTTTGTAATTTTTCTGTTTCCTGATCTGCAAAATTTAAAACGTCTGGCAAATGGAGCATAAACGAACGCATCAGGTCAATATGACCTAATCCTCGATTATTAATCGTAACTTTAATCTGACGGCAATTTGAAGCGGTTGTATCAAAAAATCTTTTAGGGGCATAGCGCTTTTTTTCATACTTGTAACAATCCACTAACTGAACTAAATCTCGCGTTGAAGAAATCACATAACTTTGAGCAATATAAGGACTTTCAATCAATTTTTCAGTCACTTTTTGAACAGGCACTGCCACAATAACCAGCTCCAAATGTACTGATTCTTGATCAAAAAATGGTAATAATTTTACCATTTCAAGCGCCACATTTCCACCATGAGAAAAAGTTAAAATTCGCACCTTTGGTATTTTTCCATACCTTTTTTCATAATCCTGCAAAATCTCACAAACTCCATCATACAGCTGCTTTCCTGCAATTTTTCGCGCTTTAAAACTCAAAGTTCCTGACCAACCAAAAGTATAAAAATGATTTACATCAAAGCGCCGATTGTCACCTTTTTGTAAAATTTGTGCATCTTTTCGAAGCAGAGCCATTTCTGGCAATTCATCAATATGATGAATCCCTGGCTTTCCAAACGCAACATCTTTGCAAAATTTTGAAAGAAGACGAAGACCAATGGCCGTAGTTGTTCCATGCACATAAATGGTTATAAATTCAGGACCAATCGACGATTGAACTGATGAAAACGATGAAAAAAGAGTAAGAATTGAAATAAAAAGAACACTGTTAAATTTCATAAAAATCCCTAAAAAATGATACTTGCTCACCTTTTAGGATATCTTAAATTTTATATCAAACAAATGGGACTGCCTATTTTGCAAGAAATAGGCTAAAATCATTGATTTTAGCCTATTTTGCAAGAAATAGGCTAAAATCATTGATTTTAACGCATTCAATATGCCAAACTAAAGATAGAAAAAACATGTTTTTTATGGAGGTTTTTATGAAAAATTTGGTCAAATTTTGTGCAATTTTTATGATTTTTACATCAACAACAATATTTAGCGCTAATTCACTATTGGACCAAAATTATACAACGCAAATTGCCATGTTAAAAAATTCACAAGTCCCAGCTGATGCCACATTATCTAAAAAAAATATAAATTTTATAGCACCTGATTATGCACAAGATATGTATCTTTATTGTTTTTATCCTTATCAGGTTAAAGACAATAACTTCACCAGATACAACAAAAGCCAACGTTTTGAAATTTCAAAAAATAATCATTTTAAAATCACATTGCTGCAACCAATGGCAAGTGGACCTCTAACAATAGGACCAGATCATCGTCTTCATCTTTTTTTAGTACCGCGTGAAAAAGTACAACAATATATCAATGAACTAAAAAGTATTAATCCATCAGTAGAAGAAGATGGTCTGCACAATCCTGATGCAATTTGGCGTGGTTTCTCTGAAAATGAATATACAAAAATGAATGCTGCAAAAAAATTATTCGAAAATGAATTCATGTTTGTTGCTAATATTGATTTTAGCAAAATTAGTGATGGTGACACGATTCATTTACCAGAATATAAACCAACTATACCAACACCAAAAACATTGCCTTTACATCCTACTGCTCCAAAATCAATAAATTCTCAAGCAATCCCATCAACAACACGAATGATTAAACAATCTAATGAACGAATTCTAACACTGCGAATTCCAGAACAAGAAATTCAAGTTGGTGTGACCTTAGATTAATTAAAAATCGTTTTAAAAAAATAAAAATCCCTGGTTTGCATACCGGGGATTTTTATTACAATTTACTTGTGGCAACATTTGGAACTATATACACATTTTTTGGCAATTTTTTATCAAGTTCTTGCATACGATTTTGAAAAAAACTTTGTCCATAGCTTTTCAACTGTAACAAAATTTTACCGCTAATATCAAACGTTGTATTAATATTGAGTAACAGATCTTTATAATCCGCAATTGTCATATTCGAAGCTTTATTCCATAAACCACGAAAGCCACCATACTCTTTATATCTTTCTTGATACTCTTGTCTATTATTCCAATATGGCATTGCTAACGGAATTGCAGCTGTAGCTACAGTTGCAACAGTTAACATGAATCTTAATTGAGATTTCGAATACTTTAATTTTTTAACATCGACGCTTTTTATTTTGTTAATTAATAATGTTGCATCTTGCAATAAATTTTGTTCATCTTGAAATCTATAGGAAAATGGCAACTGACGAGCCATCAATTGTAAAAGATCATTTAAATCAGAAATACTTTGTAAAATAAAACGATAATTATTTTTAATAAAATTTACATTTTCTTTCGTCAGTTCAACATCTTTATAAAATTTGAAATTTGTTTGTAAATTTTTTAAATATGCATCTAATTCTAATTCAGTTAAATTTTTATCAGCCCGATTTAACTTTGACAACACCTCTAAAAACGCTTTTAAATCAAACCCAATCGCACTCAACATATCTATAAATTCTTTATTCGATGATTCATCAGATCCTTCTAAATTTTTTATTAAATTTTCTATTTTATTTTTAATTATCTCTGACTCAAAAAAATTTAAACGTTGAGCTTGCTCTTTAATTTGTTGTTCCTGTTTTAACACCAAATTCATTAAATTTTCATCTGTTGCTACAATTTGCTCATTAATTGTTTGAATACTTTCCTCTATGAAACGTCTTTCAACATTATCACTGGCTATTAAAACAAATTGAATATTTAAAACAGTTAAATTTATGATTAAATAACTAATATTTCTAAAATTTTTATACATAAAAGACTCTCCAAGATTTATATAAAAAATAGATTAGTTTAATAAAAATAATTTTAAAATAAAAATCCCTGGTTTTAATACCGTGGATTTTTATTTTTTTAAATGCCAACCACAAAAATCATGACAGGTAACACATTCTTGTTCTTCTTGCATATTAAATTTAAGCAAATACTGATTAATTTTATCAACATCAGCTTTATACAAAAGTTGTTTTAATTTTTTTATAGCTACAAAATCACCAGTGCAAGCAAAATATCCATAGACTTCCATAGCAGACAATGGATGACCACACTGATCACAATAAATATTACATGCTTTTATTTTTTCCAAATCCATGTACCATGACCAAAAAAAATAAATAGAAAAAAGTGATGTTGTAAGTAAATAAATACTAGCAAGTGTCATTTCAGTTTTAGGTCTTGGATGTAGTTTTAATTTTTCAATAGAATACAGGTTGGATTCAAACATAAAAAAACAGGCAATTAATATTAATGATTTTTTCATACATCTAACTCCTGAGTATTATTTTTTTGAATGATTACATCAATATTGCATGACCATCCAACATATGCATGACAAACATGACATTTAATTTCAGAAGTATTTAAAAAAACTAACATAAATTTTTCAATCAAATCATAAGCGGTTTGCTTTAAATCTCTTGTTGCATATTTTGCAAGCAAAACAGGAATAATGACTTGTTTAAAAAATTTAATGGCTTCAACTGACATGTAACCCATAACTTCAGCTTGAGACATAACATAAAAACATTTTTGACACTGAATTGACACGATGAATCCTTGAAAATTATGAAATAAAAATTTTGTGTCCACAGAATTACACAAAAAATTTTGATTTTCAAGCTATGATAAAGCAGAATTTAAACAAAAAAATTCCTCGGACCGAAATCCGAGGAATTTATAATTCTGGCACTACCTACTTTCCCAGGCAGCTGCCCGCCAAGTATAATCAGCGCTTCAGTCTTTACTACCGTATTCGAGATGGGAACGGGTGTGACCCTGAAGCTATACGCACCAAAAAATTTTTAAGATCTTATAATTTTTTTCTTGCAACCAACAGAATTTTATAATTTCTTACAAAATTCCGATGAATGTTTGTGATTTATCTACTACCTTTATCCAGAACTCGCGTTCTAGAGTAAAATCTCTGAACACATTATTTCATTGTATCAATTAACTTTATAAATTACTTTATAAAACAATGACTAAAACATTCGACTTATTAGTACTGGTAAGCTCAACACCTTACGGTGCTTACACATCCAGCCTATCAACCTTGTAGTCTACAAGGAGTCTTAATGTGAACCTTACGGCTCACGGGGTATCTAATCTTGAGACGAGTTTCCCACTTAGATGCTTTCAGCGGTTATCTCTAATAAACTTGGCTACCCAACGTTGCTCTTGGAGAACAATTGGAACACCAGAGGTTTACCCATCCCGGTCCTCTCGTACTAAGGACAGCCTCTCTCAAATACCCTGCGCCTACAGCGGATAAGGACCGACCTGTCTTACGACGGTCTGAACCCAGATCACGTACCGCTTTAATTGGCGAACAGCCAAACCCTTGGGACCTTCTTCAGCCCCAGGATGCGATGATCCGACATCGAGGTGCCAAACCTCCTCGTCGATATGGACTCTTGGAGGAGATCAGCCTGTTATCCCCGGCGTACCTTTTATCCATTTAGCAATGGCCTTTCCATTCAGAACCACTGGATCACTAAATCCTGCTTTCGCACCTGCTCGACCTGTATGTCTCGCAGTCAAGCTCCCTTTTGCTTTTACACTCTACAAACGATTTCTATTCGTTATGAGGGAACCTTTGAATGCCTCCGTTACTTTTTGGGAGGCGACCACCCCAGTCAAACTACCCACCAGACAATGTTCTCTATCCGGATTACGGAAAATTAGAGTTAGATTTTTCAATAAATAAGGGCGGTATTTCAAGGACAACTCCGCTAGAGCTAGCGCCCTAACATCACAGTTTCCCGCCTATCCTACACAGACTCCTCAAAAAATCAATGTCAAGTTATAGTAAAGGTGCACGGGGTCTTTCCGTCCAGCTGCAGGTAATCGGCATTTTCACCGATACTACAAATTCACTGAGTCTATCATCAAGACAGCGCCCAAGTCGTTACGCCATTCATGCGCGTCGGAACTTACCCGACAAGGTACTTCGCTACCTTAGGACCGTTATAGTTACGGCCGCCGTTTACTGGGGCTTCAAATCAGAGCTTCTCCTTACG
>CAYOQO010000002.1:0-7500 GCA_964406135.1 uncultured Pseudomonadota bacterium | reverse complement strand
GAACAAAACAAACTCAATGTTACTATTTTAGAATGTCAAAATGGTGAAGAAGCTGGAATTAAATCAGCAACACTTTATATTCAAGGCATAAATGCTTATGGTCTTTTAAAAAGTGAACATGGGGTTCATCGACTTGTACGAATTTCGCCCTTTGATGCCAACAAACGTCGCCATACTTCTTTTGCATCAGTTACCATCACTCCAGAGCTTCCTGCTTCTGAAAAAATAGAAATTGATCCAAAAGATTTACGTGTTGATACCTATCGTTCTGGCGGAGCTGGAGGTCAACATGTTAACAAAACAGAATCTGCTGTTCGCATCACACATTTGCCAACAGGCATTGTGGTTCAATGCCAAATTGAACGATCTCAAATTCAAAACCGTGAAACTTCCATGAAAATGCTTATGGCAAAACTTAAACAAAAACAACTTGAAGAAGAAAAAGCAAAAACTTCAGTTGAAAAAAAGAAAGCAGAATGGGGCTCTCAAATTCGATCTTACATTCTACATCCTTACAAAATGGTCAAAGACCATCGTACTGAAATAGAAAATTTTCAACCAGAATTAGTTCTTGACGGTGATTTAATGGAATTTATTGAAAAATATTTAGTTACCTATGCACAAAAGTAAAAATTTCATACTTTGCAAAATTTAAAATTCACAATTGTTTTTGCACTGCAAAGATGCTATGACTGATTAAAAATAATAGTCATAAAAAAGCATGAGCAGAGTATGAAGCAGTATGTTTTTATTTTTCTTTGCATCTTGCAAAATATAATTTATGCATCACCAGTCGCTGTCACCAACGGCGGTACTGGAACAACTTCATTTGCAGTTCCTTATGCAATTATTTGTGGCGGAATAACTAATATTGACCCATTTCAAACAACTGGAACAGCTGGAACATCTGGCCAAGCACTCATTTCTGCAGGTGCTGGAGCACTTCCTGCATACGGAACACTCAGTATTGCAGGTGGCGGCACTGGGGCAGCATCTTTAAGCTCTGGTGTTATTCAAAGTAATGGATCTATTCTTTCAAGCTTGGGAATTGGATCAACAAATCAAGTTATACAAAATGTTGCAGGAACTGTTGGTTGGGCCTTTACCAATATTTTGCAAATGGTTTCAACTTCTACTACTGCTATAGTTGATACTGCATCATCAGTCATTCCCGATGATGACACAATTCCTCAAAATACCGAAGGTACTCAAATTTTAACTTTAGCTATCACACCAAAAAGCGCTTCTTCGAATTTACTTATTTTATTCGCCACAGGAGGAACTCCTACTGGTAGTGATGCTGCGATTGCTGCATTATTTGTTGATAGCACTGCAAATGCTTTAGCTGCTCAATATATATCAGCATCTGCAAGCGCTGAAGCATATTCAGGAACTTTAGAATATTTTGTTGCTTCAGCCTCAACTACTTCACGAACTTACAAAATACGAATTGGTTGTTCTTCAAGTGCAACCAGTTTTAAAGTTAATGGTAACGGATCGGGAAGAGTTTTTGGTGGTGTAGCATCAACCATGCTCATCATTATTGAATTTGCATAAATCATGCTATACCCTGTCATAGATACAAAAGGAATTATGAACTACTCAAAATTTTTTTTCATATTATGCAGCACTTCAATACTTATCGGATCTCCAGCATCAGTTCCCAACGGTGGAACAGGAACCACATCCATGACAGCATATGCTGCCATTTGTGGTGGCACCACATCAATTTCAGCATTACAACCAATTGCAAGTTTAGGATCTTCAGGCAATCCATTAGTATCAAATGGTGCAGCTGCCTTACCAACATTTCAAGGATTAACATTTGCAGGAGGAGGAACTGGAGCAACTTCACTTTCTTCAGGAGTTATTCAAAGCAACGGTACTGTTTTATCAAGCCTTGGAATTGGATCTGCTAATCAAGTTTTAAAAAATAGTGCTGGAACTGTTGGTTGGTCTTTAACCGGCGTTCTTCAAATTTCTGTAGCTTCCACAACTTCAAAAATTGATACTACTGCAGGATCTGCTATTCCAGATGATGATACAATTCCTCAAATTACAGAAGGAACCCAAATTTTAACCCTAGCTTTTACACCAAAAAGTGCGAGTTCCAATTTACTTATTATTTTTGCAACAGGAGGAACTCCAACTTCATCTTCTGCAGGCATTGCTGCATTATTTGTAGATTCTACAGCTAATGCATTTGCAGCAGGATACCTTGGGCAGCGAGGATCAGGCGCAAGTTACTCCGGAGTTTTACAATCAACTGTAGCATCCGCTTCAACTACTTCTCGAACTTATCAAGCTCGCGTTGGAGGCGGTGCTTTTCAAATTAATGCTGGAGCTACTGCTCGAAAATTTGGTGGAGTTGCTGCAACCTATTTAATAGTTATTGAATACATATAAACTGAAACAAAATCATGAAAAATATATTTTTTTTATACCTTCTTTTTAATTTTTCAATCATTATCAGCTCTCCAACTCAAGTCACTTCTGGAGGCACAGGAATTTCAACAACAACTGCATATGGTTTAATGTGCGCAGGAATATCATCAACCGCAAATCTTCAATCAATTAGTTCTGTTGGAACTTCTGGGCAACCTATTGTTTCAGGAGGCGCTTCAAGCTTACCTGCTTTTGCAACATTACCAATCTCTGGAGGTGGAACAAATGCAACATCTTTAAGTTCTGGTGTTATTCAAAGTAATGGATCTGCTCTTTCAAGTTTGGGAATTGGATCTGCTAATCAAGTTTTACAAAATGTTGCCGGAACTGTTGGCTGGGCATTTACTGGGCTTTTACAAATTGCATCAAGTTCAACAACCGCAAGAATTAGTACCAGCGGCGGATCTGCTATTCCAAATGATGATACAATTCCTCAAATTACTGAAGGAACCCAAATTTTAACCTTAGCTTTTACACCAAAAAGCTCATCATCAAATTTACTGATTTTCTTTTCAACATCAGGAACTCCTACGGCATCAACACCTGCAATTGTATCATTATTTGTTGACTCAACAGCAAATGCTCTTGCTGCACAATATATTGGACTTCGAAGCAGCAGTAATAGCAATAGTGGTATTTTATTGTATGTTACTCCTTCAGCTTCCACAACATCTCGAACGTATCAAATACGCGTTGGTGGTGGAAGCTATCAAGTTAATTCAGGTTCTGGCTCTAGAAAATTTGGTGGTGTTGCATCAACCTATTTAGTTGTTGCAGAAGTCATTTAATTTAAAAAAACGGCACCTATCAAAAAGAAATTAAGCTACTTGTAAATAAATTGAATTGTTCAAAGCTTGAGACTCAGTTCCCTGCCATTTGCCATTAATCTCTACTAACAAATACCAACTTGCAGGAGCTGAAGTTAATTTTGTTGAAATAACTCCCGAAGTAACAGTTAAATTACTTGTAATATTAACAACTGAATAAAAAATAATTTTAGATGCTGCATTAAAATAAATGCGAACATCAAAATTGCCTCCTGACTTGAATGAATTTTTAATCATAGCAATGTCACTCGCGGAGAAATATACATCAGACATATTTGGTATTGAAATTGTTATTGCTGTAAAATTTGCAGGAATCGATAACCCTATTGAACTTTTTGAATTATAATAATAAAAAGAAGATAAAGAATTATAGTATGTTGCCAGTTGCTTCCATAAAGGATATTTTTTTTCTTCTGATTTTTTTAAAGAAATGTCCCCTTTATTGTATTTATCATCAATTTTTTTTAATTCCACATGTGTATTTGAAATTTCACTCGACAATTGCTGCAAAGATGACGCACTTAAACCAAGCGGCATCAACCAAAAAGCATTTATTAAAAAAATTATATTTTTTTGTTTCATATTTTTCCTTTTTTAAAAAATTACAATATAACTTGAATTATTAACCATAACATATGACCTGCATACACCCCAAACCACATAGGGTACCATCGCTCCCTTTTTTTAATAAGATGTGCGCTCATTCCTGCAATAACAAGCGTTGCCGACATAAATGGCGCCATTAAAATTGCTCCAATAACCGTCAATAATTCTGACGTTATCATCAACACTACAACACCACACAAGATTCCTGCAATCAAAATTTTTAAATCAAACTGTCCAAATTTAATAATTGAATCTAGTTCATGCGCTTTGGGTGTAACAAATTCAAAAGATGAAAGTCCCCAGGTTGTACAAAACCAAATAAAAAATAACCCAGCAGCAATTGCTGCACAAAAAGATGCAATCAATTGATATCGAATAATTTTGTGATACGAAATTTTTGCTAAGTCAGCTAATTTGTATGAAAACATAAAATCAACAATAAGTCCCAAACACAATGTTGCAAAAACTGCAATTGCCACAACCACATCAGATGTTGGTGCAACCATATAAACCAATGGCAAAATCACAAACCATGCATAACTATCAATTTCAATAATTCCAACTTCAGAAATAATTTGAACCATATATTTTGAAAGCCATGCAATTGCAACAAGCGTATACAAACTTACGATTAAGAATCCACCAAAAAAATAAAATATTGCGCACATGCCTGCAACAATAACTGCGTACCACTTAAAAATATTATGTTCTTTAATTTTTTTGTGCCAATATTGATTGCGCTCATGAACTTTTTTTGATTTTCTATTTTTCCATGCCAAAAATATCATTCGAGCTAATGCAACCATGAGCATGCCCGTGCAAAATGTGATTAAAAAAGAATTTAAAGATAAATTTGAACCAGTGTACATACGTACACCATCAAGCACAATCAATCGAATACAAAATCCAACAAACACCGGAAGCGCTATGACCATGCCCGCAACAAATCCTACAGACAACAGCAGCGGTAACATGTGCAATTGCGGTGCATACACGGCAAGTGATGATCGACCAAGCAGCATCAATGAATTCCACAACGTTGCAACACCAACTCCTGCCACCATACGATGATGCGATTTTTGTTGCTCATCAACAAAAATAACATCATACACCAACTGACTCATGGGAAATTTTGCTCGCGGTTCATGCAAAAAATAATGTCGTAAAAAAAATCCTAAAAAAAGTGCATACAACGATGCAGACATCACAAAACAAAAAATAACTGCACATAATTTTATCGGTTCGGCCAACCATGACTCAAATAATTCTTTGTGCAAAAAATAAAATGATGGAAAACTTAAACCCAAGCAAATTCCAATCATGCCACCTGCGGATCCTGAAGCTATTGCAACAATTGCATGTTCATAAAACCATTTGCTTTTGATGAACGGTATGACAAACACCATGCACACGACCACAAAAACCGGAGCAACCCATGGCCCCAATTGCGTGTTCATGGTCAAAAAACTCATCATCCCTGTCGACATAACTGAAAAAAATATTGCCATAGTCATCATTAACATACAAAATCCTTTTTTATTTATTTTTTACAACGTAATATAAAAAACTATAGGCAACAAATTAATTTTGAATGACAAGACATGAAAGACTTTTATGAAACTTAAATTTTTAATATTTTTATTATTTTTTCACACTATTTTTTCATCACAACCAGATTTTTTAGACGCAACATTTTTACAAAATTCTACAAAGGTGCAAAAAAGTTTACTTGCTCAAGGATTTGAAAAAATTTATTTCACCACAAGTGATGGATTAAAATTGTGCGGACTTTTAAAAGATCAAAGTGCCACAAAAAAAATTAAAGGCACTATTTTGTACTGCGCTGGATTTTATCCTGGAACCAAAGAAGGAATGGCATCATTTTATACGCTGTTTGCACATCAACCTTACAATTTTTTCATGTTTGATGCTCGTGGTCATCAAGAAAGTGAAGGATCACTTTTTTCATACCAAAATTTAAAAAATTATGGCACCACAGAATTTCAAGATATTGTTGCTGCAATAAAATTTTTACAAAATTATAATCACGAGCATGATTTGCCACAAAATATTATCATTCATGGAATTTGCTCAGGCGCTTTTCATGCTATCAAAGCATATGATTATTTAAATCAATTTGATTGCAAAACTTGTAAAAACATTCAAGGAATTATTTTTGATAGTGGCTGGTTTTCAATGACTGACATTGTTGAACCAACATTGTGCGCAGAAATTTACAAACGCTTAAAAAATAGTTGGTGTTCATGGATTACAGAACCACTTTGTTACGTAATTTTGCAAACGTATCGATTAACTTTAAAACATCATCATAAAAATATTGAAGGTATTGCACATGCAATCAAAAATGTTTCATGTCCAATTTTATTTGTGCATTGTATCAATGATCCGTATGTTCCTATTGCGCCTGTTCAAAATTTAGTGAATCATTTACAATGTCCAAATTCTTGGTGGATCAAGCATGATGCTCATGCAAATTTTCATGCAACAGCACCAGTAATTTACACTGAAAAAATTATGCAATTTTTCAATCACTTAGGAGAGTAAAATGAAAAAATGTTTTTTTATAATTACAACATTGATAACAAGCCTACACGTACAATGTTCAAATTCAGAAAAATTCAAACGACTTGGAATATCAAAAGATTCACGGCTTGCACTCCCAACAACAGAAGATCTTAGATGGTTAAAACTGAGCAGAGATTATGATCAAAACAAAGAACAAGAATTGCATAATCTTTTTGGTCGTTATACTTTAAACAATTATGATTGCATGAATCAAAAAAAAGCCTACTCTTGGGGTTTTAAAGGTTTAATTTTGTATACATTAGCAATTCCCTACTGCGCCAGCACTGAAAATGTTTTTAAATCTTGCTTGCTTGCAGCATGTTTTGTTCCAATAATTAAAAAATGCAAAACAATAAGTGAAGATTGGGCAGATGATCAGGAACTTTTAGTTCGAAAATGCACAGCTACTTTTGAAATGCCAGATTTAGAAATTTTAAAACAACATTATCAAAAAAACAAAGCTCAGGTCAATTTAGAATTTGTAAATTTTGTTATTGAACGAAAAAAATGGATAGAAGAGAGTCAAAATAGAAATGATTAAACATCAAAGCTAAAATTTTTTCCTGCTAAAAAATGAACATGCAGATGAAATACAGTTTGACCAACTGAAGCACCATTATTTACAACAAGCTTAAATTCTTGATTACCTGATAAATTGTGTGACAATGTTTTTGCCATCAAAAAAATTTTTCCTAAAAGTTCTTGTTCTTGATCAGAACATGATTGAATATTTTTAATATGTTTTTTAGGAATAATTAAATAATGAATCGGTGCCTTGGGCGCAATGTCTGCAATGACAATCATGTCATCAGTTTCTTGAATTTTTTTGCTTGGAATTTGATGTGCAATGATTTTGCAAAAGATACAATCGAGATTCATGAGTACGCGCCTTTTCAATTTTTTAATATTTTGTACCATAGGTACGTAAAAAACAAATCATTTAAAAAGAATGGCCCGCCATTCATTTCTGGAAAAAATGAATGGTACCAAGGGTCGGAATCGAACCGACACAATGTCGCCATCGCGGGATTTTGAG
>CAYOQO010000001.1:100499-112208 GCA_964406135.1 uncultured Pseudomonadota bacterium | reverse complement strand
AAAGATTTTGGAGCAATTCTTTTTTGTTCTCAGATCGAAAAAAGCAAACTTCCAGTGCTTTCTGAAGTAAAATCTAAGGTTTTAAGTGTCTATTTTGATGAGCAGGCTGTTACAAAATTACAACAAGATCTTATGGCGGCTGCACATGATGCAAAACATATGAAATTATCTGAAGTTGCATCAAAATATGAAACTTATGTTGCAACAGCAAGTTTTGACAATAAAGATGGAAAAATTGAACAAAGTGCAATTTTGAAAGATCAAGAAGTTGCACAGTCGCTCAAAAGCATGCAGCATGAAGGTGCTGTGGCAGCAATTCATACAAAAACCGATGGAATTGTGATAAAATTAGACTCAATTGCTCAAGTGAGCCCTAAACTATTTGAAGAGCAAAAAGATCATCTGGCAAGTGTTATGTTTTACATGAAATTGTACCAAATCAAAGAGGGTTTTATTGCTTCTTTATATAGAACTGCTACACTTAATAACAAGATAGAAATTAAAAAAGAACTCTTACAATTTACAAAAGAAGTTTAAACATGAAAGAAAAAGAGGCTTTTAAGCGCTCTGAGGCTCAGTCTGACGCAAGTTCTAAGAAAAAAGCTCTTGAAGTTACGTTTTCCCAGATTGAAAAGCAGTATGGTAAAGGTTCTGTTATGCTTTTGGGAGAACAACCAAATAATAAAATTTTGGCAACAAGCTCTGGGTCACTTCAAATCGATCATGTGATTGGAATTGGTGGATACCCTGTTGGTAGAATTGTTGAAATTTTTGGGCCTGAGTCATCCGGTAAAACAACTTTGGCTCTTCATGCGATAGCTGAAGCTCAAAAAAATGGTGGAATTTGTGCTTTTATTGATGCAGAACATGCTTTAGATCCTGCATATGCTACCAAGCTTGGCGTGAATATCAATGATTTGATTATTTCACAGCCGGATTGTGGAGAGCAAGCTTTAGAAATTGCAGAAATGTTGATTCGTTCAGGCGCAATTGACATCATCGTGATTGATTCTGTAGCTGCGTTGGTTCCTCGGGCAGAACTTGAAGGTGATATGGGTGATGCTCATGTCGGTCTTCAGGCTCGTTTGATGTCTCAAGCTTTGCGAAAGCTCGCATCAGTTGTTCACAAATCAAACACAATTTTGATTTTTATTAATCAAATCCGACAAACGATCAATGCTATGGCATTTGGTCCTAAAGAAACCACAACGGGCGGTAAAGCATTGAAATTTTACGCATCTTTGCGTTTGGATGTTCGAAGAATTGCGTCTTTGAAAAAAGATGAAGTTCATTTTGGAAATCGAGTTGCTATCAAAGCAGTTAAAAATAAAGTTGCAGCTCCATTTAAAGTAACAGAAATTGATCTGTTGTTTGATGTGGGAATTAGTAAAGAGCTTGATCTTTTAGATGCTGCAATTACCTATGACATTGTAACAAAAAATGGTGCATGGCTTGCGTACGAAGGCAAAAATTTTGCTCAAGGTCGCGATCAAGCATATCAGCTTTTAAAAGAAAACAAGGCGCTTGCTCAGGCTATTACTGAAAAAGTCAAAAGCGCTATGTTAGGTATTTAAAAAATAGGGCTTAAAATTGAAAAATAAAGCAGATTCACAGCTTATTAATGAAGAAATTCGAGCTTATAAAGTTCGTGTAATTTCTGAAAACGGAGAGAACTTGGGCATTTTGTCCCGAGATGAAGCGTTGATATTGGCTCGAAGAAATGAAATGGACTTGGTTCTTTTGTCTGACAAAGATGAAATTCCCTTGGTCAAAATCATGGATTTTGGTAAAAGCCAATATGCCAAAAAAAAGAAACTTGCTGAGAGTAAGAAAAAGCAAAAAGTTATCAAAATCAAAGAAATCAAAATGCGCCCTAAAATTGGAATGCATGATTATTTGACTAAATTAAATCAGGGAATTGGTTTTTTAAAAGAAGGCCATAAATTAAAAGTAACTTTGGTTTTTTCTGGTCGAGAAATCGATGGCATGAGAAATGTAGGATCAGATTTTTTTGATCAAATTGATCGTTCAATTGCTGAAAAAGGCATGACGGACTTAATTTGTGAAAAAGATGCTGCAACAGGACGCTTTTGGTCTCGGATTTATTATTTGAAAGCAAAAAAATAACATAAGGTTTCAATTATGCCAAAAATGAAAACGCATTCAGGTGCAAAAAAAAGATTTAAGAAGCTAAAAAATAAGTTTAAATATTCTGCGTCAGGGAAAAGACACTTGTTGTCAAAAAAAACAACAAAGCGCAAACGTAACCTTCGTGGTGGTCGTATAGTTTGCACAAGTGATCAAGGTCACATTGTTCGTCTTTTACCTTATTCATAAATTCAAGGGGTTATATAATGTCACGAGTTAAATCTGGTAAAGTTACTCATCGTCGTCATAAACGATTAATGAAACAGACCAAAGGTTATTTTGGTCAACGTAAAAATGTTTTCCGTCGAGCAAAAGAAACTTTCATGCGTGCGCTTGCGTATGCATTCAAAGGTCGCAAAATGAAAAAACGTAGCATGCGTGCATTGTTCATCGCTCGTATTAATGCTGCAGTTCGCGATAATGGAATTTCTTACAGCCGCTTCATGCATGATTTAAAAGTGAAAAACATTCAGCTTAATCGCAAAATGTTAAGTCAAATTGCAATTTTTGAACCGACAGTTTTCAAGAAAATTGTACAAACTGCTCGCGGGTAAGCAAGATTTTTGCTTTTTTCTTTCGATTCTTGACGAAACGAAAGAAGGCTTACTACATTTTTTGCAGTCATAGGGCTTGTGTAAGAAAATAAAAAAAGGAGTTTATTATGGAAGCTATACCTGCAAAAGGTAAAGAAAAGCAACATTCAAAATCTAATCTGAACCTGCATCTTCTTGAAGAAAAAGTTGTTCGCTTAATTGAAATGGTCAAAGCTTTAAAAGATGAAAATGCATCATTGAAACAAAAGCACAAAGATCTTCAGGCTCAAATGAGAGCACTTGAGGGTTCATTGGTTGCAGAAACCAAGGATCTTGAAGAGCTGAGCCAAGAAAAAGTTGTGACTAAAATGGTTGTTGACAATTTATTGCATAGTATAGATGCATTAATTGAAGTAAAAGAGAAGTAGACAAGAGATGAGCAAAGTATTGAAAAAGTATAAAGCTCGAATCTTTGGCGAAATTTACACAATTGTCAGTGATGAAGATGATGGATTTGTTCTTGAAGTAGTTCAAAAAGTAGATCACATGATGAAAGATTTAGCTGCAAAACCATCCATGATGGGTGATGCAAAAAAAACTGCTATTCTTATTGCTTTAAAAGCAACCGAAGAACTTTTATCATTGCAAAATGATATTAATCAAGAAAAAATTCATTCAGAAAAGATTATGATGCTTTTAGATAATGAAAATGAAGTTATTTTGTAATTCAAAGTAATTATCATAAAGGAATTCAAATAAGCCTTGGAATGCATGAGCATGACAAGGCTTATTTATTAAAATTTTAGGGTTATATTAATTGATATGAGAGCATGCACATTTGGCTCTTTGTGGGGTTTATAGCATTAACTGCGCTATAAATCAGTTAAAAGTTTTAAGCGTGAAGGATATTTGAAATGACAGAAATGATGTTATTAATTGCCGGGGTCGGCGTTATTGCTTTTGGTGTAGCTTTATTGTTTTATGCTCAAAAAAAGATTTTTCAAGCGCAAGCAGCGTTTAATCAATCAAAAGAGCGTTTAGAATCAGCTCGCCAAGTTATTGAACATGAAAAAAAAGAATCTTATTTAAAAATTAAAGACGAATTATATAAACGTCGTAAAGAATTTGAAATTGAATTGAAGCGTGAACGCGTTGATCTTGAAATTAAACGGGAACAGCTCAATCAAAAATATGAAGGCTTGGGTAAAAAAGAACAACGATTGGACGATATTCGTCATGAACTGCAACAAAAAGAGCGTGAACTTTTAAAAACCAATGATACGCTTCGTGCTGGTGAAGCAAAATTAAAAACTTTGTATGAAGATTTAATTTCAAAACTTGAACAGTTAAGTGGTATGAATCGTGAAAAAGCAAAAGAAGTTTTACTCAAAACTTTGGAAGCTGAAGTAGTTCATAGTGCAGAAAAATGGATTCAAAAGGTTGAACAAGAAGCTCGTGATTCTGCAAAACTTCGTTCTGCAGAAATTACAGTCTCTGCAATGCAACGTTACACAATTGATGAAATTCCATCAGTTACTTCAGGATCTGTCCAGTTACCAAATGAAGAGATGAAAGGTCGAATTATTGGTAAAGAAGGCCGAAATATTAAATCTCTTGAGATGGCAACAGGCATGGAATTTGTTATCGATGACTCATCTGAAATGATTACCATTTCTGGATTTAATCCCATTCGCAGAGAAATTGCTAAGCGTAGTTTAGAGCGTTTAGTGCAAGATGGTAGAATTAATCCAACACGTATTGAAGAAACTGTTGCAAAATGTGAAGCCGAGCTTGATGAATTGATCCAAGAATATGGAAAAAATGCTGTTCTTGAATTTAATTTACAAGGTGTTCATCCTGAAATTATTACATTGCTTGGAAAATTGTATTTTAGAACTAGTTACTCTCAAAATGTACTACAACATTGTAAAGAAGTTGGACTTTTTGCGCGGATGATTGCAGAAGAGCTTGGTCTTGATGGTGCCATTGCACTTCGTGCAGGACTTTTACATGACATTGGTAAAGCAGTGACTGCAGAAGTTGAAGGACCTCATGCATTGATCGGAGCAGAAATTGCAAAACGTTGTGGAGAGTCAGACATTGTGGTGAATGCAATTGCTGCACACCATGAAGAAGTTCCATTTGCTTCAATTTATGCAACCATTGTTGTGATTGCAGATACCATTTCGGCATCACGTCCTGGTGCTCGTCGAGAAACTTTTACAGCATACATTAAAAAATTAGAAAAATTAGAAGAAATTGCTTACTCATTTGATGGTGTAAAAAAAGCTTATGCTTTACAAGCTGGTCGTGAAATTCGAATTATTTTAGAAGAAGATTCACTCAGTGATGATGATGCAAAAGTACTTGCACGTGAAGTGGTAAAAATGATTGAAAAAGAAATGAATTTTCCTGGTCAAATTAAAGTGAATGTGATCAGAGAAAAACGTGTTATTGAATATGCAAGGTAACAATAGATGAAATCGACAGTTCGAGTTTTGATTTTAGGCGATTTGGTAGGAATTCCTGGTCGCATGATGCTTCAAAAGCATGTAGCAACACTTCAAAAGCAATATTCAATTGATGCAACCATTGTGAATGGTGAAAATAGTCATAACAATGGTCGAGGAATCACTTCACGCGTGATGCAATCATTTAAGCACAATGGTGTTGATGTTGTGACCACAGGAAATCATATTTGGGATCAAAATGAAATTTATGATTACTTGCGTAATAATACAAATTTAATTCGACCTGCAAATTTTGGTTCCGAATGTCCCGGTTCCGGGGTAACCACATTTAATTGTAATGGTCATTTGATTGCTGTGGTTAATGTGCAAGGACGTGTTTTTATGAAAGAACATGTTGATTGTCCATTCAAAACTATGGACACGATTCTTTCATTTTTAAAACATAAAACAAATACGATTATTGTTGATGTTCATGCAGAAGCTACTGCAGAAAAAATCTGTTTGGGATATTACCTTGATGGACGCGTAAGCTGTGTTGTGGGTACCCATACTCATGTTGCAACAGCAGATGAAAGAATTTTGCCGAATGGAACTGCATACATTACTGATCTTGGCATGTCAGGAGCATTAAATTCATCAATTGGTATGAAAAAAGATATGATGATTGAACGCTTTAAAAGTCAAATGCCCAATAAATTTGTAGTTGATACACAGCCACCTTTTGTTATGACGGGCATTTGGGTGGAAATTGATACGCAAACAGGAAAAGCAATTCAAATTAATCGAATTAAGGTGATAGATGAAGAGTTACAGGTGTCTGAATAAAAAATTGAAGGATTTTTAACATGATGCAAATTATGTTTTTGTACGCCCTGTATGCCGTTGTCTTTATTTTTGCAAAACAAGCATTACTTTTTTCAAAACCTGTATTTTTAACAGGTGCCAGGATGATGACAGCAGGAGTCTGCTCTTATTTACTTCATCGCTTTTGGTACCATCGCATTCCACTTCGATCCATTTCCTGGAGTGATGCATGGTACATTTTTTTGTTAGCTCTTTTTAATGTGTACTTAACCAATGCGAATGAAGCATGGAGCTTGCAATATCTTTCTGCTGGAAAAGTAGCTTTTATTTATAATTTAAGTCCTTTCTTTTCATTATTTTTTTCTTGGTGGATATTTCATGAAAAAATTACCTGGAAAAAAATTCTTGGCATGGTAATTGCATGCGCTTCTATTTCACCACTGCTTATGGAAAATGGAGTTGAAGAGATTGTTGACACCACCTGGCATTTAGGATTTTTGTCAGTCGCAGAGGTTATGATGATTATTGCATCTGCTGCAACTGCATTAGGTTGGGTCCTGATGAAATATTTAATGGATCAACGATCTGATTTTAATTCTTATTTTTTAAATGGCATCAGTTTGACGGTTGGTGGCATAATGTGTTTTGTGCAATCATTTCAATCAGAATCTGAACCATATATTTTGCCAGGACATTTTTTTGATTTTTTAGGTTACATGCTTTTAATGATGGTCTTGCAAAATTTAGTAGCTTATAATTTTAATGCCTATTTACTCAAAATTCATAGTGCAACATTGGTTATTCTATTTTCGTTTGTCATGCCAATCATTACAGCATTGTTGGGATATTTTATGCTGAGTGAACCATTAACCTGGGAATTTTTCGGTTGCTCTGTAGGTGTTGCTATCGGGCTTTTAATTTTTTATCAACAAGAGCTTTTAGAAGAGCGACATTCGCAACATAAAGCATAAAAAGGATACAATATGATTTTAATTTTTGCATTGTATGCAATTTTTGCTGCATCATTTACGATTGCAAAAATTCTTTTAAATTTTATGTCACCAGTACTTTTAATTGCTGTGCGAATGACACTTGCAGGATGTTTACTTTTGGTAATGCAAGTAGCAATTTATAAAAAATTTGAAAAAATACCGTTGCGTTTGATTCCTTGGTGGATTGGTTTTGCAACCATTCATATTTTTATGCCATACATTACAGAATTTATTGCACTTCAATCAATTTCAGCCTCATGTTCTGCATTAATTTATAACCTTACGCCTTTTTGTTCTGCATTCTTTTCATATCTTTATTTTGGCGAAAAAATGACGTACAGAAAATGGGCAGGATTTGGTATTGGTTTTACCGGCATTGCATGGTTTATAGCATCCCAATCTGATTTTTGTTTGAATGTTCATGCTGCCTATGGGTTGGTAGTACTTTCAGTAATTTTTGGAGCACTTGGTTGGGTGTATGTGCGCATGTTGGTACTTCAAGGCTATCAACCACTTATGATCAATGGTATTGCGATGCTTTTTGCAGGTCTTGAATCTTTTGTTTTTGCCTATGTGTGGGAACAAAATGCAACACTTCCATGGGGTCGCATGCCAGAATTTTGGTTCTGGATGATAGTAATTATTTTATTAACAAACGTTGTGTACTATAATTTGTATGCACGACTTTTAAAGCGATACACCGTAACGCTTTTATCATTCATGGGATGCATTATTCCATTGTTTACTTCATTTTTTGATTGGTTGCTTTTAGGATCTGTGGTAACACATCATTTTTTTGTTGCATTGGTCATTGCTGCGTATGGCGTATACTTATTTTATCAAGAAGAATTGCGTCAGGGGTATATTAAAAAAGTTTAAATTATAATTTATCATACTTGTCTGATTTGCCTTTAGCTTTTTCAACAGGATATTTTTTGGCAACTTCGTGTAATTTTTTTGTAAAGGCTGAAGTCATGTCAATATTTGCAGTATTGCAAAAATGAACGAGGCAGATGAAAACGTCTGCCATTTCATCTTCAATTTCTTGTCTGTTTTTATCAATTTCGTGAAATGAATCTTCTGATGACATCCAAACAAATTTTTCCATCAGCTCTGCAGCTTCAATGGCAATTTTCATGCTTAAATTTTTTGGAGAATGAAATTGTTGCCAATCTCGATCATCACGAAATTGTTGAGCGATTTTTTTTAAATCTTGTAAGGTTGTTTTTTGATCATTTGATTGCATGCAATAATCCTGCGTCAAATTGATTGTGTAAAACTCTTAATTCTATATCTCGAGAATATTCAATATTACATCGTTGAGATCTTTCTTCTTGCCATTGAATAGCTTCCAGAGCTTTTTTTGTTTTTCTTAATATGGTCCATCGACTGAACAAAATGCGATGCAAGGAAGGATTATTTTTATATAAAAAATCATTTATTCGAATAATGTCGATTTTTAATGAATGTTTTTCTTCTTCAATAATGCTATTGCGACAATTGTATTCTTTTTTCTTCATGTTTTCTATTTTTTTTCTAACGCCAGAATTAAGAAATATTGTATTACAAAATAGAAATGAAGCGAAAGATAATTTAAAAAATATTTGTATATTCATTGTAAGTTTTTTTAACTTTGTAAGTTTTGATTCTTATTTCTGTATACGATATACTTTTACAAGTTACTTTACAATGCAATCAAGGATTTTTCTTCTGTCATCCTCGACACCGATCGAGGATCCAGTGATTAAAAGGATTTTTATGAACAAATTGCCTGATATTAAAACAAATTTTCCAGAATGGTATCAAGAAGTTATTGCTCAAGCAAAACTTGCAGATCATGCGCCAGTTCGAGGTTGCATGGTAATTCGTCCCTACGGTAATGCTATTTGGGAAAATATCAAAAATGTTTTAGATCAGCGTATCAAAGCAACAGGTCATGAAAACGCATTATTTCCTCTTTTTATTCCTCAATCATTTTTACAAAAAGAAGCAGAGCATGTTGAAGGTTTTGCACCTGAGCTTGCCGTGGTAACTCATGCTGGCGGTAAAGAGTTAGAAGAACCTTTGGTGGTTCGTCCAACATCTGAGACTGTGATTCATCATATGTTTGCAAAATGGATTATTTCATGGCGTGATTTACCTTTAAAAATTAATCAATGGGCAAACGTCGTGCGCTGGGAAAAAAGACCACGAGCATTCTTGAGAACAACAGAATTTTACTGGCAGGAAGGTCACACTGCTCACGCAACCAAAGAAGAAGCACAAGATGAAGTTATGACTATGCTTCAAGAATACGTTAACCTAGCTCAAAATTATTTGGCAATCCCCGTGATCAAGGGCCGTAAAACAAAACATGAACAGTTTCCGGGTGCTGAGGCAACGTATACCTTTGAAGCTTTTTTGATTGATGGTAAAGCTTTGCAAATGGGAACGTCTCACTTATTGCTTCAAACATTTGCACATGCTTTTGATATGAAATTTCAAAATCAAGATGGTTCTATTTCTTATCCTTATTTGACCAGCTGGGGTACCACAACTCGATTAGTTGGAGCGGTAATTGCAAGTCATGGTGATGAACGAGGATTGATTTTACCTCCAAAAATTGCACCAATTCAAGTTGTGATTGTTCCGATCCTGAAAAAAGAAACGAAAGATCAAGTTTTAGATTTTGTTCAAAAATTAAAAAAAGATTTAGAATCATCAGGTATCAAAGTAAAAGCAGACGTTGATGAAACTCAATCGCCTGGTGCAAAATTTTATGAATGGGAACTTAAAGGTGTTCCTTTGTGTATTCAAGTTGGTGCGCGCGACATTGATGCTGGTGTCGTAGTTGCAGTTTCAAGGCTTTCAAAAGAAAAAGAAACAGTATCAAATCAAAATTTAGTTTCTTGGGTAGCAGATAAACTGGAAAATATTCAAAATGAACTTTTTGCTCGAGCAGAGAAGCGGTATCAAGCTATGTGGCACAAAGCTGATAAGCTTGAAAATTTTTCAAAAGATCTTGAAGCAAACAATGAAATTTATCAAGTTGGTTGGTGCCAAATGCATGAATGTGAACAAAAGCTTAAAGAGTTTGGAGCATCAATTCGTTGTATGATTGAAAAAAATGAAATGCAACAATGTTTTGGATGCGGCATGAGTTCCAAAGGTGATGTGATTGTAGGAAGAGCCTATTGATTTGTTACTGAGTGATGTGATTGTTTCTTAAATTCGTAGTATTAGTTTTTCTCTTTCAGTCTTCCGTCGTCCTCGACACCGATCGAGGATCCAGTTATTTAAAAAGAAAACCTTATGAAAAAATATTGGATATACTTACTTGCTTCAAAGAAAAATGGAACATTGTACATTGGAGTAACCAGTAATTTAGCTCGTCGAATTTATGAGCATAAACAAGATTTAATTCCTGGATTTACTAAAATTTATCACATAAATCAGTTAGTTTACATTGAACAACATTCAACTATGATGCAGGCTATCACTCGAGAAAAGCAGTTAAAACATTGGAATAGAGATTGGAAAATAAAACTTATAGAAGAAAAAAATCCTGCATGGCATGATCTTTCTTATCAAATTTTAGAAGGTATGTTATAAATTGACTGGATCCTCGGTCGGTGCCGAGGACGACGGGAAGAGAAGAGTCGATTTTTTCAATAATTTGATGAAACAAACATCAACAATCAGGAAAGAGTAGTAGATGGATGCACTTTTTTTAAAGTTTCAAGATTACTTGATTTCTGAAAAATGCGTTGCCAATAATACACTTGAAGCATACAAGCGCGACATTGAACAATTTTTAAATTTTTTAAACAAAAATCATAAAATTGATAGTTTAAATCAAGTAACAACGCTGCATGTTAAAGATTTTTTAAAATACATGCGTCAAGATATGAAGCTGGGGCCCAGAAGTGCTTCTCGAAAATTGTCAGCATTAAAAACTTTGGCAAATTATCTTTCTTCGTACCATGATTTAATTCCATTTACGAATGGAATTGTGTTTCCACAATTACCAAAACAGTTACCACGTCACTTAACTCAAGAGCAGATGCAAGCATTGTTTGAAGCTGCAGATACTGATACAACGCTTCCAGGCCAGCGCAATAAAGTAATGCTGTCACTTTTGTATGTTTGCGGCATGCGAGTCAGTGAGCTTGTTGAATTAAAAACAACCAATCTAAATTTTGAAGAAAAATGTTTGCAAGTTTCTGGCAAGGGTGGCAAAGAGCGAATTATTCCGTTACCTCCAGAATTAATTTTATTACTGCAAGCTTATTTGGCACGAGTTCATGGTCATTTAATTGGCCCTGTGGGTAAACGTCAAACTGAACTTTTATTTCCTGTTTTGTATGCTGGCAAGGTTAGTCATATTACTCGGCAAGCTTTTTGGCGAATTGTAAAAGATATTGCAAGAAAATCAGGATTAATGCATAGCATTTCGCCACATGTGCTGCGTCACTCTTTGGCAACTCATTTGCTTAAACGTGGCGCAAACTTACGACACCTTCAAACACTTTTAGGGCACTCGAAAATTAATACGGTACAAATTTATACACATTTGGAACTATCACATCTTCGTGAACTTTACGATAAATATCATCCAAGAGCATAAAATCTTGAATTTTGAAATTTTGATAGATTATCATTGAATCAAAATGATTCTTTAAAATTGGGATGGGGTATGAAATTAAATTAGTTTTTATTGAGATCTATATTTTTGCATATAAGTATATTTTTGCATTTTAATTATTGCTTATCTTCTGAAAA
>CAYOQO010000001.1:26824-100399 GCA_964406135.1 uncultured Pseudomonadota bacterium | reverse complement strand
TATTTTTGCATATAAGTATATTTTTGCATTTTAATTATTGCTTATCTTCTGAAAAAACAACAAATATGATGATTTTAAATGATTTTAGTGAGAAATTTACAGGTTCCAGGAGTAATCAATTTCCTGTGCTTTTAGATTTGCGGCAAGCATTGAATGACGGAATTGTGACAATGTGTTCTCGCTATACCATGAATTTAATGGAAAAAGTTGTAAATCATGTTCAAGCTCATATGGAAAAGGATTATCCAGATTTTAAAAAAATTTATGACGAATTTAATAATAATAAAATAAACGTTTCAGATGTATTTAAATTTATTCAGAAAATTATTCCCGATGATTATGATAAAAATTTATTAAAAATTTTTATAACTTATCAAGATATTAAAAAAAATTCTACAAGTATTGTAAAGAATATTTCTAATGATTATGTATTATTCATACCAAAGAGTCTTTATGTGGAAAATGTAGATGAAAAATTAGGATTATCAATTTCGAAATTAAAAAATTATATATTTGAGGCTATTCCCGAAAGTTCATTGACTGATTATGAACAAGGTAAAAATTCAGATTTATCAACAGAAGCAATAAAATGGGGAGAAGCAAAATATCGCTATATGGCAAGTATGAACTCTTTAGCTTTTAATCACGATGTTGTTAATTACACTTCTACAATAGGTCAACGTTTAATAATAGCTTTAAATGAAATAAAACCTAAGCATGCTGATTGTTTGATGAATATTTATTTAATAGGGCATGGTTCTCATGACTTTACTGCAGAAATTTCAACAGTTAAATATCAGCAAGCTAAAGATTCTGATTTTGTAAGATTTTTAAAAAATTTACAAAATAATTTTTTAATGAAGTCTTTATCAGTTACAAGTTGTTATTCTGGTGGTGAAAAAAATAGAACAGCTTTTCAAATAACAAATCAGTTTGATAACCGTGATTTAGAGAAAATTTCTTATCCTATCATCATGGGAAATTCATTTTTTTCACCAGAATTTAATTTTCGTATTCAAGATTATCCTGAGTCTTTTAACTTATATTTTCAAGCTTTAAATCAAACACCTCCTGATTATAGTCGAGCTGCTAAAATCTTTTCGGGGAAGGATGTTGATCCTCTTTCTAAGAATATTAATTTAATGAGTATTAAAATGCCTCATACTTCATGGTTTACACCAGAAAGCTTTGATCAAAGTTTTAAAAAAATTACACAAATTCAAGCAACTGCACAAAAAGATTTTATTTTTACCTATGATATTAAAGGTGTTTTTATTTCAGCAAATGTAATTAATTCTATTACTTTTAAATCTTTAGTATATGAGTTACCAATGATGCTTCCAGTAAATTATATGAACCAATTTTATATGATCAATACTATTAATCTTCCATTAGAAACTGAATCACAACATAGTATGAAATATTTAGTACGAGCATTTTTACCAATCAGAGGCATAAAAGAAAGTATACACACTGTAATTAAAGAACTTATTTTTAGTGATGGAACAAAATATCGAAATATTTGTTTTTTTAATTATACTCCTATTGAAGGAGCTGATTCCTATAGTTCTGGTTACATGTATACAAATCATGCTGGAAAAATAGTGAAAAATTTTTGGCCATATGATGAAGATGTTTTAAATATTGATGTTCGTAATGAAAAAGAAATAAGTGTTGATGAAAAAATGTATTATAAAGAGCTTCCTTTGTATGTAGAAAACATGAGCAAGCAAAGTCAAAAATCAATTGAAGAATTAGAAAAAAATTTAAGTCAGCGCAGTAAGCCGCAGTTTAAAATTCCAAAAGAAGTTGAACGAAGTCATAAAATGATAGAAGAAAAGTCAGAGCATGAATGGGTTAAGGATCCAGCAACTAAAAAATGGCAAATTCAAGAGAAACAAGATAAAGTGATTCGTGAACCTGTCAAAGTTCCATTTGAAAAAGAAAATGATTCAAGTGCATTTTTAGAGGAAGAAGTAAAAAAAGGCGAAGCTTTAAATCTTGAACAGGAGCATCAAAAAGAAGTTACAAATTCCCCAAAAGATTTAGATTTTGTGCCTGCATAAAAACAAGATGGATTGAGAAAATAGTTTCCTTTTTGTATACTAAGTCCAGTTTCATTTTTTATGACAATACAGAAAGGTTTTCATGAGTTATTCATTTGTGGTGAGTCAAAAAGATTTATTGACAACATTATTTTTCATGCAACCAATTTGTACAAAAAAAACAACAATGCCTTCAACGTCATGCATTTTGTTTCAAATTTCAAACAAAGAATTAATCTTGAAAGCAACAGACTTGGAAATTAGTTTGCAGTATAGTTGCTTGCTCACAACAAGTTCTACAGAGTTTGCACAATTTTTAGTTCCTGGAAAAAAGATTTTTGATATTGTCAAAGAAATGGATGGTGATATTGAATGTATCGTTGATGACAGTCAAATTACTTTAAAATCACAACAACATATTAATGTTTCATTCAATATTAAAAGTGCTGAAGAATTTCCACCACTGCCTGAACGCATTGAAAATTTAATGCAAATAGATGCTCAATTTTTATCTAACATGCTTGGTAAAGTTTCCTTTTTAATTCCTCAAAACAATGCAACACCATCGCTTAATGGCTTATTTTTAGAAATTTCGGCTAAAGAATTTAAATTAACATCAACTGATGGTCATTGCTTAGCTCAAGTAACATCTGATCGCTATGTACTTGAAAAAGAAAAAAAATGGTTGCTTCCACGCCGTGCAATTTTTGAATTAAAAAAAATACTTGAAAATTCTGCAGCAACAATGATTTTTTTAGGAACTTGCGAGCAACAATTGGTATTTTCCGGTGATCATTTTAATTTTTTTACACGGCTTTTAGCAGATGAATTTCCAAAATATGAATCAATTTTACAGCATGATTCTTTTATTCCTGCAACTTTGAGCAAATCTGATTTTGTCAAAACTTTACGAAGATCATCATGCTTGCTTTCAGGACAGTTTTTGGCAACTAATTTTACGTTTAATAAAAACCAATTAAAAGTTTTTATGAAAAACAATGATATTGGAAATTTGGAAGAAACATTATCAATTGGTAATTTTGATGCTGAAAAATTAGAAATGAGATTTTATTCAC
The DNA here is from genome assembly GCA_964406135.1 of uncultured Pseudomonadota bacterium. Lineage (GTDB taxonomy): Bacteria > Babelota > Babeliae > Babelales > Chromulinivoraceae > JACPFN01. The sequence goes on along the minus strand of CAYOQO010000001.1, from coordinate 97,278 downwards.
CGTATCTTTTGCAAGGTCTTCAATCATTTGATAGTGATCAATTAACCTTTTTTTTAAAAAACAATGCTCGTCCAATTATTTTTAAAGCAGAAGGTGATATGTATCATTTAATGTATTTGGTGATGCCAGTTTCTGCGAACAATATGTAACATGAGAATCAATTGTTTTTAGAAGAATTGCAACTACAACAGTTTCGTTGTTTTGCCGATAAAAAATTACAATTTTCTGCGCCGGTAACTTTAATTACGGGAGATAATGGAGTAGGGAAAACTTCAATCATTGAAGCTATTTATTATCTTTCTTATTTTAAGTCGTTTCGTTCTCATGTGGTATCTGATTTAATGCATGCAGGAACCGATGCATTTTTTTTAAAAGGGGTTTTTAGAACAGAGCAATTGACTGAACAACATGCCATTCAAGTTGGCTATGCGGGAAAACGAAAATCGATAAAATTTAATCAAAAACCAGTAACATCGTACAAAGAAATACTTTCAATATTTCAAGTTGTGACACTTACAGAAGATGATATTGATCTTGTTAAGGGGTATCCTGCTGGTAGGCGAGCTTTTATTGACCAAGCAGTTCTGCTGGCTCATCCCGAAGCTCTATCGTTGTATCGTGAATTTAAGCAAATTTTGCAACAACGCAATGCTTTTTTAGAGCGAAATTATCATTCGTTTGATTTTTCGGAATTTGATATTTGGACTCAAAAATTAATTGAAGTCACTTCAAAAATTCAATCTTTTCGTCAAAATATAATGATTCAGATAGAAAATATGGTGAATTCATTGATTCATCAGTTTTTTGATGATATTTATGAAATTTCTCTTTTGTATGAGCCTAAAGCGACTCTTGTAACAGGATTTGTTGAAAGCTTGATAGGGCAGGAACGAATGCTCAAAAGGTCGCTTTTTGGTGCCCATTTAGATGATTTAATCATTCAAATTAGAGGCCAAAAAGCTCAAATTTTTGCATCTCGAGGACAACAAAAGTTGATTTCGCTGCTGTGCAAACTGTCTTTAGTCCTGATTCAGCCGAAAGGTCAAGAAAAACCGCTCCTTTTAATTGATGATTTTATCTCAGATTTTGACAAAACAAGACTACAAAATTTAATAAATTTTTTAATTTCATGTCAAAATCAAATTATTATTACAGCGCCTTTTTTTGATTCTAGTCTTCAAGATTTGCTTGGCAAGGCCGATCCAGACGTGGTATCACTAAAATCCTGAAATAATGCCTTTAGAGTCTGCGTTTTTAGCCCTAAACCTGTTGACAGAAAAGCCAGAAGTGTTAAAATTATTAATGATATAAATGTTTATAGAAAATTTCAAAAAAATTACAACTGTAAACATTCTTGTCAAATTTTAACTTAGGCTTCATTACTACTCTCCTTTTTTCCATCGCATTGGTATTCGTACTAATGCGATGGAAATTTTTTTTGATCATTTTTTAAATTTTGACTCTTCATGAATAATCAGAGTAAGGTTAAGTGAGGAGTATGTATGGAAGTTCAAAAGTTGCTCTTTTTTATTTTGTTTTTATTTTTTTCAAAATTAAGCTCTTTTGTTTTTTTTCCTGTTCAAAAAAATTTTGACCTATTTTGGCATTTAAAAATTTTAAATTTAGAAAAATTATCTGATCATATTCAAAATCCCGGAAAAGGGGTTAAGGTTGCAATTTTGGATACTCATTTTCATGAAACTTCAGAAATGATAGATTTTTATCAACAAAAAAAATTCAATTCTGAATATTTTTTAAAAGGTGTGGCAAAAATGCAAAATTTTGAAAGATTTTGCATTTGCGATCAAACACAAGGCGGGGTTAAAAATTTTTCACCAAATTTGAAAAAATTAAGTGATTTTTCTGAAAAACAGTTAAAAAAAAATCATGGGGCATCGGTTGCAAGTTTAATTCGTCAAATTGCTCCGTATGTTGAAATTATATCAGTACCAATTTTTAATGATGATGGATTGTGTAGTAAACAAACTTTAATTCAAGCTTTGCAAAAATTGCAGCAGGAATTAGTTGATATTGTTTGTTTAAGTTTACATATTGATGATTTTGATAATACCAATGACTTGCAAAATCAACAGATCAAAAATCTTTTAAAAACGTTTACGTATGTTGTTATGGCAGAAAAAAATTCTGAATTTATACAAAAAAATACGTACCAAATTTGTTCAGTGAACTTTTTAAAATTTATGATGCCGGGAAAAGATCTTGCAGTTTTTATGTGGCTAAAATTAACACAGAATTTTGTAATAACAAAAGTATCTGGTAGTTCGATGGCAACAGCATGCATGGCTGGGTGCTTGGCAATAATTTTATCAAGCTGTAACAAAAGTTTTTTACCATCACAGGTTGAACACTTGCTCCAAAAACATACTATTTTAGGGTCAATTAATTTAGCAGAGTGCATATTACAGATACATGAACTTAAAATATTTCAAAGTAAAATGAATAAAAAAAAATTCATTAAAAAATTTAAAAAATTAGTTAAAAAAACGGCATGAAATAATTTTTTTGTCAAAACAAAAACCAATTATGCGGATTGTTGCACTTTTTAAAAAATTGACGATCGAATGCTCTACTGGTAGAACTTAAGTCAGTCGTGTAAAAAATTAAAGGAGCTTGCTTGAATAAATTTATTTTTTTTACGTTTTTAATTTTGTTTTCAATGACGATTGATTGTACGGAATATCTTTATCCTGTTGGAGCGATTGATGATGAAAACCTGCTTCTGATTCATCAAACAACTCCTGATGATCTTGAGTTATGGATGTGGAATACCAAAGAATTGGTAGCTTTTAAAGAATTAAGTTCTCTTTTTTTACCTTCGTCGGTACAAATATTGCCAAGTAAAAATGCATGCAGTTTTATAGATCGCGGCAGAATAAAAATTAAATATTTTAATAAACGAACTCCTCGAGTTATTCCATTGTACGAACCGATTTCTGCAATATCTTGCATTACTTGGATCAGTGATGAACAATTTTATTTTATGGGAAAATACGAAAATAATTTTAAAATTTTTTTATGTGATATTTCAAATCGGAGCAGCACTATTTATTCATTATCAAATATGCAAGATTCTTGCGATGATTTATATCCTCAAAAAATAAATGGCACTCTTTTTTATATAAATAAAAATCAACATAATGAATATGCAATTTGCAAAACGCCATGGACAGAAAAATTTTTATCTGTTTTTTTTCAAATTAATCAAAAGCAAGAAAAAAAAGAGTCATCAAATTTTGCAAGCAGTGAAAAGATTTTTACTTTTTCGAATAGTGAGCAGCGGCCATGCTTTCTTTCTATGCAAAGCGAAGAGCATGGATTCTTTTTAAATTTTACACAAAAAGAAAGTGAAGAGTCTGATTTTTTTGAATTTACGTGCAATGAGTTAAACAAAAGCATTGATGGCTCATGGGATATAAGAAATTTATTTGTTTTTCAGCTGCCAAAAATATTGCTTATTGGTATAAATCCAGAGCGTCTTTACGAATCAATTTATCCACTTTTGCCAATTTATACCGCAGAATCAATTTACTTTGTAAGCTTTAATCATTTATCTCAAACATGCCAGATTGCTCGTTATAATCATGCTTCAAAAAGCATTGAGCAAACGGATCCCTACGGACTTCAACCAATAAGTAGAAATTCGCATTTATTTGCTCCGCGCATTATTAATAACGCAATTTATTGTGGAATATCCTCAAGCTTAAGCATTTTACAAAAACGTTCATTGATTTTAACCGACGACGCTTTAGGGACTTTTCATTGCCAACTTCCAAAATTGTTTTAAAAAGTTTCAAAAATCTTGAAAATCAAGATCTGTAGCAGCCTTTAAGGTTTTTTGAAAAATTATTGGTTACGGATACATAATAGGGCTTATGCGAGTTACGATGATTCAGGGCGGGTAAAAAAATCAGCCCCAAAAATTGATAATTTCTTGGAAAGTACAGTTTTTCGTCAACAAGCAAAATTATCTTTTTGAAGCCAAAATCGGGCTGAAGGATTTGAAACCATTGCTTTATTTTTTTTATTATTTTAGATTTGCTGTGTCATTCTGTTATGTTGGTATTTTAAAAAAAGGAGTCCTTGTGAAAAAAAATACTTTATGGCTCAAAGTAGCCGCAATCTTAACGATAGGTCAAATTGTTAATGCCTGTTCTGTTTCAGGTATTGACTGCTCAGCAGTTTGTTCAAATCAACCGTGTTCTCAAAGTAAAAATACTTGGTTCCCTCGCGCCTTCTCATCGGATGCTTCTCGTGAAATCACTCTAGAAAAAAACTTATTCCAAACTGAAAGTCATCGCGATGAATGGAATGGAACTTTTTCATTTGCAACTCAATATATGCAAAATTTTGGTGCAAAGTGTAACAGCTGCAAAAATCTAGGTTCAATGTTCTCTTGGGGTGCTGCAGGAACAAATGCAATGACTGTTGGTAACAACGGTGGTACTGCAGATATCGATATGTGGAACTTTGGATGTGGTAATGCTGCTGGCGGAACTATTCCAACAACAACAGGTACACCTACAGGTTTAAATTATGATCCAAATGTAATTAGTGGAACATTAACTATCAATCCAAAAATTACTCAAGTTGGTACAGATTTTATGCTGTATTTTGTTCATAAAAAAGATGAACACGGAATGTATTTTAAAGTTCATGCTCCAATTGGCGCAATCAGTATCGATCCTCAAATGACAGATACTTCTGAAAGAAGAGATGTAAATTATTTTTCACAAGTCACAACTGGACCTGCAAATATTAATTATGTCACAAACTATCCAAGCTTAGCAAATCGCGCAGAAAACGTTGGCGCTTCAATTGCTGGTGGCGTTGGAAGCAATGGTACACTTGATACTATGCGTCAACCATACCAAACAGAACTTCACTATGGTAGAATTTCAACATGCAAACAAACTGAAATTCGTTTAGCAGATCTTTCATTTGTTCTTGGTTATAACGTATTTGCAAATGAAAAAGGTTTCTTTGGTCTTGGTTTTAAAACAACATGCCCAACAGGCAACGTTCCAACAGCACGTTATGCTCTTGAGCCAATATTTGGTCGTGGCGGCGCTTGGGGCGTTGGTGCTGACGTTGTTGGTCATTACAAAGCTTGGGAAAATGACGCTAAATCTAAATATTTAGATGTTTGGTTCCAAGGTGAAGTTTTACACCTTCTTCCAGGCAGAACTCCAAGCATGCGTTCATTTGACTTAAAAGCAAACGGTCTTGGTTCAAAATATATTCTTTTACAGCACTATCATCAAGAAGCTGCTTCAGTCGCAACTACTGCGAATACAACAGGTTTTGTTGCAGGATCTTTAACTCAAGCAATTAATATTACAACACTTCCAGTATTTTCAAAATTTGCAGCTGAAGGTTCAGCATCATTAATGTTTGATTATCATCACAATAACTGGAATTTGGCAGTTGCTGGTGAATTCTGGGGTAGAACAAAAGAAACTGTAAGCATCGACATGTGTTCATGTGTTGATCAACACAAAGAAAATTTAAATAATTTTGCAGTTGTTGGTCGTCAAGCTGGTGGCTCTAACCCAGACGCAACAATATCTACATTTGCAAGCTCAACTTATACAGCAGTTCCTTCTGTAATTCCTTTATGTGAACCTGCAGCAAAAATCAATAAATCACAAAATGCAGTTCAATTGACAGGCACTACAGCTCCATTTGGTTTCCCAGCGTCAGGCGCATGGCCAACAGGAGTTGTTGACGGTCGTGTTTCAACAAATCGTATCCCGCAAGATTTAAATGAAGCATTGGATATCTGTGGTGCTGCTGCTGCAAAAGCTTTCACTGGTAAAGTATTTGCACAGTTTGGTTACACATGGAATGATTGCCGCTACACTCCAAACTTATCATTCATTGGCAGTGCAGAGTTTACAAACAATACAAACAATGCTGTTCAAATGTGGAGCGCTGGTCTTCAAGGATCACTCAACTTTTAATTTTAGATTTGATATCTATAAAAAAAGAGAGCTGCAGAAATTCTGCAGCTCTCTTTTTACGTAATAAAAACTTTTTACGAAAGAATGTATTCTGTAATAATGACAAGTCCTGAAGTTCCTGAACCGCCATTTTTCACAAGACCACCAGTTCCTACTGAAGCTCCACCACCACCAGCTCCATATCCTGAAGCTGCAACTCCATCAAAGGCCGATGTTGGCGTTGCAATGAAAAATAATTGTGCATAACCACCAGTACCATAAGGACTATCAGCACCTGCTCCCGATGTTCCAATTGCAGCAATTGTAGGAGTTAATGATGGACCACCATGTCTTCCAGGAATACAAATAGCATTTGCAATAACTGCAGCTGCAGCAATAGCTCCTCCAATTGATGAATTTGCTAACGAACGACCACCACCAGCAGCAGTCAATAATGTTCCACCAAAGGTTGTAGCTCCGCCATCAGTACCATCAGCAGCACCAATACCACCTGATCCTCCAGTACCAATCACAATAGTTTGTGATGCACCTATCGTTGCAGCAGAGAAACATTTTCTGCTGTAAGCACCAGATCCAGCACCTCCTGAGACAGAAAAGTTTACAGCACTGCAACCACCTGCACCACCACCAGCACCCAAACATTCAACATCGCAATAAACCATCCCTGCTGTTGGTGTGTATGTTCCATTTGCCGTAAATATTTGCATGTTAGCAGAAAGTGTTTTAAATGTTGGAACTGTTGCAGCACCTGCAGCAGCTAAAACAGTATTTGATGTTCCACCTGTCACTTGTTGCAATGCTCCAGTACCTGATGTACCACTCAAGATTAATGAATTGTTTTGTCCAAATGATGTCACTCCTGTTCCACCACCAGCAACCAGCGCTGTTCCATAAACAGGACTTACTCCATTTCCTTGTGCAATTAATGGAATACCACTGTTTGCTGTTGAAGGAATAGTTCCTAACTGTCCTGTTGAAGTACCAGTCGTCGTAACTAAATTTGATGATGCAATTGCACCAGGAATACCAAATAAATAGGCTGTCGTTGTTGATGAATTTCCAAGAACCGTTTGATTAGAAATTGTAGTCGAAGATGGTACAGATGAAGCACCAATAATTACATTATTTGAACCTGTCGTTGCGCCAGTACCAGCAGCATATCCAAGATATGTATTATTTGTACCTGTTGTAACAAGTCCTGCACCAGAACCAATTGCTACGTTTTGGCTCGCTGTTGAATCACGAAGTGAGTTTGCACCAACCGCAACACAATCATTACCAGAAATATTTGTTCCCATTGAATTATATCCAACAGATACATTCTGATTTCCTGTTGTATTTGCATCTAATGCAATTGATCCAACTGCAGTATTAAAAGATGCAGTACTTACATTTAAAGCATTATACCCAATTGCAGTACAATCAGCGCCTGTTGAATTTGATTGCATTGCAGCTTTACCAACTGCGGTATTATTTGCAGCAGAGGTATTTCCAAGAAGCGCTGAAGCTCCACAAGCTGTGTTATTATTGCCAGTATTGTTTAATAAAGCTTGAATACCAACAGCTGTATTTGCACCTCCAGTTTGATTTAAATTTAATGTTTGAAATCCAACAGCTGTATTTCCAGCACCACTCGTATTTGCAGCTAAAGCTTGTGAGCCAACTGCAGTACTTTGTGCAGCAGTATTTAACACTAAAGCATTATATCCAACAGCTGTACTATCATTGGTTGTTGTCACTGCAGCCAATGCTGTTTTACCCACTGCAGTATTTTGAGTTCCTGAACTATTATTGGTCAATGCACTTGAACCAACTGCAGTATTATTTGATGCTGTACTTAAATTTAATGCTTGAAATCCAATAGCTGTACAATCATTTCCACCAGTATTGGTTGCTAAAGATTGATATCCAACAGCAGTATGTTGATTCCCTGTTGTATTTGCTCCAAGTGCATCTTTACCAACCGCCGTGTTTGGAGTTCAGCCAATGTTTGCATCAAGAGCACCAGAACCAACTGCTGTATTATTAGCTGCAGTGTTATTCAATAATGCACTATATCCAACAGCTGTAGAATCTGCACCCGATGCTGCAGCTAAAGCACTTGAACCAACAACCGTATTATTTGATGTTAATACTAAATTTCCAGCATTTGCACCAACTGCCGTGTTATGATTTCCTGTGGAATTATTACCTAAGGCATTATACCCAACAGCTGTGTTTGGTGTCCCTCCAGCGTTTGAAGCTAAAGCAATTGCACCAACTGCAGTATTTTGACCACTTGTGTTTAATGATAAGGTTGATGCTCCAATTGCTGTAACACTTGAAGCTGTGGTACTTGTAGATCCAGCACCAACACCAATTGCAACATTTTGATTTCCAGAAATATTTGCACCTAAAGAATTATAACCAACAGCAATATTTTGAATTCCTCCAACGTTTGCATCTAATGCTGTTGAACCAACTGCTGTGTTTTGAGATCCAGTATTGACAAGCAATGCATTATATCCGACTGCTGTTGAATTTGAAGCTGTCGTAATTGCGCCACCAGCACTTGTACCAACACCAACGTTTTGAGCACCAGTAGTTACTGCACCTAAAGCACTGTAACCAACAGCAACGTTATTTGATCCAGTTGTTGCAGCATCCAATGCTGTTGAACCAACCGCAACGTTTTGAATACCTGAAGTTAACGCATTAAATGCGTTATAACCAAATCCAGCATTATCCGCAGCTGATGATGTTACAGCTGCAGGTGCAGAACTTGCAGGTGATACTAAAATTGTTCTTGCTGGAGAATCTGTGATAGGAACTACCAAAGTTGCTGTTGATCCTGCATATCCAAAATTATTTGCAGGCACAACGTACCCTGGTAAGATAAATCCATGACCATTAGATGCGCTTGACGCTAAAATATTTGATCCACCGGTCATAGAGCTTGAAAATGGAGTTGCCGTACCCATTGCTTTTCTATGTTCTGCTATTTTTTCATCATCAAGATTTTGATCTGCTCTCAGATTCGTAAATCCTAAATTTGTTACGGCAAGAAAAACAATAATAAAAATTTTTTTGATTTGCCCCATAAAAACTCCTTTTTTAGGGTTATAAAATAATATAAATCAATATTTCTTCATTTCTAAAACTTTGTCAAAAAAGAAAAGGTGTCTTTTTTGACACCTTTTCTTTTTAAAATTACATTAAATAATTTTATTTATTTTCTAAAGCTTCAATTCGTTTTATTAAAGCTGCAACCACTGATTGAAATGTTTGCGCTTGAGCTTTAAGTGATTTAATTTCAGCATTTTGAACTTGAGCATATTTAATTAAAAGTGGAACAAAGTGATGATATTGGATAGTTTCAATTTCACCATCTTTATTATACACAATCAATTCTGGAAATATTTCAAATACTTCTTCAGCAATTGCTCCGTATTGAACTCTACCAGATTTATCACTGATGTAGGTAAAAGTAACAATATTAAGATCTGCTAATTTTTCTGCAGTTACTTGATCAACTGGTACAATATTTTCTTTAAATCTTTTTGATGATGAAACTGTACCAAGTTGTCCTGTTGAAGAAACTAAAACTGCTACAGCTGCTGCATCTGTTGTAACACCACTCACACCTCTAATATAGGCTTTTGTTGAAGATGTATTTCCAATCACAATCAAGTTTGATGATGTTGCAGAATCAGAACCCAAGAAAGTCGCACTTGCTCCAAGCATAACATTATTGTTTCCTGTACTCATTGCAGAACCAGCACTATACCCAACATAGGTATTATTAGTACCAGTTGTTATAAGTCCTGCACCAGAACCAACCGCAACGTTTTGACTTGCGGTTGAATCGCGAAGTGAATTTGCACCAACAGCTACAGAATCGTTACCTGAAATATTTGTTCCCATTGAATTATAACCAATTGATGTATTTTGATTACCTGAAGTATTTGCATCCATACATACTGAACCAATTGCAGTATTAAAAGCTGCAGCATTAACAAGTAATGCATTATATCCAATAGCTGTTGTATCTGAACCACTTGCACCGTTTGCAATTGCTCCAGTACCTACCGCAGTATTTTGAACGGCAGTGTTAGATTGCAAAGCATTATAACCAACCGCGGTACAGTTTGCGCCGCTTACAGCAGCCAAAGCATTTGTTCCAACTGCAGTATTGCCACTCGTTAACAACAGAGCTCCAGCACTTGCACCAACAGCTGTGTTATTATTTCCAGAAATATTAGTTCCTAAAGCATTATAACCTACAGCAGTGTTTGGAGTTCCTGACGTATTTGCATCCAAAGCATTTGAACCAACGGCTGTATTCTGTGCCCCTGTATTAACAAGTAAAGCTTGATAACCAACCGCAACAGCATTTGCACCTGATGCTGCAGCTAAAGCTGATGAACCAACTGCAGTGTTACTTCCTGTCAATACCGCAGCTGCAGCACTTGGCCCAACAGCAACGTTATTACCACCTGTTAAGTTTGAGCTTAAAGCATTATAACCAACTGCAACGTTTGGAAATCCTGAAGTGTTGAGTACCATTGCACTTGAACCAACAGCAGTATTATTACCAGTCGTTGTTGCAGCAGCAGCATTTGCACCAACAGCAACGTTATTACCACCTGTCACGTTTGCACCAAGCGCATTATAACCAACAGCAACGTTTGGAGTTCCTGATGTATTTGCATCAAGAGCACCAGAGCCTACTGCAGTATTTTGTGCACCTGTATTTAAAAGCAATGCTTGATATCCAACAGCTGTTGAATTTGCAGTTGTTGAAATTGCACCTCCAGCGCCAGAACCAACTGCAGTATTATTACCGCCAGTTGTCACTGAGCCCAAAGAACCATATCCAACAGCAACACAATCTATTGCAGTTGTTGCAAGGCCAAAAGAAGTTGATCCAACAGCAACGTTTTGAGTTCCTGATGTTAAAGCATTAAAAACATTGTAACCATAACCAGTATTGTCAACAGCAGATGATGTTACTGCTGCAGGCGCTGAAGCTGATGGCGAAACTAAAATTGTTCTTGCTGGTGAGCTGGTAATAGGAACTACTAAAGTTGCTGTTGATCCTGCATATCCAAAATTATTTGCAGGAACTACATAACCTGGAAAATATAAACTATGACCATGAGATGAGCTTGACGCCAAAACATTTGATCCGCCTGTTACAGCACTTGATCCTGGAGTTGCTGCACCCATCGCTTTTCTATGTTCTGCTATTTTTTCTTCATCAAAATTTTCATCTGCTACCAGATTTGTTGAAACAAATAAACTTGTGCTTAAAAAAATAAATAACTGTAAAGTTTTTCCCATTTATTCTCCTTTTTTTGGGATAAAATTATATACGAATCATATTTCTTTATTTCTATAACTTTGTCAAAAAAGAAATGATGCCACGTATAGTGACATCATTTCTTTTAAAATTACATTAAATAATTTTATTTATTTTCTAAAGCTTCAATTCGTTTCATTAAAGCTGCAACTACAGCTTTAAGTGATTTAATTTCAGCATTTTGTACTTGAGCATATTTAATTAACAATGGAACAAAGTGATGATATTGAATAGTCTCAATTTCACCATCTTTATTATATACAATTAATTCTGGGAATATTTCAAATACTTCTTCAGCAATTGCTCCGTATTGAACTCTACCAGATTTATCACTGATGTAGGTAAAAGTAACAATATTAAGATCTGCTAATTTTTCTGCAGTTGCTTGATCAACTGGTACAATGTTTTCTTTAAATCTTTTTGATGAAGACACTGTTCCTAACTGTCCTGTTGATGAAACTAAAACAGCTATCGCATCTGCCGCATCTGTTGTTCTTCCACGAATTCCACCAATATATGTTTTTGTTTGCTCTGTGCTACCACGAATAACAATTACGTTTGAGCTTGTAATAGAATCAGCACCTTGGAATGTTGTTCCCGAACCAATCATGATGTTATTATTACCAGTTGTCATTGCAGATCCAGCGCTAAAACCAAGATACGTATTATTTGCTCCTGTAGTTAATGCACCAGCACCACTACCAAAGCCAGAATTGTTTCCTGTTGCACTTGTTGAAGCATTCAAAGCATTATAACCAACAGCTGTATTATCAACACCTGTTGAGTTAGTTGCCAATGAAGCTGTACCAACAGCAGCATTACGAGCACCTGATAAATTTAAAGTTAAAGCTGTAGAGCCTAATGCAACGTTATTTGCACCAGTTGTATTTGTAGTTAAAGCATTATAACCAACTGCTGTATTCGGAGTTCCACCAATATTTGCAGCTAAAGCACCAGAACCAACTGCTGTCATATTTGCAGCAGTATTAGCATTTAACGCATTATAACCAACTGCTGTACTATTTGCACCACTTGCTGCAGCTAAAGCACTAGCACCAACTACAGTATTTTGATTCGTAAGCAAAGTTAAACCAGCACTAGCACCAACGGCAACGTTATTGTTACCCGAAACGTTTGCACCAAGTGCATTATAACCAACTGCAACGTTTGGAGTTCCTGCAACGTTTGCATCAAGTGCTCCAGAACCAACTGCAGTGTTTTGCGCACCAGTGTTTAAAAGTAACGCTTGATATCCAACCGCTGTTGAATCTGATGTTGTTAAAATTGCGCCACCAGCACTTGTACCAACAGCAACGTTTTGCGCTCCAGTTGTGACAGCACCTAAAGCACTATAACCAGCAGCAACGTTATTTGAACCAGTTGTTGCAGCATCCAATGCTGTAGAACCAACCGCAACGTTTTGCGTGCCTGAAATTAACGCATTAAAAACATTATAACCAAATCCAGCATTATCCACAGCTGCAGATGTTACAGCTACAGGTGCAGAACTTGCAGGTGATACTAAAATTGTTCTTGCTGGAGAATCTGTGATAGGAACTACCAAAGTTGCTGTTGATCCTGCATATCCAAAATTATTTGCAGGCACAACGTACCCTGGAAAATATAAACTATGACCATGCGATGAACTTGATGCCAAAACATTTGATCCACCAGTTACAGCACTCGATCCTGGAGTTGCTGCTCCCATTGCTTTTCTATGTTCTGCTATTTTTTCTTCGTGCAACTCTTCATCTGCTATCAGATTCATGCTTAAATTCGTTGCTGCAAAGAAACAAAGCGCTAAAAAACTTTTTTTGTTTTTTAGCAACTTTTGTAAAGCATAAGTATTTGTATTTTTTGTCATACATACTTCCTATTTTTATTTGATGGATATATAAGGACACTTTCAATTGCACAATAAAAAATATTTGACCAAGTTGTCAAGAAAATGTTTTCAATTTTGCTCCTAAAGCTTTTCATCACAAAAAAAATAATAAAATATATAATTCTTTTCAACCGTTTAAAATTGTTTGTTTGCATATTTTTTTTTCTTATTTTATCTTCCTTAGTACGAAGGAGAAATTGAAATGAAAAAATGGTTAATTGTATATTCATTATTAAGCTTACAAGCATCGACTACATTATTTGCTAGTGAAGATTTAGCTGTCGTTAATGAATGTCCTGTTGATTGCAAAAACAGCCGCAACTTTTTTCATATGCGTGCATTTTCATCTTCTTCGATTCGTGAAATTTACATGATCAAACCTATGTACATGGCAGATAAACCCAATGAATTTGGCTGGAAAAAAACATTTGCATTTGCCTTAGAATACATGACCAACTTTGGTGGACAATGCAGTCAAGGGTGTAATGCAAACATAGCATCAATGCCATTTTGGTCTGGAACTAACACGATGACCTATGGAACTAATAATGGAAAATCTGATCTTGATGCTTACCAATTTGGTATGGGTGAAATGAGCAGTCAAGGAACCATCTCCTTGGATGTTGATATCATGCATGTTGGTTGTGATTTATTATTTCAGGCTGCTCACAATAATCACAATCGTGGATTTTATTGCACCATCCGAGCTCCAATTGGTGCTATGACGATTCAAACAAATCTTTCAGAAAAAGTTGCCTCAGCTAATATTCCTGCCGATTTAGAAACTGAACAAATTTGGCTGCAATATCCTTCAATTGCAAATCAATACAAATCACTTACTGAAGCATTTCAAGCCGGAATTTTATCCAGCAGCACCAACATTATCATTCAATCAGGAACTCATAAACCATTCGCACTTGATAAAGCTCGATTTTCTGCATATCGTCTTGTAGCAATTCGTATTGCAGATCTTTGTGCATCTTTTGGATACAGTTTTTATAACAGCAACAATGGTTTTTTTAGCCTTGGAGCAAAATTTATAGCACCGACTGGCAATATGCCAACAGGACGTCACGTTCTTGAACCAGTCTTTGGTCATGCTGCACACTGGGGCGTGGGAGCTGAAGTTACTGGACATTATAAAATTTGGGAAGATGCTCGCAAAGATCGTGGCCTTGATTTTTGGCTGAAAGGTGACGTCATGCATCTTCGTTCAGGTCGTCGACCAAATTATCGTACCTTTGATTTAAAACAAAACGGACCAGGATCAAAATATCTTTTAATTCAAAAATATTTCCTTTCAACGCCGACAGCTACCAATCCTACTGGAGCAATTCCTTCTTACATCACACAAGCTGCAAACATTACCACACTTCCTGTCATATCACGATTTAATATTGAAGGAACTGCCGCTGCCGTTTTTGATTTTCATGAACGTAATTGGAATATTGCAGTTGGCGCTGAATATTGGTGCCGTGGTCGTGAAAGTTTAAACCTTGATGCTGTGCATTTACTACACGTTGATGCTGCAATTTTAAATGAATATGCAGTTTTAGGTCGTCAGGTCAGTGATGATTCACGAGGTTATTTAAGCGATCCTACCGTATATCCAGTCATTAGCGTTCATCTTTGTGAACCACTTGCAACAATTAATAAATCTTTACCTCGTGTTATTGGAGGTACAAACCCTTTACCTTCACCACCAAATCCACCATACATTGCTCCAACTCCTCCATATCCTGCAGGAATTGAAGACGCTCGCTATGCTTCAAATCGTATCCCTCAAGATTTAAATCAAGCACTTGACGTTCAAGGTGCTGCAACGCAACGCGCGATGACTGCAAAACTTTCAAGCCAATTTGGATACACTTGGAAAGAATATCGATTTACACCAAATCTTTCACTGATTGCAACTGGTGAATTTGCACTTGGTGGTGGTAATGCAACGATTAATACTTATTCTGTTGGTGCAACAGGATCATTAAGTTTTTAATTTTTTTTGCCACAATCCACATAATGAAATTGCAATAGCATCAGTCACATCATGCGATTTTTGTTGCACCAGTCCAGGAAAAAGCATTTGAATCATGCGCGCAATTTGTTCTTTGTCTGCTCCACCAAATCCCGTAACTGCCAATTTTACTTCTCGTGGCGAAAATTCAACAATTTCAAGTTTATGTTGATGCACAAGCAAATGAACAACACCACGCAGATAACCAAGTTTTAAAAAAGTTTGTGTATTTTTGCCTAAAAAAGGAGTTTCTAAAGAAATTCGAGTAACCTGATATTTTAAAATAATAGTTTGAAAAAAATCATGAAATAAACCAATTCGCGCAGATAATTCTTGATTTGCAGGTAAAGCAATAGTACCAAAATGTAACAGTTGTTGTTTGTTGCCTTGTTGTATCATGATGGCATAACCCGTTGCAGTAAAACTTGGATCAATGCCTAAAACTATCATTACTCACTATCCTCAAACTTGGTCAACTCTCGCACAAATCGAAGTGGCACCATACCAGTAGGACCGTTACGTTGTTTTCCAATGATCAATTCTGCCATGTCAGGATGTTCTGTTTCATTGTTGTACACCACATCACGATATAAAAACATAATCACGTCAGCATCTTGCTCAATCGCTCCAGATTCACGAAGATCAGAAAGCAATGGTCGTTTATCAATACGACTATCAACAGCACGAGACAATTGTGACAACGCAACAATCGGAACATTTAATTCTTTTGCTAATGCTTTTAAAAATCGAGAAATTTCAGAAACTTCTTGATGTCTATTTTCATGACGACGACTTGCATGAAGTAATTGTAAATAATCAACCACAAGCATTCCGATATTATATTTTGATTTCAATTGTCGTGCTTTTGCACGAAGTTCCATGATATTAATACCTGCAGTATCATCAATAAAAAGTTGCATATCGCCAAGTTCTGCAGCAACGTGCGTAATCGCAATCCATTCTTCTCCTGAAATAGTTGCATTTCGAATTTTTTGATGATCAATACCAGACTCAGTAGAAAGCAAACGAAGCGTTAACTGCTCTGCTGCCATCTCAAGAGAAAACACACCAACACCATACCCTTGACGCGCAGCATTCATGGCAACATTGAGTGCAAATGAAGTTTTTCCCATTGAAGGACGAGCAGCAAGAATGATTAAATCTCCAGGTTGAAATCCAGATGTCATCCGATCTAAATATTTAAATTGTGTTGCAACTCCAGTAACACCTTTTGATGAACTTTTAATCGATGAAAGATGTTGAAATGTTCGTTTTAACCAGATATTGAGTTGAACAAAATTTTGTTTCGTTCGATTATGAATAATTTGAAAAATCTTTTTTTCAGCTTCATCAATAACCGCATCCAGCTCTGTTTCATTTTGACCATAACAACTGGTAATAATGTCAACGGAAGATGAAATTAAATTACGAAGTACCGCTTTTGCACGAATAATGTGCGCATGCTGCTCAAGCATCCCAAGTGCCGGAATATTTTCTTGTAACTCAATTAAATATGCAACATCACCAATCGCAACCAATTCATTTTCTTTTTGCAAAATATCCTGGAGTGTAATTAAATCAATACGTTTATTTGCTCGAGCAAGTGTTAACATATGCTTAAAAATAATTTGATGCGCAGGAACATAAAAATCTTGCGGCTGCAATGACTCTTCAACCATATTAAAGCACGTATCATTAAGCAAAATAGCTCCAAGCACCGACTTTTCAGCTTCTAAATTACAAGGTAATGTTTTTCCAAGCAATGATTCACGTTGGCCATCAGAAACGCCTGGCTTTTTAAAAAATGATTGTGGTTGTTGCATACTCTACTTCTTCTCATACAGCATAAAAAACAAGAAGAGTTTTTCATCTTCTTGTTTTTTATATATTTTTATTAATTCATTATTTTTCGGTCAGACCAACAACTTTAACCGTCATTTGCGGTTGTAATTTCGAAGAAAGCTTGATGGTGATTTGATGAGATCCTACAGCTTTAATTGATTTATCAAAAATAACTTGGCTTTTTGAAATTTTAATTTGTTGAGCTGCTAATGCTTCTACAATATCAGTTGGATTAATTGACGCATACAAACGATTATCATCATGAATTTTTTTCTTTAATGTAATGACTAAATCTTTAATACGCTCTGAAAGCATGCTTGTTTCAGTTTCAATCACTTCTTTGCGATGTTCAACAGTCTTTGCACGCTTTTCATAGAATTCTTGATTGCCTTGAGTAACTTTAAGGGCAAGTTTTCGTGGAAATAAAAAGTTTTGTGCATAACCTTCGCTGACGTTTAAAATTTCGCCTGCGATACCTACTTTTTCAATACTTTGTAGTAAATATACTTTCATAGTAAACCTTTCATGCTTGCAATGTTAACACTTGTGAGTATACCAAACAATTTAGAATGCTCATAGATCATTTTTTATGTTCGTCATGCCCAATGTACTTGCATGAAAAATAGGAACTTGATGTTTGCATGCAAAATAATCAATATACCGTATAGCCAATTTTTTAACCCAGCCAAATTTCAACCAAGTATCATTCCAAAGCATAAGTATTGGCAATCCTTTGACCGATTTTGATTCAAAAAAAAGTTCTGAACAAATAAAAATTTGATATTTTTTTTCCCCAATCATAACGATATCATTAAATTCTGTAGTAACTTTTGAATTTTTTTGACCAAATAAATTTAAACCCCAAGGTGCAGATTCAACAAAAGGCATAAAATGATTTTTATCATAGATCTGAATTATTTTGCCATCACAAATCACAACAATAGAATTTAAATATCCATCATTCAATTTTCGATGCGTACCTAATAAAATCAATACTTTTTCATAATCATAAGACCAAATTTTTACAAAATCTAAAAATTCATGTAAATCAAAACAGAATGTTGATTCTGGCATTATAATTGTTCGAACACATGAATTATTTTTTGTGCATTCACCAATGCTATCAGCAATTCTATAACCAACAAACATAGGATTTTTATGGCCATACCACCACGGTTGAATAAATATTACTTTTTCATCTTCTAATCTTATGTCTCGTTTGAAAAAATCACTGAATGGAAGTAATGGATTAAGCAAAGGATATCCTTCACATCGACCCCACACAAGTAAACTTAGTTTTATTAAAAATAAAAAAAACAAAATTGTTGAAAATATCCAAGAATATCTGGTTGCATACATCCAAATGCCTGAACTTGCAGAAAACCACAGAACCGTCAAAATCCACAAAACAATACACATCCATCCTGCACCATGATGCCACAATGTGACCAAAATCCAGCTTAAATGAAATGAAAAAACAATAAGTCCCCAAAAAAAACCTTGAAAAAAAGTTAATTGTTTCACTCGCGCCTGTAACAATAATGGAACTATCCACAATACCGCACACAGCACAGAACAAGACCAACCAATTTGCCCTAAAATAAATAAAAATGCTGAGCATAAAACATAGATCACAGAGTACTCCTCTGGCGATTGCCAATATTTGCTGGTATAGTAAGACATAGATTTAAAATTTAAAGATATTAAAACTTAATTTGTAATCACAGGAGTTTTTTACTCATGCAAACTTTTTTAAAGAAAAGCTTTTTAACCTGCGCCATGTTCTCTTATGGATTCATACTACCAGATACTGCAGCACAAGATATGAACCTTAAACCAAATCTTCCACCAGGAGTTGCTAAATCAGGACTTCCTTCAGTTGCTGATGTTTTTGGCGGTATGTCAGAACAAGAAATTGCAGAGCAAGTTCAAATGGGACAAAAATTTTTAGAAGATTTACAAACTCATGGATCACCTCAAGAAATTGCAGAATTCCAACGGTTACTTGAAGAAACTTTAAATTCAATGTCAGAAGATGATTTTAAAGATATTCAAGCAATTGCTCAAATGGTTGAACCACATCTAACCGTTTCACCCCCTGCACAACCAGAACTTTCAGCAACCGCTGCTTCATCATCAACAGAGACATCTTTAGCTCCATCGTCTGATCTTGAAGAATTTAAAAAATTAATCAGCACCATTATTCAAAGAATTGATGATATTTTCCAAAAAATTAACAGCTCCAAAGAATGTGCAGAACAAATTGATGCAAAATGGAAAAATAAATCAACATTTGCCAATATGAAACGTCAGATTTATCAACTGAAAAATGATCGCTTAGCTCAAAAACTTTGCAAAAAAGATCTTAAAGATAATGACAAAAAATTAGTTGAACATCTTAAAGCGTATCTGAAAAGTTTAACAGCTCAAAATGATGCACTGGTAATTGAAGATGATTTTGGTCTTCCTGCAAGTTTTGCTGAAGAGAAAAAACATCTCAAGCAAACAAAATCTTTCCTTGAAACATGTGATGAAACCATTGATACTTTAATGCCACTCTTGGAAACTTTTTTACAAAAATGGGATTCTGAAGCTTTACAACTTGCAAAAGAAGCAGAATTTCGTGATGCAAAAGCAACTCAAGCTGCAACTGAGGCAATATCACGCAAAGCATCATCACCTGCACAATCAAAATCAACTTCTTCTGGAGGCTATGGTTATAATCCTACAGGATATGGATCAGATTATGGTGAATATTATCCAGGTTATGATAATTATTCTGACAACTATGGAGGAGGATATAGCCCATATGATCAATCTGGTTCTAGCAAAAATGAATTTGGAAGTGGTACAAATAGCTCAAGCGAGCCAAATTCAAAACCAAAATCTAATGAAATTAATGCAGCAGCTCCAAAAGAAATCGCAAAAGATAAAAATGATCTTTACAGCTATGCTATGAGCAATCTTGAAAGTCATATCAAAGATGATTTTGACGCTCAACATGCAGCAACATTTGTTAATTTTATACAAAATGAGATTGCAAAAAATTATCCTGATTACACACTCGTCGTTGCAAATGGAGCTTTAACGCCAACACTTCCTGCAGCAGATCCAACAGCTGCAAGCGTTAACGTCAATACCACCAACACGAGTGTTTCCCAAGAAAGCAGCTGGATTGATGGCACAACTCCATTTCCATTAAAATTAACCAATGGTGTGGTTGTTCAAGGATTCAAAAATTACACCCTTGAAATTAAAAAGAAACTTGAAGATGAATTTTATCCAGAATTTCGACAACTTCACCCATATATTGATGCTTTACGCAGCGACATTGTCAGTATGACATCTGATGATTTGAAAAAAATACAAAATTCAAAAGAACTCAAAGCTGTTGAAGATCGTTTAAAAAATTATCAAAAAACTTTTGAAAATATTCTTCCAGATCTTGAAATGGCATTTAAGAAAAACACTGCTCCTGGAACAGCGAATGCTCCTTCTCAACAACCTGGGCTTCTTGATGTTACCACAGTTCCAAGATACCAAAATGCTCACGAAAATTTCGTAGAAGAATTAAAATCGAATATTGGCAAAGAAATTGATGCAATGCTGAACACTATTGGCACTATCAAGCGTAGTGCAAAACGAAATGCAACAAAAAAAGCTTCACAAAAGACTACAACAGTAGCTGCCTAGCATTAAAATTATTTTTGATAATTAAAAATCCCGATGTAAAAGTCGGGATTTTTATATACATTTTTTTGTTAAAGAAAATCATTAAAAAAATTATTTATGCAATACTACAAGATTTTTTTTCTGCTCGTTCTTTTTCATTTTTTGCAATCTCATCAATTGAATTTTTAATATTTTGAATATCTATGCGTATTTCATATATCTGCTGAGAAATCTGCTTCTTATCAATTTGTTCATCGCACAAGGTATTTTTCATATTTTCGAACTTATGAAGAACTTGCAAATATTGTTCTAAGCAAGACTCTTTAAACAACAAACAAGCTAATTCTTTTTTATGAGTACTTGTATAATTTTCATATAAATTTTGATCATGATCTGATTGAGCAGAACAATTATTGAGCTCCCATAAAACATCCCTAAAATTTTGAATAAATTTAACAACAATTCCTTGACCGTCTACAAAATCCGGCGAACGATAAATTTTGTTTAAATTTTCATTATATTTACGAATGTAAGCGTCTTTTATAAACTTATAAACCTGGTCACAAATGTTCTTATTTTCTTGCTTATATTTTTCAGAGAAATACTCATAATCATCACGATCTTGATCAGAGCTCAATAAAAATAAACTATAATTCAATAAAAAAATTATCATTATTTTTTTTATCATCATAATCCTTATAAACCTTTCATTTTTTTTTATTTTCACAATACAAAAAGCTCAAAAAAGAAGAAAAGATTTTTCCCGCTTAGCCTGTTTTCGCCACAGGCGGGAAAAATCTTTTCTTCAAATCACATGATTTATTTTTTCAAAACTCTTGTACAGCGATTACAAAGATTATCACCATTGCACTCTGGCATCCATTGCCAACAGCGCGGACATTTTGCACCCAGTGCTTTTTCAACAAAGATGAACAAGCCTGATATCGATGAGCTCATCGATGATGTTGGTTGATCTAAAATTTCAACCTGAGAAACAATGAAATATTCTTTAAAAAACTCTTCTAATTGATCAGATTTTTTAAATTTTGCTAAATCTTGCGCAAAAGCAAGCTGTACGCGCGCATCAAGCGAATGACCAATCAGCCCTTGAGTTCGTACAATTTCTAAAGCTTTCAAAACTTGCTCACGAATATTTTCAAAAGTTTTCCACACTTCTACAAATTCATCAGGTTTGACCAATTTCATTACTCCGTCAAACAAAGTTTTTGTATCAGCAAACATTTGTAAATGTATCGAGTCATCACTCTTTGATTTATAATGATCAAACACCTGCTCTGCAGTCAATGACAAAATCGGCGCCATCACCGTCGTCAACGTATGCAAAATATGGTAACACGTCGTCTGCGCACTGCGTCGTGCTAAGCTATTTGCTTCTTCAACATACAATCTATCTTTAATCACATCCAAATACAATGAGCTTAAATCTTTTGAGCAATAATCAGCCAAAGCAGCAAATGCCGCAACAGTTTTTCGCTCACGATATGAAGTTTGCATCATCATGTTAAATTCATGAAGTTTCACGAGCGCATGATGATCAACCGCATGCAATTTTTCAATTGCAACACCATCACGAGAAATTTCAAAATCATTTAAATTGGAAAGTAAAAATCGGCAAGTATTACGAACTTTGCGATAAACTTCAGAAACATTCTTGAGCAACAGTTCTGAAACCACAGGATCACTGTCATAATCATTGCTTGCAACCCATAGGCGAAGTCCATCGGTACCAATTTTTTCAATAATTTGGTCAGGAGTTACCACATTGCCCAAAGATTTTGACATCTTTTTACCCTGCGCATCAACGGTAAATCCGTGCGTCAAAATTTCATGCATCGGCGCTACACCTTCAAGTACCAAAGCTGTCAAAAGTGAACTTTGAAACCAGGCGCGATGTTGGTCTTTACCCTCAAGGTACATACTCGCAGGAAATGCTTGTAATGAATTTTGATCAAGCACGGCATAATGACTCACACCAGATTCAAACCAAACATCCAAAATATCAAATTCTTTATCTAATTGATCATGAGAACATGAACTGCATTTAAAATTTCCAAGATCTTTAACTTGAACACGATCCCAAAATTCAATACCTTCTTTTTCAACACCCTGCGCTGCAATTTCAATCAACTCTGGCGATGTAAACACATGACCACACTGCTTACAATTCAATGCTGGAATTGGAACACCCCACGTACGTTGACGCGATAAGCACCATTCAAGTCGCCCTTGAAGTGTCGCAGAAAAACGATTACGCCCTGTCTCTGGATACATTGTTAATTTTTCAATAGCTGCAAGTGCACGATCTTTTAAACTATGCTGTGACAAATCACAAAACCATTGGCTCGTTGCTCGAAAAATCAATCCATTTCGACAACGCCAACAATGAGGATATGAGTGTCGAATCGATTGTTTAAATAAAATGCGATCAAGTTCTGCTAATTTTTTAATCACCCAAATTTGTCCATCAACTACCGACATACCCGTAAGTTCTTTTGGATCAATCTCGCTCGTATATTTTCCATCAGCTGATAGCGGTGAATAAATTTCTAATTTGTTTTTTACACCAACTTCATAATCTTCAGGACCACAACCAGGAGCGCTATGCACACATGCCGTACCATCTTCAAGTGACACAAATCCATCACCAATAATTGGCACTTGCAATCCTTGAATAAACGGATGGTCAACTTTTTTTCCAATCAAATCTTCTGCTACAAATGTTTGCACCACAGATGCTGTAGTGCCTAGAGTAGTTGCAACTTTTGCAACCAAGGCCTCGCCCATGATTACCAACTTGCCATTCATTTCAACCAAGGCATATTTTGCTCCTGGATGCAACACCACCGCTCGATTTAAAGGCAATGTCCAAGGAGTGGTTGTCCACACGAGCAAACTAACATCTTTACCAGCAATTTTTGGGAATAGTTGAGCAATGATAGAACTATCTAACGGAAACTGAACAAACAATGATGGATCTTTGCGTTCTGCATACTCAATTTCAGCATTTGCCAAAACAGTTTGACATGAGGCACACCATGGCACAGTTTTTAATTTTTTTTGAATAAAACCCTGTTTAACAAACTCACCAAAACCACGAAGAATTTTTGCTTCATATGAAAAATCCATAGTAGTATACGGCTTATCCCAATGCATCATCACACCAAGTTTTTTAAATTCTGCTCGTTGAACTTCAATCCATTTTTGAGCATAGGCACGACACGCTTGTTGCAAAGATTCACGTGATTCAAATTTTTGTTCTTGCGTAACTTTTAATTCAATCGGAAGACCATGGCAATCCCAACCTGGAATTACCGGCACATGCTTGCCTGACATGCGTTCAGATTTGCATACAATATCTTTTAAAATTTTGTTATAAGCATGACCCAAATGAATATGACCATTAGAATATGGCGGACCATCATGCAGAATAAATTTTTCTGCGCCCTTGTGCACATCAAAAGTTTTTTCACTTAATTTTTGCTCATCCCAACGTTTGAGCATTGCAGGATCTTGAATAGAAAATTCAGCACGTAACGAAAAATCTGTTTTTGGCAAATTTAATGTTTCTGAATATCCATTTTTTTTCGAATCGTCATGCATAGAAGCATACCTCATAACAAAAAGAATAATTTGTGTACATATTTTCAGAATATCAAAAGGTCTGTTTTTTACTATACAAAAGCGAATTTATTTTGATTTGATCAAGAATCGATGCTAAACTACTCATCATGAAAAACATAAATTTTTGCAACAAAAAAATTGGCATTTGGGGATTTGGAATTGTTGGACAATCTGTTTTAAAATACGTTCAAAAATTTACGAATCAAATCCAGATTATGGATCGAAAAACAGACCAAAGTTTACAGGTTATTCTCGAAACTCCTCACAACATTGATCAATTTTTACAATATAACGATATCATCATTCCAAGCCCTGGAATCGTACTTCACAATTACCAAAATTATGCTCATAAATTTGTACAAGAGCTTGATATTTTTGCCCAAGAATTTCATGGCACCACCATTGCAATTACTGGCACCGTTGGAAAAACAACGGTCACCAGTCTTCTTGCACAAGCAACACCTGACGCTATTGCTGCAGGAAATATTGGCCATGCCATGCTTAATGTTTTAGATCTACAACCACAACCAACAAAAGTAATTTTGGAACTTTCAAGTTATCAATTGCAATTTGCAACAAATTTTGCCCCTGATCTCGCAATTTGGACCAATTTTTATCCAAATCATCTTGATCATCACAAAGATGAACAAGAATATTTTCAAGCAAAATGCAACATTTTGCGCCATCAAACTAAAAATCAAATCGCACTCTTACCTACAGATTTAATTGAAAAAATAGAAGCAACTGTTCAACTGCAAGCGCAAATTTATTTGTTCAGCGCCTCCGTCATTCTCGGCGTCGATCAAGAATTCAGTCATTTAAAAAATTCTTACCCAACTTTTTTTGTCAGAAATAATCAAATTTTGCTGCACCAAAATAAAAAACTACAATTAATTTTTGATAATTTTGATCAATTGCCAGATATTACCTTTGCCCAAAATTGGATGGTCATTGTTGCTGCACTTTATTTGCAAAATATTGACCTTAACAATTTTGCAACATATACCCAAAAGCTTAAACCTGAACAACATCGCTGTGAATTTGTAAAAATTTTAAACAACGTCGCGGTGTACAATGATTCAAAATCAACAGTCTGGCAAGCAACCAAGCATGCTATTGATAAATTTTTTGACAAAAAAATTGCATTATTTTTAGGTGGTATCAGCAAAGGAACCGATCGAACTCCCCTGCTCAAGCATCTTGAAAATAAATCGATTACGGTTTTTGCATTTGGTAAAGAAGCAGAACTACTTGCATCACTTTGTAAAAAATTTAATATTGCACATTTTTCTGCATCAACCTTAGAAGAATCTTTGCAACAATATTTAAAGCTTCAGCAAAATTTCGAAATTTTATTATTTTCGCCTGCTGGTGCAAGCTTTGACCTTTTTAAAAATTTTGAAGACCGCGGTGCACAGTTCAAAAAAATGATCAACGATTGCACTTGGTAATATAAATTTTATATATTTTCCCAATAGTCATACTTTAAATTTAATGAGGGGAAATTATGCAAAAAACAAAATTATATATTTTATCTTTTTTTATCTGCTTGAACATTAATTCAAATCTTTCAGCATCGGCATTTGAATATATAAAAAAACAATTCATGAAATTAAACTGGCAATCAACCCCTCAATCAACAACAATCCATGCACCAATAACAGCAAAACCTCTTTTGAAAAAATCTATTGAGTGCAATGAACCGGCATTGCATTTAGCTGTAGCAAAAAATGATTATTTCGCAGTTGAAAAATTACTTGAAAACTCAAATAGTGATATTGATCAGCAAAATAGCATTGGAGAAACAGCGCTACACATTGCTGCGCGTCATGGCAATGTTAAACTCATTCAATTATTGCTTGAATTTGGCGCAAATCCAAACATTCAAGATACTATGAACATGTGGCGATTTACTCCTGCACATGTAGCGATTATGAATAATCAGCTCAATGCTTTTGAAGAATTGCTAAAAAGTCCTCTGATTAATCTTGCAATCAAAGATGCAAATAATGAAAATATCATAGACAGTGCTCGATCAAAAAACGATATCAGATTTATTAATTTATGCTTTCAACATTGATCAGTCTATGATAACGTTACCAGTGTATAAATTTTAAAATTTAGGACCCGTGTAATGTTTTTAGAGCAAAAAATAAAATACAATCTTTCAATTTTTCTTCTTATCAATTTTACATTTGTTATTCTTGGGGTCATTTTTGTATATTCTTCAAGCAGCTACTATGCCCTAGAAACTTTAGGACAACCACTTTATTTTGTAAAAAAACAACTTGTTGGAATTTTATTTGGTATCATAGCATTCATACTTGGACGAACCATTCCTTTAAATTTTTTCAAAAATATCAGTTTTTTTACACTGCTTGGCGCTACCTTAATAACCACTTTACCTTTAATAAATAATTTGAGCAGAACTGTTCATGGATCGCATCGATGGCTCAATTTACATGGATTTATTTTTCAACCAAGCGAACTTTTAAAAGTTGCATTAGTCATTTACCTTGCATCATTACTATCAAGAAAAAAAATTCTTGATAACACAACACATAAAACAGCAATGCCGTTAATCATCATTTTAGCAATTATTGGTTTTATTTTGTTAAAACAACCAGACTTTGGATGCCTTGTCACTTTATTTACTACAACACTCATGATGCTTTTTGTTGCAAACTTGCCATTACGATATTTTATGGGCACCATTTGTGCAGCATTACCTGTTGGATTTTTAATGATTTATTTACAACCCTATCGTTGGCAAAGAATTTTAACTTACCTTGATCCATGGCAAGATCCACAAGGCAGTGGATTTCAGATTATTCAATCTTTAATTGCAATTGGATCTGGTGGCATCTGGGGTACTGGAATAGCACAATCACAACAAAAATTTTTCTATCTTCCGATGCAACATACTGATTTTATTTTTGCAATTATGGCAGAAGAAATTGGATTTATCGGATCATTATTTTTTATCACACTCTGTATTTTATTTTTAATTTTTGGAACAAAATTAACAAAAAATCTCGATAATGTTTTTGCAATTTATTTAGTACAAGGAATTTTAATTTTGATTTCTATGCAATTTTTAATCAATCTTTTTGTCTCAACTGGCCTTGCACCAACTAAAGGTATTGGACTTCCTTTTATCAGCTATGGAAACACAGCTCTTGTTTGCAATCTATTCATGATTGGGCTCATTGATAACGCTGTACGTGAAAAAATTTAAATTCTCATATTATTGTATGTGCATGATCACAAATTAAGGAGCTTTAATTTCTTAAAGCTCCTTATACAAAAAAAATCAAATTTATTTATTTTTCCACTGCATAGCAACTTCAATTAAAAGTCGCACTGAAGATCCAGTTGCACCTTTTCCAAAATATGAAATATTCGGAACATTGTATGCTGAACTTGCAATATCCAAATGCACCCATGGTACATCATCAGTAAAATGACGCAAAAACCATGCCGCTGTAATGGTACCTGCAGCAATTGCAGGATTTCCAACATTTTGAATATCGGCAATGTGTGATTTTACCGCTTCTTTAAAATCTGGCGTAAATGGTAAACGCCAAACACGATCACCTGCAAGTTCCCCAGCTTTATACACTTTTTCTGCTAACTCATCATTATCAGAAAGTAATGCTGAAAAAAATGGCCCTACAGCGTAAATACATGCACCTGTCAATGTTGCCACATCAATAATTGCATCAAGTTTATAATTTTTTACAGCATACGAAAGCGCATCTGCCAAAACCAAGCGCCCTTCAGCATCAGTGTTGCGCACTTCTGCCGTTTTTCCATTATAAAAGGTAATAATATCACCAGGTTTTTGCGCAGCACAACCGAGTAAATTTTCAGTAATTGCTGCAAAACCAATCACGTTTACATCAGGTTTCAATTCTGCAAGTGCTGCCATTGCATTAATCACTGATGCTGCACCTGCCATATCTTCTTTCATTTCTTCCATAGAATTTGCAGGTTTAATACTCAGTCCACCTGAATCAAAAGTAATTCCTTTTCCCACAAATGCAATTGTTTGCGCTTTTGGTTTTTTTGACTTGTATTCTAAAATTACAAATTGAGCATCTTGTTCTGAACCTGCAGCAACGCCTGCAATTCCACCCATACCCATTTTAATAATTTCAGGTTCAGAAAATACCGTACATTTTAAGCCTTGCTCTTTTGCAACAGCTTGTGCATAATCCGCCAAAACTTTTGGTGTTAACTTGCTTGGTGGAGTATCAACCCATTCACGAGTTTGATTTACACAATCACCAATCATAATTCCAGCTTCAAGTCCTGCTTCTGCTAATTTTTTATCATCTGATGATACACAGAAAAATAATTGAACAATTTTCTCACGATCTTTTTTATCAATTGTCGTAATAAATTTGTCATATTTATAAAATGCAATGTATGAAATTACGGTAATTTGTTGCATAAAATAATCAACTTCAACACCATAATCTTTGCCGTCTGGTAATGCAAATGCAACTTCATCACATCCTTTTGCTTGTACTGATTTTACTATCGTGCCAAGAGCTCGACGAAGTGTCTCGAGATTAAATTTTTTATTTGCATCTTTCGATCCAAGACCGGCAAACAACAAATGAATAATTTTTTTTGGTTTAATTTGTACCGTCAAATAAGCAATTGATCCTTGAGCCCCTGTAAATTTTGATTCTTGCAAAAACTGTTCAATATCAATACCGCATGATGGCAGATCCGCAGGTAGATCTTTTGCACTAAATTTTTCTGGCAACAAAATTGCAACTGCTTTGCTGTCAACGGCAAAAGCTGATTTTGTTGTAATTTGAGTTTGTAATTTCATAATTTTCCTTAAAAAAATCTTTCGTACTTGTCTGCAAGCATAACAAAAAAGACTGCAGGAGTCACATAACTTCCTGCAGTCTTTTTTTAAAAATATCGATAAAAAATATTCTTGTCATCCCAAACTTAATTGAGGATCAAGAGATTCAAATTATCCTTATCATTTCAATGACGACACTGATGCTGTAAATTCTTTCAAATTTTGTTGAGCTTGCTCATCGGTTACCAATTCTGCCATTTGAATATTGACAGCACTTGAACTTCGATAACGTAAAGCCAATGTTTTTACTGCAGATTTTGATTTTGCTTCTACATTATTTGAAGATTGAATGACATTGACACCAACATTGTTGAGTACCGACAACCAATCATCTAGATTTAAACAATAACCAAGAGATATACCATTCGTTGTATCAAATAATACGCCAGTATACAGATCAACATAAGCACCATCTGAAACATATGAAAATGTTTGAGAATTATTTGCATCATACGCAGCAATTGCCACAAAAAATCGTCCATCTTTTGATGTTACAACATTGCCCGTAAATTTTGCAGTCAATATTTCAAGCTCTGAACCTGTTGGAAGTTCTTGAATTGCAGACATTGGCACAGTCGTCAGCGATGTAATATTTGCTATATCTTTAACAAATAAAACATGGCTGCTTTCTATTGGCGCAGAAACTGTTACATTTTGTGATCCAATCGTAATTGTTTTTGACGTTACAGGACCTACAGGGAATCCAACAGTTGCAACAGATGTTGTTCCTGCAAATTTTGCACGATAAAAATCTTGAGCACTTTCATCTAAACTATCCATGATATACATGTATTGATACGTATTAACTCCATCAAAGATTGAAACATAATCAGCTTTCGTACCTTCATCTTGCTGTACATTCAAAGTAATTTGATTATTCATGGTTGAATTTACCGGAATCATTGCATATTCATTCGATTTTTTCGAAGATACTTTATACAACACTTCATGGAATAGTAAATGTGAAATTTTACCAGAAGACATCACTAATTGTGTATGACGATATGAAGATGGTATACCTGAACTTACTATTGACCCTTGTTCATCAATTGGTACTGCAAACAATGAATGCCATATCATATCTGATGAAATTTTATATACCTTTGATAAACCACTATCATCAACCACCGTGTAGCTCGTGCCTGCTGAATTTTTCTCAACCGTCAATTCATTACCAGATGTCAGACTTGTCCAAGTCATAGATTCGCTTGACGCATCTAAATTAACATAATTCTGCCCATCACTCATATAACCTTGATCTGCATCATGAGTATTTTGATACAGCAATATCATATCATCTGTTGTAGCAACCGATTTTGATTTTTGTTTTGATTTTGTTGATTGCAACATTGCAACTTTTTGCGCAAATTTAATTGACGACCCATTTTTGTTGTACAGATGACCACCAATTGATGATATCCAACGTGATTGTCCCACATCATATATATAATAAGCTTTCATACTCATGCTGTAGTACAAATAAAATCCTTGCGCCATCGAAATTGGACCACCTGGGAACTGATCAGAAGAACTTGAAATTAAATCACCATCTGCACTATTTTTACCCAAGGTTAATGATACTGATGGATTTTTCATAGCAAAAAACGGTTGCGTTAAAGGAATGCCTAATGTTTGTGAACCATCAACATGCACCACCACACCAAACTGTTTCTCCATCACTTCAAGTTCCATGCCTTTGACCAAACGAACAAATTGGCCACTTTTTGTATAAACTCCACCAACACGCTTACCTGTTGCTTGATCAGTACCAATATCAAAAAAGAAATACAACAACCCATTAGATTCTTGATCGCTCAATGGAGAAACATGTACATACATCTGACGAATAGGATTTGAATTATATTTTAAAAGCCCATACGGTGCAGGTAACCCTTGAACTCCTGACGGAGTTAATTCTTTAATAATTTGTTGAACTTGCGATGGCAATAAATATTGCGGAGCCTTAATAGAATCAAGAATAGCATTTAATGCTTGTTGCTCGCTTTGCTCTGAAGCTAATCGTTGTGTCATTGCTTCTTGCAAATCATTCACCGTATTTTGCAACCAAGTACTCCATCCTTCAACTAAGGTTTCAGTTTGCTGAAGTACTGCTTCTGAAGGAAGCCTTGAAACAATGTTATTATTGGAATCATATAAATTTCCTGAAATTAAACTTAAGACATATGTTGTTGTATCATCAAATTGAACTGGCATCTTTAAATTTGGAAATGTTCCAGTACATGCAACAAACACATCTGATGGTGCAAAATCTTCATTTTGCATATTTTGAGCAGGGAAATATACATAATTTCCTTGTGCATCATCACCTGCATAAATACCAATATTTAACGATCCAAAGGTATACGGCCCCATTGGTCGATGCATTTGTTCTTCATAATTTTGTGCCCAATCATGATATTTTGTTACAAAATTCTGATTTGCAATCGTTGCAAGATCAAATTTTGAATTGATTGCTGCAAAAATTTGACCTGTAATCGATTGTACCTTGTTCATAGAACCTGACATTGTTGTTGCTGATCCAGCAGCGACGCTCACTCGTAGAGGAATTGTATCATTATTCATCATCACTTGCTTACCATACATATCAAACACAAATCCTGTGATTAAACTGATAGCATACGTTGATGCAATTTCTGCATTTTCTGCATTGATCGGCGATGTTACATTTTGAAGTGATGGATGCGCAGATGTTGTTAAAACAAATAAATCATGATCACAATAAGATTCAGAAATATTTGGCATAATTTCATACACAAACGCATCCTGAGAAATTGCAGTTTTTGTTTTAAATTCTGTAGGGAAACGACAGGTTAATGTTGCAATCTTAATGCCTTGCTTTTGTCCTGATGAATCAAAATTTGCAATCCAAGCTTTACGTTGTGCAGTCACGTAAGAATCTAAAGCCTGAGAAATATACGATGTTGTTCCTGATGGTAACGGATAGGTACCTTCAAGGCTTGATTCTAATAAATCATCTAACACATTATATACACCAATCGTGTTTAAAGTTTTATGCAAACTGTATGTTACAGGAGTTGTCGGAATTTGTTCCAACAATACTGCCTGTGAAAAATCAAAAGGCACTAAACTGTTACCAACAACCTTATATCCAACATCAGTGATCAAACTGTAAAACATTGCAACTGATGAATCTGGTAATGTTACATAATTATTATTCGCATCAAGCGCTACCAACAAATCATCTTCAAATGAACCAAAGCAACTTGATCCTTCATACAATGGTACAATTGCTTGTGGCGCAGCTCCTGCTGAAGATCCAGGAACTGTGATATTGTAATCACTTAATGTCAAATCCACATTACCAAATGAAAATGGTCCATTTTCAAGTTTATACTGCATTGCTGCTTGATGTGTTGCAAATTGTGCCGCCAAATTTGGAAATGATTGTTGTAAGTCAGCAATTGCACTTGCAAGAATACCTTTTTGACCTGCAAGAGTTTGATCAGCAATATATTTTGATGCATCCATATCATCGATTGAATATTTTTTTGCATACCCTGTTTGTGAATCTTCAAATCCTGCAAGTGGTTCATTCGTGCTTTGATCAAATGATGTAAGACTTGTCCAATATTTTATGTCAGGATTTTGGGCTAATGTTGTATAAGTTCCATAGCCTTCAGGTACTGATGTTGATGATGCTTTTGTAACATCTGATACAACATATTTCACTTGTACTGGTACCATGAGTGGCACTTGTTCATTTTGTTCATTTAAGAAAATAATATAATCAACATACGAATCATAAACAGAAAGTTGAGCTTTGCTATTTCCCGCAACAGCTTTGGCAAATGGTGTATTTGCTGATAAATAAACCCAACAACCCAACAATGCATGATTTGTTTTTGAATTTGCGTACTCTGCAGACTCTACTCCAGATTTTCCAACCTTAAAAGAGGTTGCTTGAGAAGCTGCAGAATAACCAGGAAATTTAATTTGATTAATCAAAGTTGAACCTTGAGTTGTTCCCCAACCTTTTAATGGTATAACTGATCCAAGTAAACTTGATTCACATGAACAACCAGATGCATAAGCTTGTACCATTGAGTTGATTGCACAACTTCCAGTTTCACAGATTTGCGAACTTCCAGGGTTCAAACATGAGCAATCAAATGCTGCTTGCAATCCGCTTGATCCTGTTGCTCCTGCATCTCCAGATTCAACAGTTGAATATTCAATATATTTAACATTATCACCTGATAATGCCATACGACTATTCATAGTTGCACAAAAATCTTTCATATTATCAGGTGTCAATTGCGGAGCATTTTGAGCATGCCAATCAGATGGAGTTACCAATGGATATGCAGCGTAACCATTTAATCCTGTTGCATTGATTTGATTACCTGATCCATCAATAATCACACCGCTTAAATCAATCACTTGCCCTGAACTAAATTGACTACTTGTTAAAGGTACAGAGCCCCATTGAGGATAATTATTGGCAAAATAAGCTAACACAATTCCTGGATTTTGAGCCAAATATCCAGATTCATTCATAATATATCGTTCTGGTCGAGCTGTCATATTACCAGCAAATGATGCTATGGTTGCACCAACTGAATGAATCGCTGCAGATATTGAATTTGCAGTTGTTGGTCCAGAAACATCATTATTAAAATATTCTGCCATTTGTGATGATACCGTGTCAGTAACATTTGCTACAGGAATACGAACATAAATAGGAAGTGTTGCTGAAGGATTTGAAAAATTAAAACAAGAATCTGGAATTTGAAACACCCAATTACCAAATTTAATTGGATTTGCTAAAGTTTGAAGTTCCGATTGTCGTTGTTTTTGCGCTAAAAATGCTGATTGAAAAATATTTGGTATCATAAACATGACACCAGATATCAGCATTTTTGCACCCTCTTCTAACAAGTCAACAGCTTTTCCTCCAAGCGATTTTAATTTTCTACCAGCAGAACAAAAACCATCTGTAATATCATCACGAGTGATTGATGTACTTTTGAAACTATCGTAAGCATCACTTAAAGCATGCCCACTAAAAACACCTTTCACTTTTGAAAGCGCTTTGTTGGCTGTTCCCAGTTTTTCACCCACTGCTTCAGTTTTTGCATCAATTTCATCAGTAATTTTTAAAATATCTTCATGCGCAGCATCACGTACCGATGTTTTCAAATCTTGGCTCAATTTTTGAACCATTGATTCTTTTTGCATATTGCCTTGAGCATCTTTTATTCCAGAATCAACTTCTTTTAATAAACTTTCTGGATCTTTTTCAATACTTTCAAAGCTTGTATTCAAATTGGTTAAAGAACTATCCAAAGAATCTTTAAGTCCTCCTTCAAAACCTGCAATTCCACTTGCAGCATCTTTTTCTAAACTACTTACTTGATCAGCCAAGCCGCTCATCGCATCAAGCTTTGAAATTTTGACACACAATGTTTCAACAGCTTTACGATTCCCAGACTTTACAGCAGCTTCCATTTCAGATTTAAAATTAAGGCTCGCATCAGGCACTAAATTTTTTATCTTGCTCAAAGATTTTGCAGAAATATCATTAAATTTTCGTAAGTATTTTTTACTCAATTTTTCTAAATTTGGATCACCTTTAAAATCTCTGGAAAGTTGAGCAGCATTGCTTGAAGCTTTATCAATCATTTTATTAATCGCAGTTTCTGTTCTTTTTGCAGCTCCTTTGGCCTGATATGCTTCCTCTAAAGTTTTATTATCTGCAATTTTCTTCCCTAAATCAGATTCTGCTAATCCTGATAATTTTGCATTTTTTAATTTGGTAATAGCCTGATTCATTTCTTTGTTTTCATTTAAAAATGCTTTTGCATCTTCTTCTGATAAAAGTTTGTCAGTTTTTCCAAATTTTGTTGCAAATTCTTTAAGGTCTGCTACTTCACTCGATCTTAATGAAGCTAATTCATCTTCAGTTAATTTTTCCATGACATTACCTTCAGCATCAACAGCATTATAGGTAATTTCACCTGTTTCTTCATCAATATTTTTTGTTACTGAAAAAGCATCTCCGCTCGCATCCTCAATAACTTCCATTGCTTGTGCATCATACGACCACGATAAACTTAAAAATAAAAATCCGACAAAGAATATGCCGATACATCGATTTTGCTTCATGCGCTCCCTTTTTTCCAAAATTATTTTTTATTGCATCTTCATCCAACATACACAGAAAATAAATTTTGATGCAAGTCGACAAAATTTTAGATACAATCTTTGCAAACAAAACATAGAAAGGAACATCACATGCAAAAATTTTTTATCTGCTTCATGCTTATCTTCTCTGCAACAGCACAAGGATCTTTTAAAACCAAAGCTGAATTCTTAGAAGCAATTTCAAATGTTTTGAAAAATCAAACAACTGGAGTTATCGAAACAACAATCATTCCTGTAAATTTGATGCACAAAGCCCCTTTACTATCTCTACAACGAATATATCTTTGGGGCATCAAAACGACAACACATAATTTTTCACTCTCGTGTGTTATAGAGTTTAATGATGTTGACTTGAAGCATAACCCTTCTGGTAAAGTTTCAGAAGTATCTATATTTTCATGCCCAAGCCCAATGCTATTCACCATTAATAATGAACCGATACTTCCTGGAGACATAACAGGTGTTGCCGTAAATGCTTCTTTACCGTATTCTCTTGCTGCAATTATTTCTAAAATTTTGCATGGCATGCAACCTGGAAGAGTTACATCAACTCAGGATCATAAATTACTCATCTATCTATTCAATCCTGACGGCACCATCAAACGTATTCATCCACCAGAAGTTGCACGATAATAGAATTAAACAAAAACTTAAAACATTACTCAACGTTTTGAACAAAAAATTGCATTCTACGCAATTCATGTTAAGCTTTAATCAATCAAAATGTTTTTTCTTTTTAGGGGTCTTACATGCAACAGGCATATAAAAAATCAATTCTTTTCGCAATGTTAATTCTTTCTTGTAATTTCAATGCACCTGCTGCAACTGCAGCTCATGTTTTTAGAACTTGTGCAGCATTTATTGCAGGGGAAACAGCTATAGCCACATACTCTTACCATGAATCAGAAAAGATAAAATTAGCTGAAACTGTAGCAAAAATGAATGAACCTTTCCTCAACAAAGTGTGCCATGCAACATCAAGCATTGTAGGACATGGACCAACAGTAAGCTCAAATGTGTTTGATAATTTTTCTCAAGCTTGCAATATTTTAACAACAACTTTTCCATGTTATTTAGAGCGAATTTCTCATGCTTGTTTTATGAAATATTACAACTGGCTGGATCCTATTGGTCGAGCTGATTGTGATCATTTGCCAGAACAATCTTTAAATGAAGCTAAAAATCTTGGAACTATCAATATCGTAAGCAGTACCATCTTTTATGCAGCAATCATTGGTGGTGCATACTTAGCATACAAAAAAGGTTATTTTTCAAAATTCAAAGATTACGCAACAAAACAAAATGATGACTCTGATGATTCAGAAGAGCAAAAATAATTTCTTTTAAAAAGAAAATTCCAAACCAGCGCGCAAATCAGATCCACCAACATCAATTTTTTCATCACACAGAAACTGTCGTGGAAAAAGGTATCGAAAAGCTGTGGTCAATTTTAAAGCTTTGTACAATGGCCAATTGAACCCTACTTCAAGTTCGCCAATACCTTTGTGAAATTTTATGGTATCAATAAAACTTTTTTCTTTAACCCAAGAAATTCCACCACCCAAAGAAAAATAAAGGTCTATGCCATGCTTAAACAAAATTAATCGTTGAATCGTAAATGTTAATGGTACTTCATAAAGTTTTGTGCAAAAATTAAACAGCGTTGTTTTTCCTTTTGCTTGCCAATAACTAACCTTGGCACCAAAGCCCCAAAAATCCCATGGATAGTACACAAATGCTCCTGTGATCACATCGATCATGCCATGACCATACACTTCCTGAAATCGATCATCATGTTTAAACACATATCCTGCAGAAAAAGCTGAACTAAATTTTGGACTTTCTTCATCAGACAAAAAATTTCGAGCATGCAGCTGCGCATTTATTAAAGAGACACACACCAAAGAATAGATTATTTTTTTCATCATGTTTTATCTCTTTACTACGTACAAATATTAAGCCACATTTTATCATAAATATCGATGACACTGACATTATTTGAACTATAATTAGTTACATACAAAAAACGACCATCTGGAGAAACGGCAACAGATCCTGGCGAAGCACCAGTAAGTAACACTTGAGACAGTACTTGATTATTACACACATTAATCACATTGACCGTTCCTTGCCCAGCAGTTAAGTCAGTAAATCCTGCACCAAGGTACAACGTATTATAATTTGTAACGTACGCAAACAAACCATTCGGACTTAAAGCAATTCCTGATGGCTGAATACCTACTACAATAGTGTCAACAATCGTGTTAGTTTCAAGACTAATGACACTGACCGTTCTGCCATAAGGTGAAAAATTATTGCTGCCAAAATTTGTTACATAGGCAAACAAACCATCTGATGAAATTTTGATTGAAAATGGCCCAGAAAAACCTGGAATAGTTTTGATCACTGAATTACTTGCAGTCGAAATTATACTGACCGTTCCTGTCCCAGGATTTCCATCAACATAATTTGCCACATACACATACGCACCATCAGGGGTAATATCTAAAGCTGCAGGAGCAAGATCAACCGTAATTGCAGCACCAACAATTGCATTGCTAGTTAAATCAACCACACGAACAGTTCTACCGTTACCACTACCCAAAATTGGACCACCATAATTATTTACATACGCAAATTTTTCATCCGGTGTAATAACCAAGCCCGATGGACCATCAAAACCGGTAATCACATTGGATACGGTATTACTTCGTGTTGTAATTGCTGTTACAGTTGCACCGTTACTGTTCGTTATGTAGGCTACAGTTCCTGAACTGTTAATGGTTACGGTGTATGGTTCATTAAAACTTGCATCATGAATAGTCGTAAATAATTGATTCGTTTCAAGATTTAAAACACTTACAGAGTCTCCATTTACCAATCCATCATTATTGTTATTTGCAACATAGCCAAATCTTCCATCAGGAGTGATTGCAATATCTGACGGCGTATCACCAACACCAACTGTTGCAACTATGCGATTGAGTACCTGATTTTTCGCAAAAATATGCGTACTGGTGAAAAATATAATTACAAAAAAGGATAGACGTTTAAAAATCATGAATTAACAACTTTCAATCAAATCATTTTAAAAAACTTTCATAGCTGAAAGTTAAAAAAGTTAGATTTGATTGTCAATGCAAATAAAAACAAGAAATTTTCAAATCAGGCCAAGGATAACGAAATTTTAGCAATCGTAATTCCATCCAAGACCATACGGATATACACCCCAACGAGAATAAGGATATGTTCCATACGGAATCCAAGGATATGGCGGATTAATCCATGGAGAACTTGCATATTGATAATAACTTGCAATACGTTCTTCACGATTTAAACGTTCATCTTCCTTACGATCTGCAATCAAATCATCCAGTTGATTGCCAATATTTTTGTCTAAAAATTTAATAATATCTGATGTTGATTGTGGATTAAAAATTGATGATCCAATAATTTTTCCATCTTGAAAAATAATGCACGTTGGAAATTTTGAAATTTTATAATCATGCGGCAAATCTTGTAATTTTTTAGATCCGCTATCAACCATCAAAAATCCAATATCTTTTCGAAGTAAATTAAAATCATCACGCTTTGCTGCAACCATCATACGATTTTTTAAATTTTTAAAATCTTGCATTTGATCATCTGAGCCATTTGAAGGCGCAAAACAAACAATAGAAAATTGGTATTGATTTAATAATCGATCAAATTCAGCATCATTATGAACAGCTTGATATTTTGCAACTACTACGATTGGAAATAAAACTGTTACCATAAATATTTTTAAAAATTGCTTCATAATTCCCCCTACCCTTTTGCTTACCCTAAAACGTTTTGAATCTCCACTCGATCATCTCGAATTTTTTCAGACACCCTAAAATCTTTTTTAAGTACTGCGTTAATAAATTTATTTACTTTATAGGCATACAATTCCGGTTGCGCCAAGCAAGATCCACAATGTTTTAGACCATGCGTAATCCACAATCGTTTAAACGGTGATTGCACTGTTTCATATAAGCGCATGACTGAATCAACCTGTACACTACGATCTTGTTCGCAAGAAATAAAAAAACATGGAATGGTAATTTTTGCAGCATTGTTAATTGGAATAACTGGAACAAATTTTGTTGGGACTTGATACGGATTCATGCCCGATGCCCATCGAAAAAATTTTTTAACAATAGGACTCATTTTTTCGTTATACAACATTTTCATAATCACTGCCCTACCAGGAAATTTGCGCTCTTTACCAAATAAGCTAAAAGTCAGCATGCGATCAATATTTCGTTCCATGCAAGCATTACTTGAATCAAAAGGACTATCCAAAATTAAAAGATCGAACAGATTTTGCTCTTTTGCTTGAGCTTGAAGCAACGACACTGCTCCCATAGAAAAACCAAATCCAATAATTGGCTTATGTACAGAACAAGGTAATGATTTTACAAAATTTACAGCTCCAACAACATCAAAAACTTCATCACGTCCAATAGTTGAAAATTGACCTTTTTCAATCAATTCTCCATGAGCTCGAAAATCAAAGGCCAAAACATTAAAATGTGAAAATAAAATTTTTAAAAAAAACGCTTCATGTTTTGATTGAGTATAACCATGACAAATAATAACAGTTCCTAAAGCTTCTGGCCGAATCGCCAAAAAACCTTTACGATCAAAAGTCTCTAAAGAATTACCATTTTTTTGTACCGAAAAAGATACTGATTGAATTTCAAGTCCAACAAGTGCCTGTTTGCTTGCTACAAGATACTCTTGATAAGCGTCAATTGAAGCCTGAACAGAGCCAGAAATCTCTGAATTTTGAGAAAAAAGAGAGCCAAAAATAGCCCATAATCCTAAAAAAACATACGCTGTGAATTTAGAACGCATGTTGCAACCTCCAAAATACCTAAAAACGCTTAAAAACCTTTGCTTATAACACTTTTAGTGTAACAAACAAAGGTTTTTATTTGCAACTTTTTTATAAATTATTTATAAAAATTTTTGTAAATATTCCATTAGCTGCGGCTTCGACATGATTTTAGTATTCAAATCAAGCAATTTCCCATCTTTAAATAACAGCATTGCAGGAATTTTTTTCACTTGAATATCATGCTTAAGCCAAAGTTCTTTAAAAATAGTCGGCTTAACTTTGCGATAATTGGTCTTGAGAATCGTTATTTTACCCGCTAATTTTGACGCTATAGCTTCCAAAACCGGCAACATTTGCATACATCCAGGACAATCGGTTGAAAAGAAATCAAGAAGAACTAGGCCCGATGATTCGTTTAAAACTAAGTCATAAAGTTCCTGATTTTCAGTAATTTCCCGAAGTTCAAGCTTTATGTCTGTAAAATGCTCAAAAAAGTTTTGATCCAATTTCTTACCAATTTCAGCATTAAAACCGATTTCATACAAAAAACTAGTTGCATCTAATGCTGCTTTTACACCTTCACCTGCTGCTACAATAGCTTGACGATACACAGGATCTTGAATTTCACCAGCTGCAAAAATTCCCGGAGTTAAAGTTTCCTGACTACGTCCATCCATGAGCACATAACCATGTTCATCCAACTTGACACCACCTTGCAGCATTTGATTATTTGGATCATGACCAATTGCTAAAAAAACGCCATCAATAGCACGGCGTTCTGTAGTCTTAGTTTCATTATCATACACATCAATGGAGGTTACATTCTGACCATCTCCATAAATCCCTGTAATCTCTTTATGATATTCAACAACCGCATTTGGATGATCAAAAACCTTTTTTTGCATAGCAACTGCTGCACGCATTGACCCTTTACGTACCAACATAGTCACTTTTTTAACATACGGCGCAAGCTCAAAAATCATCTCTGCAGCACTGTCGCCACCTCCAGAAATTACAACTTCTTTATTTTTAAAGAATGGAGCATCGCACACAGCACATGTTGTCACGCCCTTACCCCAATATTCCGATTCTCCTGCAACATTTAAGGTTTTTGGCTTAGCACCAGTTGCCAAAACAACAGCCATCGCCTTAAATTTTTTACCATCTTCAGTTTTTATAGCAAACGGCCAAGAAGAAAAATCAACGTTGATCACCGTATCATGAATAATGACGGCACCAAAACTTTCAGCCTGTTTTTTGATGTCATACATTAAATCAATACCCAAAATTCGTTCACGACCAGGCCAATTTTCAATAAAGGTTGTTTGCGTTAATTGGCCACAAGGAATAGGACCTGTAAACACAAATGCTTTCATTCCAGCTCGAGCAACATACAACGAAGCACTCAGTCCTGCAGGGCCAGAACCAATAATTGCAACAGGAACAACATTTTCTTGCTTCAGGGCATCTTCTATGTGATAGTGCACATCAACTTTTTTATCATGATTTGATCGTTTTAAGCATGCAACAAGACAGACTACTGGTAGCATTAATAAAAAGAATTTTACTGTTTGACGCATTATAAAACTCCTCGAATTCAATTTATGTTTGTATTTACTTTTATACTTAAGAATTTAAAAATTCAATAATTAAAAACTCAATAATTATGTTAGAAATAGCTTAAATTTGACAACTATGCAAGCATTGTTTAATATATTTATATAGTCTAGACAGCCAAAACTCGCCCTCCCCTGACAAATAAAAAATTCAAAAACGCCAAACTGAACAAATCACATTATTGCTCAGTTTTAACATCAAAAGGAATATCCCAAATGTTAAAAACTCTTCGATGCTTTTGTTCTATAACACTTTTATTGCTATCCTGTCCATCAATTTTTACAAAATCTTCAAACGCTTCTCAAGAAGCAATCTCTACTCAGCAACTCCAAGAAGAACATGAAATTTTTCAACACTTTATGTCTGAAGCACGCAATCAAACTCAAACAATTGGTTGGAGCATTCAGCAACTTTTTCAAACGATCAATACAGGAAAATTAAAACTAACAGCTGAGCAAAAAAAGCAAATAAACCAAGAATTAAACAGCATTCAAGAGTTTACCAACATGATGGTTGATCAACTTTTTGTTCAAACAACTCACGAGGCACTTTGCCAAGGAATTTTGATCAATAACGTTCTTATCAACTATTTAATTCACACATTAACTACTGATTTAACCAAAGTTCAATTTGCAACATTTCATGCACAATTAACCAAACGTAATGGATTACCAGTTGGCCAAGATTCTTTTATCCAGCTGGCACAAAACAACCAAAAAAAAATAGATGAACTCGTTTCACTAACTGAGCATGTTGGTTTAAACTGGTATAACCATTTTTACCGCGGCCTGAAAAAATATCATGCTTACTCAATTGCAAAAGGTGTAGGAATTGCAGCTTTAACAACGATTGCTGCAGGATATATTTTATGCCAATGCGAAATAGAAACAAACAATACATGGTACAACAATTGGATTGGACAACGACCGCACGAATGGCGTGAAGGTGGTTATTATGTTTACAAAACAAAGCCAAACGCAAATGGAATTCCTGTAAAATCTACTGACAATATTAATACATTCACTCCTTTTCAAAAATTAACAACCCTTTCAGACAATTTGCAAAAAGCAGCGATTATCGCGGTTGGCCCATTACTTGCTGTAAATCTTAAAGATCTATTTTCATGGATGTATAGTGACTCCTATGCATGGATGAAAGAAAAAAGTGGTAAAGCTTTAAAAGATTATGACCAAAAATTGCAAGGTACTGCAAAACAAAACCTCAGCAAAAATGGCTATGAAAAAGTGTACTTCAAAGACATGGTTGGCTGTGAAGAGCTTGAATTATTAGCTAAAAAAATTGCAAATTTCATGAAACATCCTGACCGCTACGAACGAGCTCAAATTGAAGAACATCGTGGAATTTTGTTGTTTGGACCTCCACAAACTGGAAAAACTTTATTTGCAAAAGCACTGCGAACTTTGATTGAAGAAGAATTTGGTGATGATAAAGATCTTCACTTTATTGATGCAAAAGCACTTCGAGATATCAATGGATGGACTATCGAATATATTTTCTGGTATGCATCATTTTATGCTCCATGCATTATTTTCTTTGACGAAATTGATTTGATTGGTACAAACCGTGATAAATCACCTGAGCAAACAGCACAACTGTTAACCTGTATGCAAGGTGTTGATATGACCACCAAACAGATGATTGTCATCGGAGCAACCAATCGCCCTGAGCAACTTGATAAAGCATTACTTGTTGATGGACGATTTGGAAAAATTATTCACATTGAATATCCAAAATATCAAGATCGTAAAAAATATCTTGAACAGCAGTTGGCAAAACGTTGCATCAATTTGGATGCTGAATTTATTGATTACATGGCACAAGAAACTGAAGGTTGTTCATATAACAACTTAAAACGAATCATCACTGAAGCATACATTTTATCTTCAATTGAAACTCGTCAAGTTACCCAAGCTGATTTTGAAAAAACATTGGATGTTGAAGTTCGAAAAATTCAACCTGCACAAAATATGTCAGAAACAGAACGCAAAATTGTGTCAATTTATCAAGCAGGTAAAGCTGTTGCTCGTCATATTTTAAAAACAACCCAAGAAGTGGTCAAAATTACCATCAATCCAGTGATTAAAGAAATCAAAACAACTAATGTTGGATTGGTTATCGATTCAAAAGCTGAAAAAACTTCTGAAAATGACAAACTTATTGATAGCAAAAAAGAACAACGCCTGAAACTTGGTGAAGTATTTACCAAATGCAGCACCAACCATAATGAACTGTTAAGCAATCAAGAACAAGAAAAAGAATGCTTGGCACTTCTTGCTGGAAA
The DNA here is from genome assembly GCA_964406135.1 of uncultured Pseudomonadota bacterium. Classification (GTDB taxonomy): domain Bacteria; phylum Babelota; class Babeliae; order Babelales; family Chromulinivoraceae; genus JACPFN01. The sequence continues at coordinate 53,050 of CAYOQO010000001.1, read as the reverse complement.
CGCTGCGCTCAAGCTTTTAATGAATGATGCATTCTCGCAATGCAACAAGCAAGATCGTGCTGAAGTAATGCACATCATTTACGAAATGATCAGCCAAGGTGAAAAAATTGATGATAAATTGAAGAATCAAGCGCTTGCTATCAAAGATCAGTATGAACAACAAATCTTTGAGTTGCTTAAAAAGCATCAACCATTGCTTGAAAAAATTGTGGCTGAATTGATTACCAACACAACAATTGATCGTTATACTTGGAAAAATTTAATTAATTAAAACATTTGTAAAAAAGAAAGCATAATCTTTATGAAAAAATTATTATTTTTGACCGCAATTCTCAGCTCCTATGTGATTCAAGCTTCATCTATTGAATCTATGGCACCTATTTGGCTTAAAAATCCTCGTACATCTGAAGTTTTTGGTGTATTACTGATAATGGCTCTACAACCAACCCATACAGGAACAGGTCCCCGTGTAACATTTCGTATAGAAGATGATAATGCTGACAAATTAAAGAAATGCATGTTTCGAATAACGACACAAGAAATAACACATTATGAAAAAGAAATTGATCAAGCTAAAGCTCGTTATTCTTTTCCAGATGATATACAACCAGAATTCGAACCCGGACACAACCCACAAATTCGAAATTAAAAAAAGTTTTAAAAAAAGATTATTATGAAAAAATTATTATTACTTACAGCAATAACAAATTTTGGCAAAGCATTGCCAAAATAAAAAAAGGCTCGCAACATTGCGAGCCTTTTTTATGCCTGTTTTGAGTACACGATATTTTTCCAAACTAAAGCATCAGAGTCAAAAATGGATGATTTCAGACGCAATGTCACCGTATATTTTTTAAATGGATCAAAAATCGGTTTACCATGTGCATCTTGAGCTGCAAAACGAACAAGGTATGTTGAATTAAATTGATTTAAACGGATTCCAAAACAGTTTCTATATTCCATTGGCAAATCAACAATTCGAACTGATTCCGGAATATACGTTTTATTGCCAACCATCATTGAGATACTCCATGCAGCATCTTTTGAGCCTAAGAAATCTGGGAATTTTTTATAAACTCCCGTAAATAATGCTTTCCCTGAATCATACAAATGCTCTTTTTGGTTACCAATCAAATAAAATGAAACAAAATATTTATTTTCATTGATAAGTCGTTGTTTTAAAAGCGATGTTTGCTCTGCATTTAAATCATGAAATTGCTTATGGTAATCGGCATACAGCATACGCATTTGGTCAGTTAAAAAAATCGCATCAAATGTTGCAGCCGTGGTAAATTCTGTGTATACAAATGTTGATCGTAAAAAAGATTGTGCAGCTTTTTCAAATTCTTGTGAATATCGTTTCGTCTGTGCAAAATTTTTCTCGCCCCATTCAATTAATTTATTACAGCCAGTCAGAAAAAATATTGCTTGAATCAAAATTATCATTTTTAAGCATTGGTGCACAGATCGAATCTTCATATGAAACTCCATCCTGTTTTTAACTTTTTCATTGTGATAAAATACATGCATCAACGTATATGAAAGAAAAATAATTGACAAGAGAATTTGATGCGTAAAAATTTTTTACATTTAGCTATTCGTTATCTGCTTACCAAACATCAACAAGCAACCATAAAACTGATGATTAAAATATGCTTTATCGGAATTTTAGTAGCAACCAGTTGCTTGGCTCTTGTTGTTTCAATCATGAACGGTTTTGAACAAGCAACTTACAAAAAAATGCAATCAATTTATCCTGATTTAATTATTAACATGCAAGATCAAATGCATCAACAACATGAAATTGAACAAAAACTTTCAGATCCAAAATTGCATGTTGCTCATACTGCTTATCAAAAATATCATCAAGCATTACTGTGCAATCCTGAAATTGATCAAACACCAAGCATGATCATGATTCGAGCAATTATTCCATCAGATGAAATTCAAGTCAGCAACATTGCAACCAAAATTATGAGCCCAAAAGATCAAACACTCCCCAACTTAGTTCATGATAATCAAATTTTGATTGGAGCAAATCTCGCAGAAAATTTAGATCTTTGCATCGATGATGATATTTTTATTTTATGCTCATCAGAACAATCAACATTCGGTTTATGCATGAAATTTGATCATCATGCTGCAATTGTGGCAGGAATTTTTAAAACCGGAATTGAAGAGCTTGATAGTTCAATGATTTTTTGTCATCAAACTTTTTTTGATCAACTATTTTTAAATCATCCGGTTGATCAAATTCATATCAAATTAACAAATTTGAAATACGAACAACAAACATTGCAAGAATTAAAGCCTATTTTAAAAGATGATATTTATTCCTGGAAAGATCTGTATCCAACATTACTTGCTGCTTTAAAATTAGAAAAATATGCTATGATTTTTATTTTAATGCTCATTATTTTTGTAGCAAGCATGAACATCATGTCACTGATCAGCATGTATATCACACAAAAAAAACGCGACATTGCCATTTTGCTTTGTTTTGGAATGTCTGAGCATGATATTAAAAAAATTTTTCTGAGCATGAGCAGTATCATTGCAACGATTGCAAGCTCTTTAGGACTAAGCATTGCATGGATTATTGGAATCTTGTTTCAAAAATATCCATTCATAAAACTTCCTGACAATATTTACGATTCAGATTACTTACCAATTCAACTTGAACTGTTTGTTTTTTCTGTTATTTTTATCCTAACAATTTTGATCAGCATCATTGCTGCTTGGTTTGCAACAAAGTACATATCAAAAATTAAAATTGTCGAAACTTTAAAAAGTTCATAAAAAAAGGATCAATATGAATAAAAAACAAGCAATCATTTCTATAGTTTTTACAGAATTTTTCATACTAACTTTTTCAGGATGTGATTGGTGTGGATGTTGCAAGAAAACAGTCAATGTTGCACCAACCCACATGCAAGAACCAAAAACGATGGTTGAGCATCCTAAAAAAACAGATGCAATGCAACCTCATGCAGCACCAATGCCGATACATCCTTTAGAAATGCCAGCACATCCAATTGAACCAAAAATAGCTCCTATGCCTGAAGCTCCGGCACCAAAAGCTGCTTAAAAAGCAGTTACTTTAAAATTATTTGCTCTTGTTTTGATGATGTCGTGCTTTAAATGAATAACGTTCTTTGCCTACAGTCTTTTCCATTTGAGCAATTGATCGAGCGATCATTTTTTTGACTTTATTTTTAATACGAGCTGAAGCGTTCTTTCTCCCCATGGTCCCATTTCTCCCCTTTTATAAAATATTCTTCTATAAATAGGATACATCAGATCAGAGAGCTAATTCAAGATTTTGATTAAAAAACTGGGCAAAATGAAAGCATATACAAAAATTGTAAAAAATGCTCTTCGCCTAGATCAAAATCTTGCGGCTTTTCAAAAATCAAGATTCCTTGATTATCATGCTTCAAATTCCAGGCATGATAGGTTGGATTATCAATTCCAAGGCGGTCTGCAAATTCAAAAACTTTTGAATTTGTACGATCCGAATCACTCAAAATCAAAGATTTATCCTGAACCAATCGAACCTTTTGATTAAAATTGGAATTTTTCATATGTGAGGTAAAGGCTTTTTGATGTGCCCAAACATCACCCTTTTGAAACGATTCTGGAATATGGTACCCTGCAACACCCTTTAAGCAAGTAAAATCAGGGTTATTAACCAAATATGCAGCTTTTGGCACTTGAAATTGATCGATTGCACACATATCGTGCAAAACGAATTCTGACAAATTTTCAAGATGATGGTTTTGAGTCATATTTTTGGAAAAATCACTCAATTTTGTCAACAATTTTTTATGATTTTGATCATTACTATTATGAACCATTTTCCCCATCCTTACGTACAATTATTAAGTTACTACTCATTGCTATTGATTTTCTAGCACACCAAGACAACCACAGCAAATGGTTCTTGTCAAAAATGACCAAAAAATGCTCTTCAATCACCTTAACAATCACCAAGCTTACAAATTGCCTTAATTTGCAGAAAAAACGTAAAAATGGTATACTGTAAGCATCTTTACGAAAGACAAAATTGGTATGAATAAAGCTCAGGCTCAAAGGACTTGCTTATTTTTTTTCTTATTTCTGCTCACTTCAAACTTCAACTTAAGTCGTAACCCACGAAGACCAGAAGATATAACTATTCCTGATATCACAGTTTCTTCAACAGATCCTGAATATGCCCAAACATGGATATCCGTAAAAAACTATAAACAATCAAAAAAGAACTTTAAGAAAAAAACAGAACATAAAAAATGTTACAAACTTTTTGAAGGCCGAACTTTTTTTAGAATAAAACCAATCAAAAATGGTTTTGATGAACAATATTTCAATAATCACTTACTTCCTCAGGAAGTCATCCAGTTCCGCAATGGAAATGGCAGTGTCTCAGGAACAACACTTTCAAAATTAACACAAGATTTTTTAGAAGAGATCAAAGTTGGTCAAAAAAAGTTTACGCATGTAAAAGTTTTGAAAGATAGTGATTTTAGTTACAAAAATCTTTCAGGACTTATCATTGTAAAATTCAAAGATTACCCTTTTGTTTTAAAACTATCCATTGAACATCCACATACCATTGTTCAACCATTTGCTTCAAAAAGTATTGAAGCTATGGGCAGATTTGTTGTTGGTGGAAATTTACGCCATTTATCAAACTTTACTCGCATTCCAAATTTAGAACGTATTCAGCATATGCTCAGTTTCAATCCTTTTTATTTAAAATCACTGCAATTTCCACGCAAATGGTATTGGAAACCAAACAAAAATTATGATTTAAAAATTGAATGGAGCTGTAATGGCTTTCGTGAAACTATGTTATTGCCAAGTATTTACGCAACTATTTCAGATTTTATTGAAACTGAAGCAAAACAACCACAATCTGATTTAAATCGATTATCAATGAAAATTGCCACAGATACTGGATTTTTAATCGATCCTCATTCTGGAAACATTGTTATTGAAAAAGGGACACACAATTACGTGCTTTTGGATACTGAAGATTTTCGATTAATGGTTGGTTTAAATCGTAGCATGAAAGCTAAAAAATACAGCGGGTGGGTCTTAGAACTTGCAGGTAAAGGTTTTTGCAATATTGTCTACCGAAGCAAAAAAGAACGCCTTGAACATGCAACATCATTTTAATTTTTAATCAAGTTCTTCTTCTAAGGTTCTTAAAAAGAATGCTAATTTTTCATCCGATGCTTTCAATGATGTAATTTTTTGAACTGCATGCGTGATGGTTGTATGGTCTTTTCGATCTAAAAACTCTCCAATTTCTCGCAATGATTTATTCGTATATTGCTTCATCAAATACATTGCCAACTGCCGTGCATGATTGACACCTTTACTACGATCTTTTGAACGAAGCATGGTCAAATCGTAGGACAAATGTTTTTTAATTAAATTTACAATAGTTATAAAATCTACCTGACTTACCACAGATTTTTGTTCATATGAAGTTCCTAAAACTTTACGAACTAAATCAATGGTTACTGGTTGTGCTGTCAGTGACGCATAGGCAAGCACACGAATTAATGCTCCCTCAAGCTCTCGAACACTGTAAATATTTTGCTGTGCAATAAATTGAGCTACTGATTCTTCTAAAGATTCACCTTGTAAAAATGCTTTCCGTTTTAAAATTGCAATTTTTGTTTCAAGTTGTGGAATTTGAACATCTGCAATCAGTCCCCACTCAAGCCTTGATTTTAATCGATCAGCAAGACCTCCCAAATAACGAGGCAATGTATCACATGAAAGAACAATCTGTTTATTTGATTCATATAAATTATTAAAAATATGAAAAAAAATTTCTTGCGTTTGTTCTTTGTTAACCATGAACTGAATATCATCAACTAAAAGCACATCAACTTCTTTATACGTTGCTTGAAATTTTGCTACCGTATCAAAACGAATAGCATGAATAAATTCAGAAATAAAACGATCAGCAGTTTGATACAAAACATTGATTCCAGGATATGTTTGAAGAATCTGATTGCCAATCGCATGCAATAAATGAGTTTTTCCAAGTCCCGAGCCACCATACAACAACAATGGATTGTACAAACGACCAACTTTCCCAGCAACAGCTTGTGCAGAAGCATAGGCAAACTGATTATTATCACCAACCACAAAAGTTTCAAAGGTGTACATTGAATTTAATTTTGTAGTTGCAAATTGCGAGCTGTGAACGATTTTTTTTACAAGTTCATTCTTTTTTTTACGAACAGGCTCTTGAATGGCGGGCAAAATTTTTGAAGATTCAACATGCTGCACCATCGATTGAACAACACCATTTTGAATCATAAAATGAATAGTTAATTGCTCAACACCCAATAACCGTTTCAAATGCCTGCAAAAAAGTTCTTTATAATGAATTTCAACCCAATTTTTTACAAACAAATTAGGAACGCAAACATACAAATCGCGGCTCACAACATCGTAACGCGAAAAAGTTACGGCTTTAATCCACGTTTCAACAACGCGAGACCCAACCTCTTCGCGAATAATTTTTAAAAAATCTTGCCAAATCTGTTCGTGAACAACATTCATAGTATTTAATTTTCATGGTTACATTGGTACGACAGGTACCACTATCTATGCTACAAAAAAAAGATTGTGTAAACGTGCAGACAGTTTAACAGAAAAAAGATCTTTGCCCAGACTAGACAAAGATCTTTTTTACCAATTAACTATTTTTATCTTGAAAGATATTTTTTATCAAAATCATTCTTTAGTGCAATCCATGCAGACTTTGTTACTCTATTATTATTTATTTTATTTTGTAATAAAACTTTTACACGATTAACCCCTCCTAATTTTTCAAGTGCTTCATTTGATGGGAAATACGTAAAAAGAAGATCTTTAAATATCAAAGAATCATTTGCATGATCAAAAATAATATTTCCATTAATACGAGCACTCAAAGCATTTTGAATAAAATCAAAAGAACATTGATCTTTAATTTTTTGTACAATTGCAGAAAGCTGCTCATTATTAATAATTCCATTAAAATATCGATTGAATGCTGCCATAAAAATGGCTTTTAAAAGATTCGTTGAAGCTTTTGATAGATTGAAATTCTTAACCATAACCATATCCAAAAATGGTTCCTCTTTTCTCATCATTTCCAAAGGCGTAATATCTTCTTGATTGTCTGTAAGCATTAACTGTTCAAATTTTACAGGATTTTCGTTTTGTAAAAATTTCATACAATTAAAATATTCTTGTTTTTTGATCAGATCATTGCTCATTCGCATCCTATGAACAAGATCATGCAAAATATTCCAATTTTTTGCAGTTTTAGATTCAAAAACTGCATTAAAATTTGTCATATAAAAAAATAAAATATTCAACAATTCAGAATCTTGCTTAAAATATTCAAACAATAAAATTCCTGAAAGATTTGTCCAAACAACATCTTGCAAAATTTTTCTCTTTGCCAGCAACTCGCAATATGCTTTAAGTTCATTTATTGCCTTCAAATGAACATTATTATCAAGGTTCCACGCATTCTGTATTTTATCGAACAATGTCAATGCAATAGCTTCTTTGTTGTTACTCATTATTGAAAAAGGATCAATAGCTTCTAAATTTTTTTCACTTAATAATTTATTATATTTTGAACCATAATTGCTTTGCAACATCCCAATCAATTCAAGATATTTCTCTTTCTTTCCATCCAAAGAGCCTTGATGTTCTAAAGCTTTGTAAGCAAGTTTATGTAAAATATTATTTCTATCTCGATCTTTAATTTCAAAAATTTTTGAATCCCCATCTAAATTTGAAAGCAACATCATTAAAACAGATGGTTCATTCATGAATATTTCAAGTAATGAACCTGTTCCATTGAAATTTTTTAGTAAAGCATCTTCAAATAATTTTTCTTTTTTCAACTCCTGAATTTGCTGCAAAATTACAATTTCATTGGTAAATTCAGGCTTATTTAAAAAAGTTGACAAGCTTTCTTTTAACATTTGCGCTAGATCTTCTAGTTTTCTTTCTCGTACTTCAGCTTCTGAAAATCCAGTTACCGTAAAAGATCCTGATAAATATACCGCCTGCAAAAATAATATTGTTGCAACATAGAAAAATTTACACTGCTTCATACCTACTCCCCTATAAAAAATAAACATATTTTATTTTAAACTCACCATAAAATTTGCTTTATGATTTCCTGTAGTCTGCAATAACAATGAACCAAACAATAAAACTTCTACATGATGACCATCTTGCTGTACCAAAGCATGCTGATTATCTACGTTTTCAGACAATGTTGTGTTTGGTAACACATAACGATGTACTTGATCTTGCTGACTTTCTGAAAAATTATTTGGCGCATACACCACGATTGGGTGTAATTGTGTGCAAGAAAGCACCAAAGTATAACTCGCAACTCCTGCTATTTCATCAACCTTGATAATTTCATTTTCATATTTTTTCATAGGCAATGATTCTGCATGAGCACAAGTCATTGCTCCAAAATACATTACCATGCAATATTTAAAAAATTTCATAACAACCCCCCTTTAAAATTTTTTTATCTTGAAATTAAAAATGGATCAAAATTTATTACTCGAAATTTTCTGAATTTTTCAATTTGCAAAGCAACTTTTTGTTGATACTCAGGAACATGAATGCCATACTGCATAATCCATACTATTTTTTTTTCTTGCTTCAGCATAAAATTATCTAATTTTTTTTTAAGTCGTACATGCTCCATGTTTTGTAACATCCATTTGGCCATCGTTTGTAAAACTTGATTTCGATCTAATTTTGTATTGGTTTGAGCAAAATGGTCTATAAGTTTATGCCATACCTGCGGATCTTGTTGACGCAAAGTTTGATAACAGTATGCGAAAATTAATGGTTCAGTCTTTTTGCAAAGATATACCTGCTGCTTAAAATGCAATTGCCGATCTACTCGCTCTGCAATCTTGGGATCTGCAAAAATACTGGGTAAAAAACTTGCTTGATTTACCATTGCATAAAACATAAAAAAAATTGTTAGGATTTGCTTCACAAATACCCCCTTTAAACCCTATTTTCAGTTTACAATCTACTCAAAATGGAACAAAAATAACAAGGTTTTTAAAAAAACGCTTATTTTAAATATAAAAAAAGCCTTTGATTTTTACACCAAAGGCTCTTTAATTATTATTCTACAAATTTATTAATCAGCTGCGTTGCATGTACCTTGTCGTAAAATCATAGATTTCATAGACTCAGTATCGTCAAATAGAAATAATCTCAATCTAAACGCTACCGGTACTGCTACTCCTCTAGGTCTCTTTTCCAAAGCTCGTTTTCTTTCCAACAGTTCGCTCAAATCATCTACTGTTTGCCGAATACCACTTGGCGGTGGTGTTGTAAATCCATCACCTCGATTTGATGAGCCAAAATTTAAATTAAAACTTCCAAATATAGCTAAAAGCATAATCAATTTTTTCATACAAAACACCTTGTTTAATAGCAAAAACAATATAAAACAGTTTAACAAAAAGAATAAAAATGGCTAATTTAGTCAAAAAATTAAAGAATTTACTGCTTTTTGAGTCATGTACCACATTTTGTATTCAGCTAATTTTGAAATATCACCCATGAATACAAAACCAACCAATCGATCATTTTTAAGATAAAATTTTTTTATGGTTAACCCATCACTTTGATCAATCACCTGCACAGAATCATCATGTCCCACGGTTTGTCCACAAGCATAAAAATCAAGCCCAAAAAAATAGGAATCACGCAAACCAACAATTCCAGGGTATGTTCGCGCAGTTGCACTTAAATTGGTTGCTGCACATAACCCTTGAAGCATTGCATCAGACCAAGTTGCGCTACGTGTTAATTTTTTAGATACCATATCTGAAACTGCGCATACATCACCGGCAGCAAAAACATAATCAAAATTCGTTTTTAAGCGATCATCAACCACAATGGACCCGTTCATCGTCACGACATCAACATCTTGAACCAAATCTGAATTTACCACTGATCCTGCAGCAATAATAATCATCTGTGTTGAAACTATCGTGCCATCATCCAAAGTAGCTGAACAGATTCTATTATTTTTTTGATCAACAGCTACAACTTTATGTCCGGTAATTACCTGAACACCAGCCTGGTTGATACGACCAGTAAGCCATGCAGCAAGCTCAAGATCAACCTGACCAGGCAAAATTGCTGATGCAGCTTCAACTACCGTCACGTTCATTTTTAAATCAATTAAAGAACTAACCGCTTCAATCCCATTCAAACCTGCACCAATAACCACTGCAAATTGTGGTTGCTCTTGATCAATAAAATTTTTAATTTTTTGCATATCAGACAGGGTGTGAAAGGTAAAAACACCCAATGGTTGATCGCCTTGTAAAAAATTTGGCACAAATGGTCGACAGCCCATCCCTAAAAAAAGATAATCAAAATCAAAAAAATCATCCGCAACTGTTACCTTTTTATTTTCTGGATCAATTTTACAAACCCACGAGTTCAGCCTCAAATCAACATTATTTTTTTCAAAAAAATCTTGCGGTTTCAGTTGCAACTGTTCTTGAGTTTGCTCCCCAGTTAAAAAATCTGCTAAAAAACATCGATTATACGGCAAACTGGGCTCACCAGAAAAACAGATTATCTGCGACTCTTGATCAAAAGATCGCAACTTTGAAATGAATGCAACAGAGGCAGCAGATGCGCCAATCACAATGATTTTTTTCATTTTTTTATTTTAAGTAAAACTGTTTAATCAAAATAGGCAAAGTATCTTTTATTTTTTCACCTTGCTCATAACGTTGTAAAATTTCTTGTGGACTCATCCATGACCATTCACAAATATCATCTCGATTCCAATTTTTCGGTTCTTCTTGCATCACACATTCATAAACACTGGCAAAACAGAACGATTGATGCTGCTGTGGTGTCAATTTTCCTAAAAATGTATAGGAAGTTCCCGTCAAATCATGCCCAATTTCTTCAATTGATTCACGAATAAGCGCTTGCTGATAGGTTTCACCTGCACGCACATGACCAACAACTGAACCATCCAAATATCCTGGTAATTGTGGCAAATTCCAACTTCTGCGAGGAATCCAAAGTTGCCCTTGTTCATTTTTTATGATCAACCAAATTGAGCGCATTTGAGAGCAAAGATTTTTTTGATACACAACAGCACGTGGTAATGATTCAATCACTTCATCATTTAAATCTACAATGTCTAACATTTCATCATAGTGTTGCATACATCCCCCTTTAATTTAATACTCTTTTTTATCTCTTTGTGATTACCGAATTGACCACCCTAAAGTAAATAGTTTACATAAACTGATTTTTTTGCATATTTTAAAAGTCAGAATTCATCATTTTTCAAGGAAAAAAATGTTAAAAATTAAAATCATTTTATGCAGCAGCCTAACTTTTTTTTTATCAGCAGAGAGTATCAACCCTGCATGCATGGTCGTCAATGTTGCTGTTGCTAACTTACGCTATCAACCACAAGCGCATGACCCAAAGATTCAACTTCCAACATCAGACGTCACGAATCCTTTGCAAATAACACAACTTTTACTTGGTGAACATATGATTACACATGAAAAATTTTTGGATGAACAAGGCCAATGTTGGTACCGCGTCAACACCTTGCAACAAGAATTTTTTCAAAATACAATTGGATGGCATGGATATCCCGGCTGGATTCAAGCAAAAGATGTTTTGCAAATTTTAAATTTTTTACCTCACAACATCGTGGTTAATAAAAAGCATGCTGACCTTTTTGATCAACATCATCAAAAAATTATGACGCTTTCAATTGGTACCAGGCTATATTCAATTGAACAAAATGCACCATGGCACAAAATTTTATTACCCGATCAAACAATTGCTTATGTAAAATCAAATGACATCTATGAAATTAATCCAATAGTTCAAGAATCCTCAGATCAACTACGATCAAACATCATTGCAACTGCACAAAAATTTATAGGCGATTGGTACTCTTGGGGTGGCAGATCTGCACAATCTGAAGAATTTGGACTTTCAAGTGTTGATTGCTCAGCTTTAGTACATTTAAGCTTTTTAGCGCATGGACTGCAACTTCCTCGTATGTCTCATGAACAGTTTTTGCGATCTGAAAAAATTTTGCATTGTGCTGATTTGCAACCATGTGATTTTATTTATTTTGTATCAATCACCAAACATTCACAGCGCATGGATCATGTTATGATCTACCTGGGTAATGATCAAATTTTAGAATCTACCTATGCTGATGATCATAAAGTTCGCATTGTTTCATTTCAAGAGCGCATGGGCAAACCGTGCAACACAATTCAAAACGGTGATCAAATTATTTGGAATGATGAAGAATTTTATGTTTATTTTGGATCATTTTTACAAAATAAAGATTTGATTCAAAGTTTGAGAGATCAGGCATTGAAAAATAAGTATTAAATAAATATTTGGCTTGCCATACGAAGCTTTACGCAAAGTATGGTGCGCCCAGTAGGGGTCGAACCTACAACCAACGGATTCGAAATCCGGTACTCTATCCAGTTGAGCTATGGGCGCTTATAATTTTATTTCAAAATTCACAGATTTGTGATTACAGATAGTAATAGTATAACAAATTTACAATTTTACCAAAATCTTTTCTTTGCCTTACTTCGTTAAAACTTCGTAACGCTATAAAAACTACCATAATCGTTTCTTTGCAAAAGCATTTCCTGATCCAACTTTAACATATTTTTCAAAATCTCTTGCTTTGCTTTCACAATCAAAAGCAATATACGTTACCATTTTCCAAGGAATATATTTTGATGTATGAACAGATCCACCAGAATTATGCTTTTGCAGTCTTTGCTTAAGATCTGCCGTAAAACCAATATATGTTTTTTCTGAATTATGAATTGATCTTAAAAAATAAACATAGTACATAAAATTTTTCCATTAAAATCCGCCTTACTTCGCCCTTACTACGTTAAAACTTCGTAAGGCAGCTTCGTAACGCATACTTCTTTGCAACATTTTCTAAAATTATTTTTTGTAGTTGAAATATCCGGCGATAGCCATACGAAGCCTTGGCGAAGTATGGTACTCTATCCAGTTGAGCTATGGGCGCATTAAAATATCAATGAAAGTCCTATGCGAATGCATAGGTCAGATCAGTAAAGATTATACCAATTTTTTTAAAATTTACCAAAACCTTTTCTTTACCTTACTTCGTTAAAACTTCGTAACGCTACAAAAACTACCATATCTTAGTTTTCTGAAAATTTTACAACGCTACAGAAACTACCATAGTCGTTTCTTTGCAAAAGCAATAGAATGACCTATTTCACACTTCCATGTTTATCGAGCAACTGCTGCATACCTTTATTTTATAGCTCGCATTGCAGCTCTTTTTAAACTTGAAACTTTTGGCATGCTCAAGGGCGGTTTTTGCAACGACGGTGTTTGTAAAGGCAATGTTTTTGGTAACGGTTGTTGCTTCATTTGATAAAATGTAGAATCATTTTCAATGTTTGTTGTTGTTGCTTCTTGCTGTCGATATATTCTTTCCAGCTGAGCTTGTTGAGCTTGAATTTGACCTTCAATCATTTTTTGATATTTCATTTGCTCAGTTACAGAATCATACCGCATCAATTTTGGAGTCGTTGCATGAAGAGCTCCAGTACCATTTCTCGCAAAATCCATCATTGGTTGTTGATTTGTTTGATTTTTTGGAATTTTTTTTAATAATTTATCCTGTAAATCAATAAATGCTACTTTTAATTCTTCTGTAGATGCCCATTCTTCTTCATGTTTTTTCATTAAATTAATTATTTTAAGTAGATGAGTTGCAGAAACTGGTGAATTGTTAACTAAATTATCTATAAGATTTAACATCTTCTTACCTGATATAGAGTCTTCATACATATCACTCCATAAAATTATTTGATCAATTTGTTCAGGGTCTTTAAAAATATGCCCTTGCTGAATTAATTCTACTAAAAACAACCATGCTGATATCCAAATAATATTCAACACATTTTGACGATTTTTTAAAGATGTTGCAATTTTTTGCCACAGCTGATGTTCATTAAGTATTATTTTAGCTAAATCCCAAGCTCCATATGAGGCTTTGTCGCTTACGATGCCTTGATCAATCCATTTCATTAATAACTCTTTATCAAATTGTTGATAAGATTCTTCCAAATATCTCCATAAATTGGGGTAAATACTATCTCCATCGTTTAATTTTAAAATTTTTTCAATTAAAAATATTATTTGATCTTTGCTTAATATTTTATTAGTTAAACCCCAAACTTTAAACGAAGCTTTGTTATTTATGATACCTTGATCAATCCATTTTATTAATAATTCTATATCGAATTGTTGATGATACTTTTCCAAATATTCCCATAAACTTAAGTAAATCAGATGATCATAATTTAATTCTAAAATTTTTTCAATTAAAAATACTACTTGATCTTTATTTAATATTTTTTTATTTAAAAATATATGTAAATTCTGTATTAAAACTGTTGGATTGTTATATTTAATACACACAAGAAAGCTCATAACAAACATCGCTTTTACTATGTTAATAGATACTCTCTCGTGAATATAAAAATCGTGATAATGATTATCTTCTGAATTTGCCATACTCATAATAAGTTCTGCAATATATGTATCACTGTATTCCATATATAATTCTACCATTAAATCTAAATGCTTTTTTATTATATTGGCACGTTGATCTATATTTAAAATAGGATCATACAAATACAATCCAGCTTCATAAATTGTTCCATAATCTTCATTCCTAACAGTTCCCATACTTAAACAGACAGCAAGTTTTTTCCAATCATAAAATGCGTCAAGAGAATATCGAGCACTTTGAGCATCATTTTGAATAGAAACATAACCGTGAGCTTGATGTAACATATGGATTTGAAATAAATCTTGATCTTTAGTCTTTACATCCAATGTCATCGTTTTTTGATCATTTTTAATTTTTTGTAATTCTGTATCATCTATCTTCCATGAAAATTTTTCACAAAGATTTTTAAATTGTTGAAAAGCAAAATCAGGTTGAAAAATATCATCTATTGTATTAATAAGTTTTAAATCAAACAGATGATTCATGATAACGACAATGTTTGAAACGGTTGGCATCAATTCAAAACATATTAAATTATAGCTTTGTGGAATTAAAAGATATTTTTCTGTGCCAATATTTACAACATTACATTGATAAGATTGATTGTTAATCAAAATTTCTTGCACCGGCAGTTGTGGATCAAATGATGCAACAGGAATTGCTCCAGCTATTGTTTTTTTATACAATTCATTAATTTGAATATATGCATGCTTCATTCCAATTACAGAGAGTCCAATTCTGTTATAAGCTGCTCCAGCAATATTTTCAACCAAAGAAACCCAATTTTGATGAACAGTGTTATGGTCCACTTCTCCAGGATTACTATTCAATTCATCTTTATAAAACAACGTGAGCTGCGGATTCATGAACAGATGCTCTGGCAATTTCAATCCCAAACGTTTTTGTAACGCATCAAATGTTACAATATTTGCTAAATTAAACATTGTTGTTTCAATACAATCTGTAAATTCATAATCTTGATACTTAACACCCTTATTAGTTGCCATTTTTGGCAAATTTGAAGCATATTTATTTTGATATATTGTCGCACACACATAATCAGCAAATTTTGAATTGTTCAACAATAATTCTTCAGAAATTTCATTTTCCATGATTTTTGTAAATTCTAAAGAATCATACATTTCATCAGATAATTTTACCGATTTTCCTTCAAACCCTGAAAAATACGCTTCCAAATCAGATTTCGTATTACTTTTGCACAACATAAATCCTAAAAGGACCGATTGTACAACGTTTAAAGTTTTGTCTGGGGCTTTGTCCCCTTGAGCAAATTCTTGTAATGATATTGCTAAAGCCTTTGCAAATGGCCGAAAATCTTTAGCTTTAAAATCTTTTCCTGCAGGATCTTTAAGTTTTAAAGTTACCAAAAATTCTTCAACTGATTTTATAAATGCTTCGTCATATATTTTTGCATCATGAACCATACGAAGTATTTTACCAATGATGAATGGTGTAAATTGCTGAACCGGATTATTTAGGGCATTGGTTATCGTAAATGTTCCACCAGCAAGGTGAAACATCTGTAAAACTAAATCTTGTAACGCTGTATTTTTATATTCAGCAAGAATTTTTAAAACTAAAGCTTTATCAACTATTAAATCTTGAGATGCATTATTGATTACCGAAATTATAGATTTATTTTGTTGCTTAGGACAAAATTCATACCATTGTTGCGCTAAACCATTTTCTATAACGGCAAGGCCCCAAAAAGGGGCATAAGCATAGGGAGAAATATCATGCGTTCCCTTTAAAAGCTTGATGTTAATTTTAAGTGGTTTACTTGCATGCATTGCAAGCAATGATTGCTCAAAAAGCATACAACCAAAAATTGTACTTAATAAAATATGTAACAACAACGTCATATTGTTCCTTTTATATTTCAATTTCATCAATCTTTTCATGTTATATTGAAATACAAATTAAAAAACAATAGTTAATGACCTATTTCACACTTCCATTTTTATCCAACAACTGCTGCATACCTTTGGTAATTTGATAAGCATATTTACGTGCAAGCTCGTTTTCTGCTTTCAAAACTTTTTGTTTATCAAGTGCCACCAAAATATGCTCTTCAGTTTCTATGGTAATTAAATCACCTGATTTTAATAATGCTTTTTGCAAATCAGCCAAAGTTTTAACTTCAACATCATTCACTTTTTTAATAATTGAACCAACAAGCCTCAAGCGAGCGCGATAGGCAGGAGAATCTGGAATAACATGGGTAATAATTAAAAGTTCTTCATTTTGATTTTTGTCTTCACCGTATTTTGCCAAACTTGTAGATGTTTGAATCAAATGTGGAATATGATTGAGCATGAGTGGCATCACCACATATCCACCAAAAATTTCATATGCAAGCTCTTCATACTCTGGATACATCTGACGAATTGGCAACAGTTTTTTACGGTCAAAGGTGCATTCAAAGTTCATTTTTTTACCTTTGCGATACACCAACAATTTTACTTTTTCACCAACTTTTAAACGTGAAATATATTCAGCAGTCGAAATTTTATCTTCACTCCAAGGAACCGTCACATCACCATACAAATCAACAGAGAGTCCATTAATTTCATAAATCATATCACCAGGTTTGAGTTGATTGTACAATGGAGAATCTTTCATCACATCGACAATGTACGTACCACCAGGTAATGGATTGTTTAATGCTTTTAAAAGTTCTGCAGTCGCCATTGATTGATAAACGCCAAGGTATGGTTTTCGTACCAATCCACCAACGCGCAAATCATTCAAAAATATTTTTAAATCATTGATTGGAATAATGTAGCCAACATTTTGAGCCCCTGCAATGATTGCGGTATTAATTCCAATCACGTGCCCTAAACAATTGAGTGATGGACCACCAGAACTTCCCGGATTGATAGGCGCACTCATTTGAATCATGCCCGTTTCACGACCACTAATTACACCCGTAGTACTTTTAAGTGACTGCTGGCCAAGCGGATAGCCCAATGCCAAAATTTCTTGAGATCGATGCACCGAATCAGAATCACCCAGCTGCAAATAAGGCAATGATCCTAAACTTTTAACAATCATTGCAATATCTTCTTTTTTAAATTTGAGTAACGCAACATCTTTTTCCGGCATAATGCCAATTAAATCAACTTCAAATTGGTGTTTACCAAATGAAGGCATTTGCACCATAATCGAAATTGCACCATTAACCACATGAGCATTGGTAATAATTTCACCATCAGAATTTATGATGAATGCAGAACCTAAATCTTGCCCCTGTTTTGGCACTTTAAACGGTTGCAACACATTGATTTCATTTTTTGTGACAATTAATTGCAAAACCGTATTTTGTAAATTTTTTTGTAATTTTTCCCACAACTGTGATGATGCGGCAGTTGCACATGGCAGATTATGATCCATCGATATTCCAGCTTGCAACAACCTATTTTCATTTTGCATCATTTGATATTCAAGTTGATTGATTGATGTTTGAAGATGAACAAAATTTTGATAGCACGAATAAAAAAAAGATCCAGAAAAAATGCTTAACATAATTAAACTGATACTTAAAACAAGTTCAAACGCCTTCATACTCACCTTTCTTTTGTCATACAATTACAAAGCATGATTCAGTTTAGTTGAAAGCACAAAAAGAGCCATCAATTTTTCAATCAATGGCTCGTATCATTTAAAAATTAAATTTTAAAAAATTATTTTGAATGTATGAATTTTTTACTGCTTATTATGATGAGGTCTCAATTGTTTAAACCTTTCTTCTAATTCTTTTCCAAGATCTTCTGATTGCCTTTTTGCTGGCAATCCAAT
The DNA here is from genome assembly GCA_964406135.1 of uncultured Pseudomonadota bacterium. GTDB lineage: Bacteria > Babelota > Babeliae > Babelales > Chromulinivoraceae > JACPFN01. The sequence continues at coordinate 34,566 of CAYOQO010000001.1, read as the reverse complement.
TTTTTTAGCTACCATATCAATAAGTTCATGTACATCTTTTTGCGCTTGCAAATTATCTTGAATAATAATTATAGGTACTCTATGTCTAAGTTTTACAATTTCAGGATCTAAGGAATATTGAAAATGGCTTTGAACAACATTTTTTATACTATTTAATCGCGCTTTTGTATCTTTTATATTCAATAACGAATCAATGGCAGAATGCTGGATCATTCGAGCATAAAAATCATTTGCATACTGTAAAAATTCATCTTTTTTTAATTTTTCATACGCAAATCGTTGCATCAATGCTTTGGTTAATTCATCTGAAATATAAGTACTTTTATTTTTCATTCGTAAATAATTTTTCAAATATCTTTCTTGAGCATGTACATTGTCAGTTGGTCTAAATCCAAAATCTGAACGTTGCGACAATGATTGATACATAACATCTGCAAGTCCTTCAATATCTTGCAGATTATAGGTAATAGCATAGACAATTTTTTGCATTGTTGCTTGATCGTACGACGAATAACCTTCTTTTATTAAAAGTTCTTGCACTTGTTCAGGGCTCATAAAACCTGTAAATTTTAAAATCAATTCATCTTGAATTCTTGCAACAACAGAAGGAATTTGATCATTTTTTAAACTAATTTTTTGAATCTGAAACGGTTGTACTGGTTGTTGTAAAGATTTTGCTAATTGACCTGGCAAGGCTACAGCCCTTTGAGATGGCTTTGGAGCTGATGTCACAGGTCCGAAAGCTAACAGATCATCGTCATCACTATCATTTTGCGATGCATCCACGTGCAACACAACAAACATACTCATCAACATGATAATTTTTTTGCTTACCATAATTTTTAACCCCTCTAAAAATCCCTAAGAATTAACACTGTAGCAGTTTTTTGATTGTTTTTACAGATCAATTACCACCAATTTCCAAATCTTGAAAATTGGAAGAGCTTTTTGGACTCCTTAAAGATTTTTCTACAGAATCCCTTTGCTCAAAATCGAATTCTTTTTGGCGAAAATTTTCTTCTTCAATCAATGCTCTTTTAATATCTGCTTCAAGATTCGAATCTGCTAGTTCTTTACTTTCTTTTAATTTGTTTAATCGAGCAATCTCTCTTTTTGAAAAAGATTGAATTTGCAGACCAAGTCGCGTTTTCAATAAATCTAAAGATTCTTCTTCAATTTTATTGTCCAAATTTTGACCAATAGCGGAAATGAATCGATCCTTAAACCATTTGACATATTGCTCTAATATTTTTTTATTCAAGCAAACAACTTCAAAAAAACGTTTGGAAGTACTCTTTAAAAAATCCTCTACTGAAAAATCACCGGACTCACTTAGTGAATTATTAAAAATTTTTTCAATTACCTCTTTTAATTGTTCTTCAGTCATACTCTCAAAAGCTTCTATCTTATCAAGTGCTACAAGAGGCTTTATGTTTTTTTGCTGCTTATCTGTTAACTTCTTTTGTCGATGCTGAAGTGGAAGATTTTCCATCATTCCAAAACGATTCTTTTGCAATTCAAGAGCCCACATATCAGAATCCCAAGTAACTTTTTTTCCTAATCCTTCAACCATAGCAGCCCATAATGTAAGCAAAAATAATGTTAATAATTTTTGACGCTTCAACATACCCCAACCCTCCCATAAAAAAATGAAAACTTTTCTTCAAAATAACTCATTTGCATGTTGAAAAACAAGAGTTTCAGCGCCCCTTTCATTTACAAAACAGCCCGTGCTATAATTACTAAGTTAAAATTTTATTTAAAATTATTACGCGCGATCTGATTAACTATAACATTGATTTTGTTTGGCAAATTATCAATCAAAAAATCTTTAGCATTAATCACTTTTTGAGTGTCTTCTTTGGATCCACCTTTATCTGGATGGACTTGCAATAATTTTTTTCTATAAACTTTTGATATTTCAGACTCTGTTGGAATTTGATCACCACGAGAATCAATATACTCAGGCGTAAAACCTATAGTTCGTAAATTTTCATTTATTTCTTCTTTAAAATTTTTAATTACTAACCTTTTAAAAAGCGATTCATTTTCTTTTAAATATTTTTGAAATTTAACTTCTCTTTCTTCTTGTTCTTTTAATTCTTGTTGACGCTTTTTTTCTCGAGATTCTTCAAGTATTCTTTTTAAATTTTCTTGATCAGCTCTCATTTTTGCTTCTTTTTTTGCTCGCGCCTCTGTTTCAGCTTTCAATTTTACTTTAATTTCTGTCTCTGCTTTCAATTTTGCTTCTGCTTGAGCTTTAGCTCGCGCTTCAGCCTCTACCTTCGCTTTAGCATCTGCTTGAGCTTTTTTTCGTTCTGCTTCCATCCGCTCCATATGAACTTCACGCGCTGCAGTTTCTTTTTGATATTTTATCTCTTCTGGTGTCATATGCATTTCAAATAATGCAGCATCACTTTCTTCTGGCTTTTCAATAAAAATTTTATTTTGAGTTTCAAAATCTGTTACTTTAAAAGCAGCCTTACTTCGAGCTAAAGCAACTTTTTGAGCATCTGGCTTACCAGTCCATGCTTCTTTCAAACTAACTTTACCTGAAGTTAGGCTTTTAATTTTGTCCAAAAATGAAGATTTTTTAAATTTATCAATACGATTATTTTCATTTCGCTCAGCTTCAATTCGAGCTTCATTTCGTGCATCAAAAGTAAGCATTGATGTATGAGACGTTTTTGAATATGATTCCAAATCACTTGAAAATTCTGGAATTTCAGCATCCAAAGATTGTGAAATATAAAACATTAAAAAAATTATGAATAATTTTTGATTTTTTAACATAAACCCACCCTTTCAAAAATTTATGATCGTATTCTTGCCTTAAGAACAGCTCGAGCTACATATGAAGGCAAAATAATGTCGAAATAATTTTTTGCTTCTTTTAAACGTGTAAGCTCTCGATTTTTCACATCCTCAGCAAGATTTAATTCATTTAAATTTTTAAGTTCTTTATTATAAGCCTGCTCAATTTCAGATTGATCAGGAATTGTAATACCGCGAGTTTCAATAAATTTTGAATCAAAACGTAATGTAGTTAAATACTTATCAATTGATTGTGTATGATCATGATACACGCCTTGAACTAACTGATCACTTTTGCTTTTTGCAAGATTTCGCTGAGCTTGCATAATCAAATTATCTTGCGTTCCATATTCACGCAATTCATGTGGAATAGCTAAATCAAAACTTTCATAAAATTGATTACGCAATACTCTACGCATAGTGATGATTTTTTTCGCATATTCATCTAAATTTGGATTTTCTTGATTTTCATAGCCATCTTTTAATAATTTTATAGCTTCATTATACACAAGAACGTACTGGTCTACTTTCTTTTGATAGTCATCATAACTTATTCCCTCTTTTCCATCCCTGATAAGTTCTTTTGAAATATCCATCCAACGATTATCATGACGTAAATCTTTTGCAAACAGAGCTTTTTCCTTTACAATATTTTCTGCAAATTTCTCTCTGTTTTTAGATTTTTCTAATTCTTGCTTTTTTGTTAAAGCATCTTGTTCTTGTTTCTTTATATATTTTTCTACATTTTTTTTAAATTGTGCATCCAAAACATCTCTTGCCGAAGATTCTTTCCGAGCCTTTACAATTAAATCATCAGCAGCAAATCGTTTGCCAAAGGTGAATTTTAATGCCTCACTCAAGCTAACCGTACTACGATTATGTGATGCATCAGAATAAGTATTGCGATTTCGAAACAAAGAAATTGAAGAAAGTTTATCTTTTAATGATTTTTTACCCCAATCTTGCACTCGTTGATGTTCCGCCATTTCTGCATGATATCGAGCTATATTTCGCTCTGCAACATCAACCTTATTCATGATATTTGGTTCATAATCAGACTCCACATTACCCAAATTTGATCCAAAGTTAACTATCAATAAACTAACCATAGCCATAAACAACTTTTGACGCTTCAACATACCCCAAACCTTTCCTAAAAAATTAACACTTTTTTTCAAAATAACTTATTTCTATCATAAAAAACAAGAGTTTCAGCGCCCCTTTCATTTACAAAACAGCTATCTGTGTTACAGTTAAGACCAGAAGCTTTGATCAAGATTTCAAAAGAAAAGAATTGGAAAAATTGTATGTCAAATGAAATGACCAATCCCGTTGTAACCCTTGATAAAATCGTATCTTTATGTAAACGTAAAGGTTTTGTATTCCCAGCTGCCGATATTTATGGTGGGATCAATGGAATTTATGATTTTGGTCATTTAGGATATTTGATGAAATGCAATATCAAAGAAGCTTGGAAAAAATCGATTATTGATAATAATTTGGGCGAAATTTTCTTTCTTGATGGTTCACTCATTGGACCTCAGGCAATGTGGAAAGCTTCAGGGCATATCGAAAATTTTCATGATCCAATGATTGACTGTATGAATTGTAAAAAACGATTCAGAACTGATGATGACAACATCAACGTTGAAAAACCATGTCCATCATGCGGCATTAAATCTTGGACCGACATTCGTGATTTTAATTTAATGTTTCAAACTAACCTGGGCGCACTTCAAGATGAAAGCACCAAAGCATACCTAAGGCCAGAAACAGCTCAAACAATTTTTGTACAATTTAAAAATATTGTATCGACATCACGCACAAAACTACCATTTGGTGTTGCTCAAATTGGTAAGGCATTTCGAAACGAAATTACTCCAAAACAATTTTTATTTCGTATGCGAGAATTTGAACAAATGGAACTTGAATGGTTTTGCAAAGATGCAACCAGCATGGATGCTTTTAACTACTGGGTTGAAAAACGCAAAGCATTTTATGCAATCATTGGCCTAAATATGAAAAAAATTCGCATGTATCAACATCCGCAAGAAAAATTATCACATTATAGTAAATGCACCTTTGATGTTGAATATGAATTTCCTTTTGGATTCAAAGAGCTTGAAGGAATTGCACATCGTGGCACATTTGACTTGACACAACACAGCAAACATTCTGGAAAAGACCAGTCAGTTTTTGATCAAGAAACTGGCACGAGCGAAATGCCAACAGTTGTAGAAACTTCTGTAGGCGTTGAACGATTATTTTTAACACTTCTGTTTGATGCGTACCATGAAGATGTGATGGATGGCGAAACACGCGTAGTACTCAAACTACATCCATCAATTGCTCCGATCAAAGCTTGTGTACTTCCACTCATCAAAAAACTTAACGAACCTGCAGAAAAACTTTATCACGATTTAAAAAAACAGTTTATTCATATTGAATTTGATGAATCTGGATCCATTGGTAAACGATATCGTCGCAACGATGAAATCGGAACACCAATCTGCTTTACCGTTGATTTTCAAACGCTTGAAGATCAAACCATCACAGCTCGCCATCGAGATACTGGGGCACAAGAGCGTATCAAAATCGATCAAACTGCAAATTATCTGCAAAAAATCTTGTCAGCCTGATAACAATTGTAGAATCTGGCAACAGACATTGACCCCTTATGAAAAAAATCAGTATGATAGTGTTTATGTTATTTGAAAAAAAAGGAATGCTATGATTGCAACGCACGGCCGATATTTTTTAAAATATTACCCTCAGCATATGATTTTGCTCTCACTTTTGTTATCAACATTTCTGGGTGCATTACTCCTGGCACTTCCTGTTTGCAGATTAACAGAAATTCCATTCATTGATCTTTTTTTCACCTCAGCATCATTGACCACGGTTACAGGTTTAACCACAACCCCTCTTGAAAATTTTTCATGCATTGGGCACATGATCATTTTATGCCTTATGCAACTTGGCGGACTTGGACTGATGACGTTAAGCTTAAGTTTTGTCTATATGTTTTCAAATTTGGGAATTTATACCCAAGTTATTGCAAGCGAAATTCTATCACTTAAAAGCTTTAAAGATACCAAACAAACATTGTTTTTTATTCTTAAATTAACAGCTATCACCGAAATAGTTGGAGCTTTGATAATTTTTCCCACGATGTTGCAAGCATATCCTGTAAGAAAAGCTATTTTCATGTCAGTATTTCATTCTGTTTCTTCATTTTGTAATGCAGGATTTTGTTTATTTCCCGACAAAATGATTGAATATAATCACAATCCCTTAATCATTATTACCACAATTTTTCTCATGATCATTGGTGGATTAGGATTTGTTACATGGCATGAAATTAGTAATAAATATTTTCGATTATTACCCTGCAAAGGCATTAGTTGGCATACCAAATTAGTTTTACGGACCTACGTCGTAACAAGTCTTATTGCTTCAATTCTATTTTGGATGCTAGAACGAAATCATACTCTGGCAGATATGCCATGGACTCAAAAATTATATGTCGTTTTATTTACCGGTATTGCCATGAAAAGTACCGGTTTCGTTTTAGTTTCATTTGCCACGGTGCATTTGGCAACATTGGTACTTGCCATGCTTTCTATGTTTATCGGATCTGCACCACTTTCAACTGGTAGTGGTATTAAAACAAGTGTATTTGCAATTTATTTAGCAATAATTAAAGCTGCTATTCAAGGTAAACGTCATGCTATGCTGTATGGTCGTCACATTGTGGATGATCAAGTATACAAAGCAATGGCCATTATCGCACTCAGCTTATCTTGGATCACTTTAATCACATTTTGTTTACTGATCACAGAGAGCAATTGGAATTTTATTGATATTATGTTTAGTGCGTTTGCAGCATTTTCAAACAATGGAATAACAATTAAAGATCCTGCAGAATTTTCAACACTTGGAAAATGTTTTATGATCATTTCCATGATCATTGGACGAATTGGAGCTCTTGCAATTATTTTAAGTATTAAACGTATTAGTGAACTCCGAGATATTTCGTATCCAAAAGAACATGTCATTTTAGGTTAAAAATTTTTATAAATTGCTGGATCCTGGATCACGTCCAGGATGACAAGAAAAAATAGGAAAAAAATATGAAATTTTGTATCATTGGTCTTGGTCGATTTGGACAACAACTTGCACAAAGTTTAGCTGAACACAATGCAGAAGTTTTGGCAATTGATGCAGATGAACATGAAATTGCAGCAGTTCAAAATTATGTAACTCAAGCAATTCGTACTGAAATTATTGATGCTTCATCACTTGAAGCAATTGGCATTGAAGAAATTGATGTTGCCATCATCGCAATTGGTGAAAATATTGCACAATCAATTTTGATTGCTGCGATCATCAAAAAACGATTCAAACATGTTAAAGTTATTGCACGTGCAACATCTCAAACTCAAAAAGAAATTTTAGATCTTCTCAAGGTTGATCTTGTGATACGTCCAGAACAAGAAACCGCAATTGCCTTAGCAGATACTTTAAGCTCTCCATTCAATAATTTATCACGACTCAGCAAAACATTTTCCATTGGATTAGTTAAAGCACCACAAGCCTTTGTCGGTAAAAAAATAAAAGAACTTGATCTTTTTGCAAGCTTTAAAATCAATTGCATTGGCGTCAAACGTGATAAAGAATTTATATCGATCAATGAAAGCTATACCATTTTGCATGATGATGAACTCGCAATATCAGGAAAAAATGATGACATTGCAGAATTTATTAAAAATAAAAAAGATTAATCTTCTAAAGTATCTAAATCAATCTCTTTTGGCTGTGGATTTCTGCCAAACGCATGATGTACATTTTCTTTAATCCACTCATACCAACTTTGTTTTTTTTGTTGAGGAAGATTAAATTGTTTCAATTTTTTAAATTGCTCTTGC
>CAYOQO010000001.1:2025-26724 GCA_964406135.1 uncultured Pseudomonadota bacterium | reverse complement strand
TTGTTTTTTTTGTTGAGGAAGATTAAATTGTTTCAATTTTTTAAATTGCTCTTGCCGTTTAAGGCTATCTTGCATAGATTTTATTAATTTATTTTTTTCATTCATATCTTTTAATATTTCTGCATGATTAACTAATATTTTTGCATGATTCACAAAAATATTATTTAAGGATTTTTGTTCTTGTTCAATATCAAAACGAGCACTTTCTTCTTCTTGCGAATGATTTCTAAAATGATCAACCAACAATTGCCTCATTTTTAATTTAAGTCGCGCTTCTTCTCGCAACGAATCTAAATCTTCTTCTTGCTCTTCTAATTTTTGATCTAATTTATCAACATTTGACAATAATTTTTCATTCCAAGCCTTTCTATTTTGATCGAATTTACTATTTAAATTCATTCGCAAATTATCAACATTTACATTTGTTTTATTTTTTTCTTCATCAGAAACACTTGTTGATGATCGCGATGATTCAATTTTTTCACCTCCATCATTCAAATTATCAAATTTTGGCAATGCATTTTCAGGACTTTTTTCTGCAATTTTTGGAGTTTTTGCAAGCACCGATTTTGGCATATTTGATTTTGGTTGATTAAATTTTGGCAATTTTGAAATTTTACGATCACCTGCATCAATAAAATTTGTTACAACAAATATCAACATTAAAAACAGATTTTTCTTCATCATAAAAAACAAGCCCCTTTTTTATTTAAGAATTGAAATCTAAAACGATTCGATCAAGCGCTGCATTGACCTCAGCCTCATTTTTTTGTGACAAGTTTTCAATCTCTTTTGCTCGATTAATTTTTAATAACTGCTTTTCTTGCAATGTTTTCATTTTAGCTATTTTTTTAGGAGCAATTATATTTTTATACTCTTTTTTTTGCATATTCAATTTTTTATCCACATCAAAATGCTCAAAGTTAACCCACTCAACCGGTCGCGATTGAAATTCATGGATTTCGTGAAATCCAAAGCTGCGATAACCAACATGTTCCACTGTTTTTGGCTGCTCTAATTTTAATTTTGATACTTTTACAGATTCTTTTTGTTTTTTTTCAAATTTTGGTGGCTCTTGATCAGAAAAATGATTCTTAAAATCAATTGGTCGACTTTCAAAATCATGATCCTCGTTGAAATTAAGAGTATCAAAGTTAAAATTTTCATCCAAAGCTAGAATTGGCATCGAATTTATAAAAAATAATATGATTAAAAATAAGTTCATAAAGTTCCCCCTAAAACTATAGTACTTAATTTTTAAGGTACTCAATTAAAACCACAAAAAGCAATAAAAAAAGAGGCAAGTTTTTCAACTTGCCTCAAAGAATTTTTAAAATATCAAAATCTTAGATAGATTCGATACGCACAATCGTCTGCTGTTGACGATGCCCTTTTTTAACTCTGCTTTTTTTACGACGTTTAAATCTAAAAATCGTAATTTTAGGACCTCTCATTTGTTTGACAATCGTTGCTTTAACGCTGCCTTTAACCAAAGGAGTACCAACTTGAATGTTTTCTTTATCTTTTTTCAATAAAACTTCTTTAAATTCAACGCTGTCGCCTGCAGCACCTTGAATTTGCTGAATTGCTATAGTTTTACCAGGAATTGCTTGATATTGATGGCTACCACCAATTTGAATAATTGCGTATTGATCGAATGAATCTTGTCGTTGTTCCATGAACAGGCACCTTTAAATTGCTGAAATTTCACCTTAATAATCACAATTTTAACACACAATCAGCCTTCTGTAAAGCCAGTTATTGCATCAAACCATTGCAAGCCTGCAATCATTCCTGTTAACCTATAAATAGGGTCAAAAACAAGTAAAATTGGAGGGTTTTATGAAGATTATTAAATATTTAATCGCGGCACTTTTAATTATTTCAATTACCAAAAAGGTCCATGTAGCTGTAGACGAGCTTGAATTTTATGATGCCAAAACAAAAACCGCTCAAATGAGCAACGGTGATATGTACGTTGGGATCATGGAATACAACCAAGCAACTACCCCTCCTAATGTACTCATCCCATCTTTAAAACTTTTTACTCAAATTTCAACACAAAATTATACGAAATCAAGCACCCCTTTAATGGGCGGCGTAATGCCAACAACAAGCCTTTATGGTATTCAGGTCATTGGTGCAAATTTTCATATCAAATCAAAAAATAAAACGATTGGAACTTACTGGCCTATGAACAAAGTTGCACAACTTTCTAATGGTCAAACCTATGTTGCAATTATTGAAGAAAAAGTGGGTAACTACAAAAAACATGGTTTTTATGCCACGGGCCCAATTTGGACTCAATTTGATGCCCATGAACTTGCAACTATGTACAACATTTCAACTTCAAACCCAGATTTTAAATCTCTGGTAAAAAAAATAGGAACTGTGCAAAAACAGAAACAAACATATGTTTTATATGGAGTTCTTTTATATCAAAACAATATGCCAAGCACTCATAACCCATCTCCTGTTTTTACATCATCAACAATTGAAAAGGAAACAAAAATTCCAGGCATGGATCACTTTACCAAGGACATTCATGATCGAGCTTTCAATGCCTACCAAGACTTACTCAAACATACTGATCAACCGAAAACTCGCGCTACCAGCTTGAATCCTGCAGGTATATATTTCATGCAAGGCTAAACAATAGTTTTTTATTTTGCTGCAATACGAGCTGCGGCACTTCCACCCTCTGCAATTGCTGCTACTTCAGTTGCAGTACTTGCAGCAATGCGTGATGCTGATTCTGCCAATGTTACAGGTCCAGTAGATGATGATGGCATAATTTCTTTGGTTACATCTTCTACCTGCGGGCGACTTGGACCTTCAAACAATTGTTCTATAGCTTGCTCTACTCGCTGTTCATCAGTCATTCGATCTGAAGACAGATAATCATCAGATGACGATCTTTCAAAATCTTGAGTTGGCTGAGTTTGATTAATTTTATGACGCTCTTGAATATATTTTTTTAAATCTGACAATTTATTTTGTATTTTTTGCAATACTGGTAAATTTTGCAGATACTCATGAATTTCTTCTTGCACACCAATAAACTCTTCTCCGGTCGCTTTATTTTTAACAAGATAAAGTTGACCAAACGGATCTGATTCACTTTTAAATTCATAAGGAATTGCATTAAATTCTGCTGCCTGCTCTAATTTTAAAAGCTCCATGTCACGTGCAAATTCTTCATCTGGTGTTCGTTGTTTCAATTTTAATGGTGTTGGTCGCAAGCCACCAGTTGATCCTGGAACACGTGGTTTATTTTTTGAAATAGTATTTTCAAGCTTTGCAAGTTCATTTCGCGGCTGCTCTATTTTTTTTTCCATATTTTGCTGGGAGGATGCAGGCTGTCCCAAAGATTTTTGTAAATCAACTGGACGAACCGATTGATCATATGAAACATTTTTTTTAGCTGCATCAACAACTGCTGGCTGAACTGGTTCTGATGATGGATATTGTACTGGATGAAATAAAACTTCTGGTTCTGTAACTTTTTCTGATGGAATTACAGCCAATCCTTCATCTTCAATATATTTTTCACGAGGTGTTACTTCAAGTAAAGGATCTAAAACATTCAAAACTTCTGCTTTTGGTAACACAATTTCTTGTTCTACTTCTGGTTGATGCCCCTTCCACCAATTCCACAATTTTTTCATAAAGTTTTTTAATGGACCACTTTCATCCTCATCTACAACATCTGAAATATCATCTAATGTTTCAGTATTTTTTTGCTCATCGTCAAGTTTTGCATTTTGTTGATCTTTTGCTTGTGACTGATCAGGTTCTGTTTTTGTTTTTGAATATGCCATAGGTTTTTTAATTGAGTCTGAAATTTTTGTACGTGAAGGTATAGATTTTATTTTTTGTTCAACATCTTGATTCTCTTTTGGATATTCTATTTTTGAAAATGTTGGCGTTTCTCCAGATGATTTCAATGCAGTTTTTGATTTTTGATCACCAGCACTTGATGAATCTGATGGACCAAAATCAGAAGATGGATGATATGCATCAGGATACGGCAATGATAACTCTGGGTATGAAGGATATGACTCAATTGGCAATTGCGCTGAAGCAGCATTACTTGATCGATCAATGGCCAAACCAGCATTTGGATCATATCGCAAGGCCGATGATTTTGAACTTTTTTCAGGTACATATCCAATCGGTTGGTCATACTGTTCAAAAACTACAGGAATATCAAGATCAGCATCTTGAAACTCCTGTTCTTGTTGTGCAATACGAGCAGCACGATTTAGTTCAGAAAATCCAAAATTGCCAATTTGTTGATCTTGTAATTGTTCAAAATCAGATACCGGTGCAAATGTTGAATTTTTATGAATTGATACTTGGTATAAACCAACAGAAAGTCCAACTACCGCAAGCGCAAAAAGATATTTTATCCAGATTGATTTCATGAGCACCTCCTTTTTTATTTAAAAATTTCACGATTCGAGCAATTTTTTAAATTCCCAGAGCAAATCATACGCCTGCTTTGAAGTCAAAACCTCCAAATCAATAGTTTCAATTTTTTCTTTGATCAAATTTGCCCGAGGATCCACGAGCAAGATATCTTGCGACATAGCCCCTGTCAAATTTTGATTATTTTTAATAGCTGTCAAATTTGGCTCGCCCTGACCCAATCCAGCAAGCACTTGAGCAGCTCGAATGATCACCGGCTGAGGAATATGAGCAAGCTTTGCAACCTCAAGTCCAAAACTGCCATCAGCTTTTCCTGGTACAATTTTATGCAAAAACAAAATTCCAGTTTTGGTTTGAACACTATCGGCATAAAAACTAACAATACCTGAATGAATTTGCTGCAAATCGGTAAGTTCATGATAATGCGTTGCAAATAAACAACGTGCTTTAATTTTTTCAAAAATATATTCCACAATCGCCTGCGCCAAAGCCAAACCATCATAGGTACTCGTCCCACGTCCAACTTCATCCAAAATGACTAAACTTTGATCTGTTGCATACTGCAAAATTTGGGCAGTTTCTTCCATTTCAATTAAAAAAGTACTTTTTCCTTGAGCCAAAAAATCTCCTGCACCAATTCGTGTAAAAATTCGATCTAAAATTGGCAGTTTAGCAGATTTTGCAGGAACAAAACATCCGGTTTGCGCCATCAAACAAATTAAAGCGACTTGTCGAAGATAGGTCGATTTTCCACCCATATTCGGACCTGTGATAATCCACAAACTTTGTGCATCAGTCAAGGCAGTATCATTGGCAATAAATTTTTCCAAAAGAAGTGATGCTACAACCGGATGTTTACCTTCTTGAATCAAAATATCATGACCATCATGAAATTCCGGCTGAACCCATCCAAATTCAGTACTCACTTTTGCAAAACCTAACAATCCATCAAGTTGCGCTATGGCAAAACTTGCAGCTCGAAGATCATGAACATAAACCTTTACTTGAACTTTAATTTTTTCAAAAATCTCTTTTTCAAGTGCACCATATTTTTGCTGCGCTTGCAAAATATCAAGTTGTAACTCTTGCAAAGATTTTGTAATAAAACGTTTTCGATTTACCAACGTTGCAATTTCAATAAAATCTGAAGGTAAATTTTGCACATTTGCTTTGGTAATTTCAAGATAGTATCCAGAAATATTGTTATGTCGAATTTTGAGTGAATTAATACCTGTTCGTGCAATTTCTTGTTGTTCAAGTTCCAGAATTTTTTGACTTGCATTTGCAACCAAATCTCTCATACGATCAAGCTCTACATCAAATCCTTTTTTGATGACACAGTCATTTTGTGCATCATCATTGCACGAGGCAAACAACAGGTCTTGCAATGCAGAAAAATCTTTCATACTTTGCGCAATCGATTGCAAATATGATGATGTTTGAAGCATTAATAATGCTTGCAAATACGGAAACATTTTTAAAATTTGACCAAGATTTACAAAATCTGCAAGCAATGCTTTTTCAAGCGCAATGCGACCAACAATTCGTTGCATATCAGCACAACCTGAAAGCAACTGTTCAACTTTCTGTAAAAAAACATGATCCTGCATAAAAATACGTACAACATCTTGGCGATGTTTAATAATTTCTCGGTCCATCAAAGGTGACAACAACCAACGTTTAATCATACGAGAACCCATCGGCGTTACTGCCTTATCAACCAGCGAAAGTAAACTATGAGCTCGTGATCCATCAAAACTATTTTTTACCAAATCTAAATTTTTTTGGGTTGCGCCATCCAAAAGTAAAAATGCATCAGGTTCATAAAACTGAATTGATTTAAACTCAGACAAAGCTTTTTCTTGAGTTTTTTGTACATATTTTTTCATCAAAATAGTTGCAAGAAGCATACAGTTTTGATCCATGAGTCGCTGAAAGGATTCAGCATCAAGCTGTTGCTTTAACCACTGCGTTTCCTGATCAATCAAAACTTGATCAAAATCGATTTGATATGAAGTTGTAAAAAATCCACGTTGTTTAAAAAAGCTTTCATAACTTTGCATTGCTTTACTCGCAAGTACAATAATTTCATCCGGCAAAAATCGAAAGAGTTCTGTTTCCAGTTGCCGAGATGCACCATACGGCAAAACTGTTGCATGAAGTTGTGATGTTAAAAGTTCTGAAAATAAAAGTCCATATCCAGATTTGGTTGGAAAAAATGAAAAAAGATAAGAATTTGATTTCGCATCAAGCAAATTTTCTGAAATAAGCGTACCGGGAGTCAAAACATTGGTTACACCACGCGCTACCATTTTTCCCGTTGTTGCAGGTTCAAGCTGATCACACAATGCTAACTTAAAACCACCTTTGACCAGTTTGGGAATGTAATGATTAATGGCATGAATAGGAAATCCGCATAGCGGAATGGGAACTCCGTTAATTTCACCACGCTTGGTGAGCGTAATCCCTAAAAATTGAGAAACTCGCTTTGCATCTTCAAAAAAAATTTCGTAAAAATCACCGACTTGAAAAAGAACTATTGCATCATCATATTCTTGTTTGATGGCAACATATTGTTTCATCAATGGCGTCAAACTCGAGGCATGCTCCAAGCTCTTCCTTGTTTTTTAGTTGGTCAACTTGCAATAACGGTGTAAAAAATTAATCTGTTCAGAAAATAACTTTTCATATTCATACACACTGGTAAACATACCACAATCTTGCTTGCTCAGCACCTGCAACTGCTCTGGTGTACTATTTAAAAGTTTTTCCATACGTTCTAAAAACTTATTTGATGCATCAATCATATCAACAATTCGCGCCTTTTGACGAAGTCCGCCACGCATTGCAACAAACGATAATAATTTTTGCATTTCTTCAACAAATACTTCACACATTGTTGCAATATCTGCACGACGATGTAAATCTTGTGCAAATAATGCAGTTGCATGTTCTTGAGCTAATGCTCGATGACGTTTTGCTGCTGCAGGAACTACGAATTCCTCTAATTTTTCGATTTCTTTACCTTTTTGAATATATTTTTTCTTCATGTCCTGAAGCAAATATTCAAAATATGAAAGATCACGAAACATATCGTTGCTCAAATGATTGTGCGCAGCACCAACTAAATCTGTAACAAAAGCTTTCATTTGCGCCTTTGCATCTTGATTTAATAACTCTGTGGAAAGAAGTGATGCAAACAAATCATAGTCAGTTGCATAGAGTTTCAAATCATTGAATAAATTTGGAATTTGCGTTTTTTCATACGCATACCACAAAACTGACTCTTCAGTATAAACTTGACTCAATTTGTTCGATGCATAATTCCATGCTCCTTGCATGACCAATCCTGAAACCAAAAGCAGACCACTATCTGCAAACAGCTTGCCCACTCCAAGACTAAAATTTTTTGAACTTTGCAAAAACCATGATGACCAATTTTGATGTGCATCAATTGGTTTTAAAGCTACTGGTATTTTTGCAGGATCTACATCTTTTGGCACATAGCACATTTTTGATTGCGCTGCTTGATTGACTGCTGCAGCATCTCTAATTTGATACAAAAGATACATTGCAACCAAAGAACCAATAATCACACTTGAAGTAACAACATATTTTTTAAACACTCGATGATCAGCATCCTTATTTTGCTGATCAACTAATTCAGTTGTCGGAAATGCAACTTTAGAAAGCTGAAACGAAAGATCTTGAGCACTCGCTGACAAAAATGGAAAAAACAAAGTTGAAAAAATGAGCAATTTTGAAGATAACGTCATTGAATAAAAATCCTTATACAAGAACATTTTAACCTATTTTTAATATATCAAAAACCTCTTTTTTTTTCAAATTAAAGCCCAATCTTACAATTTTTCTAGAAATTAATCATTCAATTAGTCTACCTTGAACTATGGCATGTTAAAACCAAGGAATGTTTATGAATTATCAAAACGTGATCATTGGGTTACTTACCATCGCACAAACACATCTTCAAGCAAGTAGCCATGAAGCATGCCAACATGAACTTATTGCTTTCATGCATCAAAAAAATCTTCAATCTGCCAAAGTTCAAGAACTGCACGAAGCACTTAAAATAATTCAAGGACAATTCAACAAACTTCAATACGTACAGTTAATTAAACGGCATACTGCAACCCATCATATGCTTCCAGTCGGAGCACCCGTTCCTTTAGTTAGATCAATTGTTCCAAGCGATACACCATCTTCACCTTTCAATGAAACTGACCTAGACCACGAACAAATGCTTATTCGCGAAAATCATGAATTTGAAGAACATCAAGCATTTTTTATACTCATCAACAAGTTTTATACTCAAACAAAAAAACTGTTTATCGATGAACAAAAAAAACTTTACAATATTAAAGAAAAAATTGAATCAATAGAATACACACAAAAAGTTTATTTATTTTACTTAGAAAATGAACATTTTTTGCATCAAATCCAAGAAAATGGCTTGATCACCGAGTTAGCAACTTGGCCAAATATTGCCCTGTAAAACTTGTTTTAGATTGAGCAACATGTTCAGGAGTTCCTTGAGCCACAATTTGACCTCCATCTGCACCACCTTGCGGTCCCAAATCAATGATAAAATCTGCAACCTTTAAAACATCAAGGTTATGTTCAATCACAATGATTGAATTTCCTTTACTGATTAATCGATTAAGCACCGTGAGTAGTTTTGAAATATCATGACTATGAAGACCTGTCGTTGGCTCATCAAGCACGTACAAAGTATTTTGACCACGTTTTGCAAGTTCATTAACCAACTTAATTCGTTGAGCTTCTCCACCTGAAAGTGTGGTTGCACATTGACCAAGCTTGATATAATCCAAGCCAACATCGCACATTAACTGTAAGCGCTTTGCTATTGAACTAAAACTTGCAAAAAAATCTTGTGCCTCAAGCGCACTCATCTCCAAAACTTCAAAAATATTTTTACCTTTAAACATAATTTGAAGTGTTTCAGCACTGTATCGTTTACCATGGCAAACTTTACAAATCATCACAACATCAGGCAAAAAATGCATTGAAACGGTAATGGTTCCATCACCATGACATTTGTAACATCGACCTTTGTCAACATTAAAACTAAATTGACCCACGCCGTAACCACGAATTTTACTTTCAGGCACTGACGCAAAAATTTCTCGAATTTGATTAAAAATGCCAATGTAGGTTGCAGGATTTGATCGGGAAGTTCTGCCAATTGGGCTTTGATCAATTTGCACCATATTTTCGATATGTTCTAAACCATCAATCTTTTTTTGATCAAAAATTTTCCATTTTTGAAATGATGCAAGTTCTTTTTCAACCGTTGGCACCAACTCTTCAAAAATTAAACTACTTTTTCCTGATCCTGAAACTCCAGAAATTGCACACAAAACATGCAATGGGAACGAAACTGTTAAATCTTGCAAATTATTTTTTTGAGCATTTTTTATGGTTAAAAATTTGCTTGTCGTGCGACGATGTTTTGGAATTTCAATATTTAACTTGCCTGATAAATATTTTCCAGTTAAAGAATTTGGATTTTTCATCAACTGCTGCGGGGTACCCGTTGCCGTAATCATACCGCCATGAATTCCTGCTTGCGGACCCATATCAATCACATGATCTGCAATCATAATGGTATCCAAATCATGCTCAACTACCACCACAGTGTTACCAAGTTTTTTAAGTGATTTTAAAGTTTCAATTAATCGATCATTGTCACGCTGATGAAGTCCAATGCTTGGCTCATCCAAAATATACAGCACTCCTGAAAGAGCACAACCAACTTGTTTTGCTAGCCTAATTCGTTGTCCTTCACCACCAGAAAGTGTTCGAGCTGTTCGATTGAGTGAAAGATATGCAAGACCAACATCAATTAAAAATTTTAAACGAAGTGAGGTTTCTTTAAGCACACTTGATGCAATTTCAGATTCAAATTCATCAAGTTTTAAATTTTGTAAAAAATTAAAAGATTCTTGAATTGAAAGATCGCCAATTTCAAAAATGTTTTTTCCACCAACAGTTACTGCCAATGCTTGCTTGTGCAAACGCTGCCCTTTACATTGACGACAAATTTGTACATTGCGTCCCATGTACATCGCATATTCATTTTCATCAACATGCTCAATTCCTAAACCGTCACAGGCAGAACATGCACCAATTGGAGAATTAAATGAAAAAAAACGTGGTTCAAGTTCTGGAAATCCAACTTGGCAATCAAGGCACATACGCTTTGAAGAATATAATTTGCTTTCACCATCAACTTGAATTTTGCAAAGACCATCAGCAAAATCAAAACTTTTTTGCACTGCTTCAGACACGCGCGCTAAACAATCAGCATCTTGATTAATCGTGACACTATCAATTAAAACATCAATAGAATGTTTATAACTTTTCTTTAAATTCAACTGCTCAATTTGATTGACATGCGAAATTTTGTGCAATTGCCCATCAATCACAAATCGATAAAAACCTTTACCTAAAAGATCTGCAATTTCAGATTTAAATTCACCTTTACGTTCATGCACGACCGGAGATGCAATGGTTACGGTTTTTTGAGCATAGGTTTGTACAACATACTGAGCAATCTGACTTGCGCTAAATGCTTTAATCTCTTTTCCACACAGTGAACAATGTGGCACACCAATACGAGCAAAAAGAATTCTCAAATAATCGTAAACTTCAGTAATAGTTCCAACTGTTGATCGTGGATTATGACCAACAGTTTTTTGCTCAATAGCAATTGCAGGACACAATCCATCAATTCGATCAAAATCTGGTTTTGCTGAAATGCCTAAAAATTGACGTGCATAAGAAGACAAAGACTCCATGTAACGTCGCTTACCTTCAACAAACAAAATGTCTAAGGCTAACGAACTTTTACCTGACCCTGAAGGACCTGTGATGACGACTAAGCTGTCTTTGGGAATTGTTACGGAAATATTTTTTAAATTGTGCTCACGAGCACCAACAATTTTAATTTCATTCATAAAATGAAGTATAACAAAAATGATAAAATGTACCAGTTGTTCAAATTTGTTCTGCATAGTACTCTTTTTTAATAAACTCAAATAATCTAATTTTGCATATTTTATTTTGATTTTTTGCGTAAACATCGTATAATGGTCAATGTTTTATGTGGTGAGCGTAGCTCAGTTGGTAGAGCACTAGGTTGTGGTTCTAGGGGTCGTGGGTTCAATCCCCACCGCTCACCCCATTTAGTTACAAAGTACCTGAATAGCAGGCCATTCTTTAAAAAAATTGCTCGCAATTCATTCTTAATAAAAAATGAATTGAAAAGAATGAATTGAAAAGATCGAAAAAATCGATAGATTGTAAGTATCTTTTACAAAAAATTTCTTTGAATAAAAAAAATTCTGTGTCGGGGCGTGGCGCAATTGGTAGCGCACTCGCTTTGGGAGCGAGGGGTTGTGAGTTCGAGTCTCGCCGCCCCGACCATGCTACGCCAAGGCTTCGTATGGCACGGCCGATTCTTTCAATGATTTTTTATTATTTTTCAATTTTAGGGATTTCAACATGTTCAAACAAACAACATTTCTTTTAATCCTTTTTTCAATACCTACAATCACACTTCAAGCTTCATCTCGAACATACGTTAATTTTTATAGCTCTAAAAAACCAAACTTTCCTGCTTACGCAGAAACAAAATCATCACTTTTAAGAAAAAAAGTTTTAAAAGAAAAAAAACAAGCTACATCAACAAAATTTTATCCAAGAATAAAATCAGTTGATGGAACCTTCAATGTATACACACCATTAAACAGTGCAAATTCAAGTTACGCTGAAACAATTCCTACTCGTGCGGCAACAGAACCAAAAACAGATCGCAAAGCAGTTACTCCTGACAACACATCACCTGACAATACATCAATTACTTCAATCGATTGGGAACTGTTTCCATCTCCAAGAGAAGATTCAGTTGAAATTTCAACACCTCATAAAACATCAACTTGGGGCAACTTCTCAATTTTGCCTGATGATAAAGCATCATGCACTCATTATCCTGATGCCTGCACAGAGCAAGAATTTCATAAACTTTTAATTCAGATGCTTCATCAACAACAAAATCATTAACCTAACTATTGCATCGCTTGATTAAATTTTTTTTTAAAACAAAATTATAGATTTTTTGATCATGTTTTTAATATTTTAATTTATGAAAATTTTAAAATTAAGGAATTTTTATGAAATAAAAATATATTTTTATATTTTTCTGCAGTCTTTTATTTGTCAATCAAACATGGACCATGAACAAAACTGCTTCAAAGGCATCAAAATGGAGTTGGTCATCGCTATGGAATAAATTTAAGAAAAAAAATCCAACACAATTAAATATATATAACGCTCATCAAAATATTGTTAACCGTTATAAAATTTTATCCCCTCAAAAACAACAAGCTATAAATCAGACTTTTCAAGAATATCGAAAAATATGGGAAGATTATCAAAATGATACAGAAAATACATCTCAAATCATCATAAACACAATGAGCGCTCAAATAAAAATGTTTGAGAATATATCATTCGTTAATTCGATGGAATATTTATTAAAAGATATTGATGATACTTCATCAGAAAATCTCGCTTTACAGCACTTTCAAGACACACAAGCACCATCTGGCAAATACATCCCGGTCATTCAAGAAAAAGAAGAACAACCAGCGGATGATATTTTCGCTCGTTATTATCATAAAGAGCAATGTATTATTGTATATCAACAATTTCAAAAAAATTCTCCTACCTTGCAATATTTTTTATTACTTCATGAGTACCGACATCATTTACAAAATTTACATAATGCAACTTCACCAGAAATTTTAAAATTTTATTCAAAAGAACTTTTATCAAAAGCAAAATTACAAGTTAATAACCTTTCATGGCTTATTCATGAACATGATGCAGACACTTTTGCAGCAACTCATATAACGTGCCCAACATGTTTAAAAATTCTTCAAATAAAATATTACAACAACAAAACAACAACCCTAGGATACTTTTCAAACAAAGACCTAGAACCATTTGTTCAGGCTGCTCAGCATAATCAATGCTGCCCTGCTCACACAAAAACTCCTGACGATGATGAGCACAATCTTGTTGTCCAAAATCTTGAACTAAAAATATTTTTAATACTTCAACAAAGTCTTGAACTAAAAATATCTGACCTGCTAAAAAAAGACGTTTCTTCCTGGACAAAATCAGAAACATTTAAAATTTCAGAGCTTGATGATCTTTTCCAAGAAATGAATAATCTTGATAAACAATCAGGAAATTTACTTGCACATATTCCTAACTACAATCGTGATTTTATTCGAAAAATTGCTGAAGAAAAAGAATTTCAAGAACTTTTAGGTGCAAAACTTTTAAAAGAACTTGATGTGCGTCAAACTATGGCAAAAACGAAAGAACTTAGTCAAAAAGGAGAGTTTCCATTACTTGAAGAATCAAAATTAACCAACTTAACACCTTACAATCTGAAATAATTAATATTTTCACAAAAGATAAAAAATATTTCTTTTATTCAATAGAACCTTGATAGAAAATCGATTGCAATAATTTCTTTTTTGCATACAATTTCAAGAAATTATTGCTCACAACAAAACTAGTTGCAGGATAAGGAATTGCTTTCGTGAAACTATCAATTAAATTTTTTATCATAACTTTTTGCATTTTTAGCTCATTTATTCAAACATCTGCTCGATTAACCCAAGAAAATTTACACCGTTTGCAACATAACCTTCCACTCAAATCTTCAGAATTTCCATTGAAAACAAATCAAAAACCTTTAACACGACAAGAACAACACAAGCTTGGAGTAAGTTACCTCAGATCATTTAAATCGGTAACCATCAATGAAAAAATTCAACAATTTTGCGCCTATCTCAAAAAACATGAAAATACCAAAAAATCTTTTCAAGAAAAATTTCAAAGAACCAATTCTTCACAACGCTATCAATCTTTATTGCAATATTTTCAAAATCAATATGCTGCAAAAAGTTAACAACTGCTTTTCAGAAAAAATTGAAAAGGGCCATTCATGAAACACGTCATACTTTTGATGTTTTTTTCACTTCATGCACATGCCAGCACCGATTACGAACAAAATATTCATCAACATGCAGAAAATTGGAAAATTTCATATATTCAAACACTACAAGATCGACATCAACTTCAAACTCTTATCGATGTCATTTTACTCAGTTACCAAATTGCTCAAGAATCTTGCATAATGATGCTTTCAAAAATGATCATGCAAGAAGAAATTTTAAAAATTTATACCCCATCACTCAATGATTCATGGCATACAAATTTACAAGTAATTCATAATAATTCCAACAAGCTGGAACAAGCTCTTGAAGCAATTAAATTTTCACAAAACAGATTTCAAATTATTTTTGAAAAACTTAAAAATATTGCACCACGCATCATTTCAATTAATCCGCAACCAACGCAAATTTTAATTCAGGATTTAAAACATTCGCTCATGATTTGGGGTAAGCAACAACATGAAATTACGGCACAACTATGTTGCTTACAACAAGAATTTAGCTCTGCAATTGCTACCATTTCTGATGTTAAAATTATGTTTGAAACCTTAGGCCATGCGCCAGAACTTAAAAATTGTCATCTTAAAGAAGCTGCTGGATATTTCGCAAAAACAAACAAAGATATTGAATCTGTATTTGCTCATGTTACTCAAATTCGCAAAACCAGTGTTATCAAAATTCAAACTTTTTTTACGACATTTTTTAAAATTTATTATCAGATGCTTTATGATTTGCTCACACCAGAAGAACAGATCAACTTTTCAAGCTTGGCAACTCACGATTTAAAATTACCCAATCCTGATGCATTTTTTATATAAAATGGTAGGATATTGACACTATGAAAATAAAAAATTTAATATTATTTTTTACCCTGCATTTGAGCTGTACAAGCCTTTGGACAGATTCAATTCCTCCTGCTCGAGACACCTATCAAGAGTTGAATAAAACTGCTCCTTTTGCAGTCAGTTTCGGTTGCGCAATGTCTCAAACACATGATAGTCAAAACACCTGCCATCCTGATGCAATCAGCAAGCAACTTCAAAAATTATCTCAAAAAAATGAACCTTATGCCTATTTAACAGACAAAGATCATATAGGTTACACATTACGAGCACTTCCCAATGTCAAATGTTGTCAATGCAACACAGAAATTCAACCAACCAAACTAGACTTACAAAAAGATAAAGTTTTAATTTCAATTTTAGTGCATGATGCTGCAGCACAAAAAAATGCATCAAAATTAACATTAACTCGTTGCCCTTCATGCGATGGTCAACTTATCGAACAACCTCGAAAAAAAATTACCTTAACCCCAGCTCACCAACAAGCAATGATTGCCCAAATCAATTATTTAGGGGTTAAAAATCAAATCGGTTGCACAAATTCAGATCTTGCAACGTATCGAGTTTCAGCTGAAGCATCTGATGTTTTAAAGCCAAATTCAACTGAAATTGATCCTTTAAAAATTCAAGAACAAGCGCAATTTTTTGCACAATTTGGTAATGCATTATTATTTGGACATCACTATGGAAATCCTCAAGCAATTCCTGATCTGTTTGAAAAACCGCAGCATGCAGAGTGGTTTGCAAACTATTTTGTTGAAATTATTAAAGCATGTCCCAATATTACTCACGTATGCCCCATTTCACAGCCGGTAGCATTTTCATATCGTGTTACACGCGGCACGCTGCCGCCATTTTCATGTAACATGTCACAAGCAGAATATTTGGACAATATCAACAAAGCACAAGTGCTTGCATGTCAAAAAATTAAAGAATTTAATCCAAACATAAAAGTTTTAATGTCACATCAATGGAAACCTATGAAACCTTATCACAGCATATTTTCACCTTGGTATGCACTTGAAAAATTTATTTGCTACCTTGCAGATCGAAAATATAATGGCGACTTTGTACGAATTTTTACACCACATCAAGATAAATTTGATGGAATAGCACTCAGTGTCTACCCAGCAATTTATTTTAATGGTTGGATTCCAACAGGCAACAACTGTGCCGATAATTTTAATGAACAAGATGCTCTTGATACTATCCTACAAACACATCAAGCATTCCCCAATAAACCTATTTACATTGTCG
The DNA here is from genome assembly GCA_964406135.1 of uncultured Pseudomonadota bacterium. Taxonomy (GTDB): domain Bacteria; phylum Babelota; class Babeliae; order Babelales; family Chromulinivoraceae; genus JACPFN01. The sequence continues at coordinate 10,121 of CAYOQO010000001.1, read as the reverse complement.
AAACTGGATGCAATACTCAAGATCCTGAAAAGAAAAAAGCTTTTATCGACATGATGCTCCATGTTTGCAAAATTGCACGTGATAAAAATGTTGATGTCAGAGGAATATATTTTTGGTCACACACTAATGATCCTGAATTTTATAGTGAATGGAACTTTTTACCAGGAAGTACTCATTTTTCACCATTTGATAAACTTGATCCAGAAAATTCAGAAGGATCTATAAATGCTGGTGGAATGTATCTTAAAGAAATTTTAAAACCATAAGGACGTCATGTTTTTTGTTAATCGACGTTACCTTTGTTATTTTGACTGGACCTCTCTTTTTATTGTTATTTTTTTATGTCTTTTTAGTCTTTGCTTTGTTTTTAGCACTACCTGCAAAGGTGATTCTGTTTCCATGTTTTTTAAAAAACAACTTTTTGGAATCGTTACCGGAATTTTAATCTATTTTTTTTGCAGCTTTATTGATTATCGAACCATTTGTCGGACTGGATATTGGTTATATATTTTCACCTTAGGACTGTTAATGTTTACATTGGTCAAAGGTTCTGTGGGTATGGGAGCACAACGCTGGATTAATTTAGGATTAATTAAATTTCAATCATCTGACTTAGCAAAACTTTTTTTCCCCATGTTTATCACCTACTATTTTTTAAATGATCATGAAGAATTAGAACCAAAGCCAATAACCTATAGCATTCCTCTTGCTGTCATTATTTTTAGTTTTTTACTTGTTGTAAAACAACCGGATTTAGGAACTGCCTTAATTTTGCTTATTTCAGGATCATTAATGTTGTGGTTTATGGGACTTTCAACTCGATTTTTTATGATAAGCGCCTTATGTTTTTTAGTTACAGCCCCAATTTCATGGACTATTTTAAAACCATATCAAAAAAAACGAATTTTAGTTTTTTTAGGAGAAGGTAATCGCAACAAAGAGCGATATCAAATCGAACAATCAAAAATTGCAGTAGGCTCTGGAGGAATTATTGGTAAAGGTATTGGACAAGGAACTCAAAACAAACTGTCTTTTTTACCTGAAAGCAGAACTGATTTTATTTTTTCTGTAATTTGTGAAGAAACAGGATTTGCTGGTGCACTGCTGGTTATCGCACTCTACATTATTTTATTTTTACAACTCATGCGCTTGATCATCACCATTTCTTCAATTTATTCTCAACTCATGTGCTTTGGACTTTTAATTCCCATTATTTTGTCAACCATGATCAACATTGGCATGGTACTTGATTTGATGCCTGTCGTAGGAATTCCACTTCCCTTTATGAGTTATGGAATCACCCACATTTGGACCAGCTTTGCAAGTTTAGGTTGTATTAACAGTGTTACCTGCCAACGATATTCACAAGATTTTATTTCATAAATTGAGCATAACGTGGATCTTGAGTCCATTTTTTACGCTCTTCATTTTTTAATTGATCTAAAATAATTGGAGGAACCGGATTTTGTTTTTTATAAATAGGTACTTGAGAAACAATTCTTGAAGTAATTTTTTTTTGATGTTCTTGCAATGCTTTTTGCGTCAATAATGGCAATGATGTACTTGGCCGTTTATCATTCAATCGAACATCTTTTGATGAATCATAACGACGCAAAGAATTTTTAAATTTTTTTTCTTGAGACGATGGATCATAAATACAAAGTCGAGATGAGCAATCTGTTTTTTGTCCCAAAAGTAATATCAAAAATATACAATATTTCATAAATCCCCATAGCTTCTTGATTAATTTTTCCTTAGTATATCTAAAATTATTGCAACAAAACACATAAATCACTGAAATAAAATCATGAATGATCAAAATATTAATCCACTCGAACTCATTTCTCAAACTCCTGAAGAGCAAACTTCATATGATTTTATTCCACAAACATTTGATGATTACATTGGACAACAAAAATTAAAAGATAAATTAAATGTCTACGTTCAAGCATGTAAAGCTCGCGATGAAGCATTTGATCATATGTTGTTATTTGGACCTCCAGGCCTTGGAAAAACAACGCTATGCCAAATTATGGCCAACATTTTACAAGTACAAATCAAAATTTGCAGCGGTCCTATGCTTGAACGTTCTGGGGATTTGGTTGCAATTCTTTCAGGACTTGGCAAGCATGATATTTTGTTTATTGATGAAATTCATCGAACACCTGCACACATTGAAGAAATTTTGTACACAGCTATGGAACAATTTAAAGTTGATGTCATCATTGGCCAAGGACCTGGTGCTCGAACCGTTAGTCTTCCTTTGCAACCTTTTACACTTATTGGTGCAACTACCAAAAGTGGCGCAATTTCTGCACCACTTCGCAGCAGATTTGGAATTATTGAAGCATTGGATTTTTACAGCAGTCAAGAACTTACCCACGTAATTTTACAAAATGCAAAATTTTTAAACATTGCCATGGAATCTGATGCTGCACAAGAGCTTGCAATTCGTTCGCGCGGTACACCACGAATTGCAAAAAAATTTTTACGACGAATTCGAGATTTTGCTCAAGTAAAAAATAATAACATTGCAAATTTGCAAGTTGTTACCGACACGATGATGGCTCTTGGAATAGATGAATCTGGTTTAACACCAATTGATAATTTAATACTCAAAAAAATTATGTTTGATTATCATGGTGGCCCTGTTGGCCTGGAAACTTTGGCATCAATCACCGGCCAAGATAAAGAAACCATTGAGTCAGTGTATGAACCGTATCTTTTACAACAAGGATTTTTAGAAAAAAGCAGCAAAGGCCGCCAAATTCCTGCATCTAAATTTTTGCACTTACAGAAAAAATTTCTGGGACAAAATTCAATTCTTTAAAATTTTACTGATTGATTTTGCATAACATTGAACAATCCTTGCCACAATGAAGTTGCCAAACGACATTCCATGTCATCATCTTCATCAGCTTCAGGATGCATCCATCGCTCAAATCGTGAAGGTCCTGGAATTCGAACAAATTCAATTTCTCGATCTGCATGCAAAATCTGTTTTTTAATGAAATTGATTGCTGCTGTTTGATTTCCTACTTCATCAATTAATTTTAAACGAAGCGCTTCGTTACCGGTAAAAATTTTACCTTCAGCCCACAAATTTTTATTGCCCATACTTACATGACGTTGCTTTGCAACATCCACAGCAAATTGATCTGCACAGTCATTAACCATGACTTGAAGCATTTTTTTCTGATCATCTGAAAAATCGGCAAATGGGTCCAAACATCCTTTGTACTCACTTGAAGCAATCGTATACGGTTGAATTTTGTAATTTTGCGCTAACTCTTTTAATTTAAAAATAGTGGGAAACCTTGAACCAATATTTCCAACCAACGCGCTTCCAGTTGCAACGATATAATCAGTTGCCGTAGCAATTTGATATGCTCCTGAAGCACAAATATTTTCAGCATACGCAACAATTGGTTTTGGATATTGTATTTTCAAATCTAAAATTTCTTGAAAAATCGCTTGCGATGATCCTGCAGCGCCACCACCACTATCAATTTTGATCAAAATTGCTTTAATTTCTGGATCTTTAAATAATTTAGTTAACTGTTTGTTAATGTTACTTGATCCATTAATCACACAGTTTATGAGAACTAACCCAATTTTATTTTTTGGTTCAACATGGTCAGACCATTGTTTTGATAAAGACTTAAAAATTGATGGTGCAAATTGTAAAATTAAAATGATCCAAAAGATATTTTTTAAATATTCCTGAAATTTTGCCATAAAAAACCTTTTTAAAACATTCTACGTAATCGATTGTAAACTTGACTTCGATGATCAACTAAAATAACTAACAACAATTTTTTATCTTGTATTTTTACTACAATTTTTGAATGCTCTGGTTCATGAAGTTCATCAATTGATTTTTGAGCTTTTTTTAAAATTTCAAGTGTATAAGATTGAAAAGAAATCATTTTTTAGATACTTTTTTTTTAAAATTTTTATCTAAAATTTTTTTATTTGCTTGATAAAAATCTAAAACTTCATCATCTTCTTTGAGTCTTGCAAGTGCCTCTTTTGCAAAATATTCATCTTCAACATATTCCAGCATTGCTTCAAAAATTTTTACATCTAAAATAACAGCCGTTTTTTTTCCAGAACTATCAATCACGTATTCTGGATCAATATGCAATTTTTCTTTTTTCATTCTTTAATTTCTTTCATAAGAATCAGCTTATTTTATATTTTTTGATATATTTCAAATTAGTCTATCTTAGTCTATCATAGATACCATTTTAAAAAAATATGAGAATTTCATGATTTCGCTTTGACTTTGCTGTGCAGATTCGATACACTTTCAATATCTTTAAAAATCTTAGAAATATACGTTTAAAGTTGGGCGGTTAGCTCAGTTGGTAGAGCATCAGTCTTACAAACTGGGGGTCACTGGTTCGAATCCAGTATCGCCCACCATACTTCGCCTCCCTAACGGGCAGCTTCGTATGGCTTACGCCATTACTTTTATTGATACAAAATTAATAAAAAGTAAATGCGAAGTATGCGTTACAAAGCTATCTTACGTAGTCTTAACGAAGTAAGAGCGTAGTAAGGCAAGCCATCCTTTTTAAAGGATTTTTTTGCACCTTTGGTGCTTTATATACTTTGAAAATTGTTCCTTGGTAGCTCAGTTGGTAGAGCAACTGACTGTTAATCAGTAGGTCACTGGTTCGAGTCCAGTCCAAGGAGCCATTCATTTGCGATACAAATGAATGACAGGCCAGTCTTTTTTAAAGATATCTTTTTAATTTCTTTGGCTTTGCCAAAAATTACGGGGTTGTAGCTCAGTTGGTTAGAGCGTTCGCCTGTCACGCGAAAGGTCGCGGGTTCGAGTCCCGTCAATCCCGCCATTCATTTGCAATGCAAATGAATGACAAGCCAGTCTCTTCAAATGCTTTTTTTTAGTACGTGCCTTTGGCATAAAAACAAGCAATCATAATAAAACATCATATCCCTTTTGCAATACACACTTCACCCTGATAAACTCAGTATTATATGGTTTTTTTGTTTCTTAGGGGGTTATTTTCAATGTTTAACTATTCGTTTAAAAAATCTATTCTTTTATCCTTTTTATTTTTAACAACTACAAGTTTTACTCATAACGCTTTCATGAAGGCAATTATTAAAAACAAAGTACAAGATGCTCAACACGCACTTGATGCTGGTGTTGATGTAAATTTAAGATTTCCTGGAGATTGTCTGACTGCATTAAGCATTGCTGCTTATGAAGGCAATATAAACATGGTCAAATTATTACTTGATTATGGTGCTGATCTAGAAATAAAAGACAATTTTGGGCATACGGCTTTAGAAAATGCAACTCATGAAGGCCATACAAAAATAGTGAAATTGTTAGTTGCTCATGGCGCTCAAATCAACAGCGAAACTGTTATGGCAGCTATAGTCAGTCGCAAGATAGAAATTATTCAATTTTTATTTGATCATGGAGCAAATTTAAATGCTCATGAGTTTGCCAATGCCTTAACAAAAGCTTCTTTTTATGGTCCTGTCGATATTGTTAAATTATTGCTTGTTTCTAAAGCTGATGTAAATACAAAAGATCGTTTAGGTCATACAGCCTTAAAAACAGCCGCACAGCAAAAACATGTAGAAATAGTCAACTTGTTGCTTGATCATGGTGCTCAAATTGGCCCAAAAGAGTTTGTTGCTGGATGTCGCAAACTAGAAATAGTCCAAATTTTTATTGATCATCATGCTGATATAAATTCAAAAGATGATTCTTTTTTTGATTGGACAGGCCTCATGCAGGCTTGTGATAATGGTTATGAAGATATTGTGCAATTATTACTCAAACATAATGCAAACGTAAACGCAAAAGATAAATATGATCGTACAGCCTTAATGATTTCTTGCGACAGAGGTCACATAAATATTGCAAAATTATTACTTGATTATGGTGCTGATGTAAATGCACAAGACAACAGTGGAAATACAGCTTTAATAAACGCTTGCTGCAATCATCAAATAAATCTCGCGAAATTGTTGCTTGACCATAAAGCTAACGTACATATAAAAAATCACGGTGGCTATACAGCTTTATCAGGTCTTTCGATGTGTGAAGATAATCATCCAATAATAAAGTTATTAATTGAATATGGCGCTGATAAAAAATAACAAAACAAATTATTGCATGGATTGAAAATACAACTAAACTGTTGATACCACAATTAATTGCAACATTTCTTTCAATTTTGACCAACGAAAAGTTCGAAGTGTGCCCAATGTTTACCGCCATTCATTTGCGATGCAAATGAATGACAAGCCAGTCTTTTCAGATGATTTTTTTCAGTACGTGCCTTTAGCACAAAAACAAGCAATCATAATAAAACATCATATCCCTTTTGCAATACACATTTCACCCTGATAAACTAGTATTATGGGGCAATACTGTTCGATTTTATGGGGGCTTTATGTACAAAAAGTCAAAATGGATCTATTTTTCAATATTAAGTTTATTCATGATCCAATCATCATTAATCATGCCAAGCTTTTTGTTTAATCAAAACAATGCAGATATGGAACAAATGGGTGCTGCACTCATCCGAGGTATGGGCACTGAAATTGGAAAACAACTCAGACATTCCTCGCCTGAAACAACTCAAGAATTTTTAAACAGCATTGTAAAAGGACTGAGTGGTTCTTTAAAAGGTGAAGAACTTAAAAAGCTTTTAACGCATATTCAAGAAACATTTGATAATAAAGGTGATGCTCAAAAAGCTGCTAATGCTGCCATAGATTTTAATACTCGCAATATCAACCGATTTTTTAACAACGGAATCCTCAACAACCTGTCAAAAATTCAAATAATATTGCTTACCTCTGCAATTCTTTATTTTACGGCTCAATACGGAATTCCCATGACTTTTCGAATGATTGAACGTCAATGGCTACGCCCAAAATTAATCATTTCTTCATCAAAAAAAGGTTTTTTTACCTCATGGTTTAAATCTCAACCAGAAAAAACACCTATGATCTTTTCACCAGATTTAGAAAAACGACTGGAAAATATTGTACAAGTAACACAAACAATTCATAAAAAAATTAAAGAAGGTTCAACAAACGTTAAATATCGAAATTTAATGTTGTATGGTCCGCCAGGTACTGGTAAAACACTTTTTGCCACAGAGCTTGCAAAACGTTCTGGCCTTGAATACGTATCAATGAGCGGTTCTTCATTTTCAAAATTTAAAGATGGTGAAGGAATTGAAGAACTTGATCAACTTTTTGCATGGGCAAATAAAGGCGATGGTTTTTTAATTTTTATCGATGAAGCTGAAGCTTTTTTATCAATGCGTGAAAATATGGATCCTCAAAGTAGAGGTTATCAAATTTTAAACAACTTCTTAAACTATACGGGAACAAGAAGTAATAAATTTATGCTTGTTTTTGCAACAAACCATAAAGACTCTCTTGATTCTGCTATGCATCGTCGTATTGATGACTTGATTGAATTACCACTTCCTGAAAAAACAGAACGAATTAAAATTTTAAATTTATATATAGATATTATTTTAATGGACTTAAAACAAAACGAAGCAACACTTGTTCAATCTGTTAAAAACATATTAACTGCAAGCAAAATTGAACAAATTGCTGAAGCAACAAATGGTTTATCAGCTGGTGATCTTGAGGGAATCATAAATACTTTAAAAACTGATGCTGATACTTTAACCCCTTGCGCAATCACTCACGACTTAGTTCAAAAGGTGGTCAATCAAGCTGTTGAAAAGCACCAAGCCTTTATTACAAAAAAATTAAAAATATAATAACTCAAGTTGTGATCTAATGTTTTTTAATATTTACAATAAAGTCAATTTGTTATAAATTTATTTAAATTTTTAATATTTTATCCATTAGAAAAATCATGAAAATAAATTTTTTTTTAATTATAATTTCAAGCTTATCATTATCTGCCAGTGGTGTATTTTTCGAAAAGCCTAGACGATATTCGACATTCCCATTTAATCAATCATTCCCGAATCTTACAGAAAAAGAAAAAAATGAATTTGAAGAAATAATAAAAAGCAGACCAACAACTCCTGAAAAACCTGCACAAGTACATG
>CAYOQO010000001.1:0-1925 GCA_964406135.1 uncultured Pseudomonadota bacterium | reverse complement strand
GTGACTATCGAAGGAATATCATCATCCCAAAATGCACCAAGATCTAAATTGCAACAAGATCTTTATGGTATTTTAAGAAAACAATATGAAACACGATTTGAACAATGGTTAAATTCTGGAAACACCAAAGAAAGATTAAAATATGCTCAAGAACGAACAAAACCTGTTAACATGTTCCAATAATTTTCATGAATAAAAAACAAAACCTCGGCCTTCCTCCAGAATATCAAGAATTTCCAGAATATTGTGATGCATTCAGTACTGATAAAACATATGTTTAATAAAAAAATCATATCAACCATCATTTTATATTGTTGTTTTTTTCAAAATATATCACATTGTTTGTTTATTCAAAAACTTGAACAGAATATGCACAATAAAGATTTAGACAAAAAATTAGGAAAGCACATCTTTAGCTTTGTAGAGAAATGGAATGGTAATCTTATTCACAGGTGGTATTATACCACCGAATTATCTCGAATATTACTCGTTGGTGAACCTAAAATATTTGAATCGATCAAATGGTATCCAATCATTGATGTATTTTCCGAAATAGGACCATTATTCGATAATCGATTTAATGATTTCATCAAACAGGTGAAACAATACTCTGAGCAAGAATTAGAAGAAGCAATTCAAGATGCTTTACTCTTATCGCAATATAGTACCAAAGGATATAAACCAAACAAATTATTAGATCATTTAATTGCAACTTTAAAATTTACTATAAACCAAATTGAACATAATTACAGATGGGATCAGCAATCTTGCTCTGATTTAAAAAAATCCGCCATTTGGTTGGTAAGTTTAATAGCTATAATAGCCCTTACAAATAAATCTACTACCTATAATAACCAGATAACAAACAAAACAATTATTTTAGAACTTATCAACGATGCTGCCATTTTAGGTTCTATCCCTTTATCCTATAAAATTTTACAGAATTCATATAAGATTTTGACTACAGATCCTAGCATGGATAATCAATATTTACACAAATATGAAGAATTATTACTGTTTGTTCAAAAACTTCAATTAGAATTAAGTACAAATGATTGCATTACCATTAAATTAGCCAGTGGTTATGTGGCAACCATTAACGATGATGAATTGTCCTTTCAATAATCAATTATAAAGATTACAAATGAAGCAAACATTAAAATATTTTTTATTTTTAACATTTTTTACGAGCAATATTGCAAGCAACATGATGATCATTGGGCATCGTGGAGCGTGTGGCTATGAACCTGAAAATACGTTACTTTCCTTTCAAAAAGCCCTTGATTTAAATGTTGCCATGGTCGAGCTTGATGTTTATGTTTGCGCTACGGGCGAATTGGTTATTACTCATGATGATGATGTTCACATAACAACCAATGGTTTTGGTAAGGTGATTGAAATGTCTTTGTGCGACTTACAAAAATTGAAAGTTAAAGACAAAGGACAAATTCCAACACTTCAAGAAGTTATAGAATTAATTGACCGTCAAATTCCAATCAATATTGAATTAAAAGGCCCTGGCACAGCAGAACCAGTTGCAAAACTTTTACAAAAATACCTTCAAAATGGCTGGCAAGAAAAAGATTTTGTGATTTCTTCTTTTGATCACAATCAAGTAGCTGAATTCAAAAAATTATGTCCAAAAATTAAAACTGGAATTTTATTTTCTTGGAAAAATACACCTTCAAACATTGCAGAAATAGCACTTTACTACGGTGCAAATTTTATAGGACTTGATTTGAAAGCTGTTACTCAAAATTTAGTCAATGTAGCACATGATGCAGGATATCCTGTTTTTGTATGGACTGTAAATGATACTGCAACTGCACATATCATGAGAACTTTTAAAGTTGATGGAATTTTTTCAAATTACCCAGATTTAGTTTAATAATTTGAAAAACTCTTGATTCATCCTTTATTTTTTT